>CP033464.1:0-105000 GCA_007833815.1 Brevibacillus laterosporus | reverse complement strand
TTCGGGAGAAGGGGCGCCTCGGTAGGGTTTATAGCCCGAGGAGGCCGCAGTGAAAAGGCCCAAGCGACTGTTTAGCAAAAACACAGGTCTCTGCGAAGCCGCAAGGCGAAGTATAGGGGCTGACGCCTGCCCGGTGCTGGAAGGTTAAGGGGATGGGTTAGCGCAAGCGAAGCTTTGAACCGAAGCCCCAGTAAACGGCGGCCGTAACTATAACGGTCCTAAGGTAGCGAAATTCCTTGTCGGGTAAGTTCCGACCCGCACGAAAGGCGTAACGACTTGGGCGCTGTCTCGGCAAGAGACCCGGTGAAATCATAATACCTGTGAAGATGCAGGTTACCCGCGACAAGACGGAAAGACCCCATGGAGCTTTACTGTAGCCTGGTATTGAAACTTTGTGCATCATGTACAGAATAGGTGGGAAGCTGTGAAGCGAGGGCGCCAGCCTTCGTGGAGCTGTCGTTGGGATACCACCCTTGATGTACGGAGTTTCTAACTTACCGCCCTTATCGGGTGGAAGGACCATGCCAGGTGGGCAGTTTGACTGGGGCGGTCGCCTCCTAAAGAGTAACGGAGGCGCCCAAAGGTTCCCTCAGAATGGTCGGAAATCATTCGTAGAGTGTAAAGGCACAAGGGAGCTTGACTGCGAGACCTACAAGTCGAGCAGGGACGAAAGTCGGGCTTAGTGATCCGGTGGTTCCGCATGGAAGGGCCATCGCTCAACGGATAAAAGCTACCCTGGGGATAACAGGCTTATCTCCCCCAAGAGTCCACATCGACGGGGAGGTTTGGCACCTCGATGTCGGCTCATCGCATCCTGGGGCTGAAGTAGGTCCCAAGGGTTGGGCTGTTCGCCCATTAAAGCGGTACGCGAGCTGGGTTCAGAACGTCGTGAGACAGTTCGGTCCCTATCTGTCGCGGGCGTAGGAAGTTTGAGGAGAGCTGTCCTTAGTACGAGAGGACCGGGATGGACGCACCCCTGGTGCACCAGTTGTCACGCCAGTGGCACAGCTGGGTAGCTATGTGCGGACGGGATAAGCGCTGAAAGCATCTAAGCGTGAAGCCCCCTTCAAGATGAGACTTCCCATAGCGCAAGCTAGTAAGACCCCTCATAGACGATGAGGTTGATAGGTTCGGTGTGGAAGTGCAGTAATGCATGGAGCTGACGAATACTAATCGGTCGAGGACTTATCCACATTGCCTTTATGCTGACTTTCATTATCCAGTTTTGAAAGAACAACCTTTATTTTTTGTGCCCTTAGCTCAGCCGGATAGAGCGTTTGACTACGAATCAAAAGGTCGGGAGTTCGAATCTCTCAGGGCACGCCATCTATATATCGGGAAGTAGCTCAGCTTGGTAGAGTACTTGGTTTGGGACCAAGGTGTCGCAGGTTCGAATCCTGTCTTCCCGACCATCTAAATAAGCCGGTATGGCGGAATTGGCAGACGCGCGCGACTCAAAATCGTGAGGGAAACCGTGGGGGTTCAAGTCCCTCTACCGGCACCATACATATCAAAGCCTCGAGACGATGTTATCATCTGTCTCGGGGTTTTTTCCATATAGAGGAACGGAACTGTATACTTATAAAAATATTCGCACATATAGATTGAACCTGCGGTAGTAGTATGGTACATTCGGTCATGGTAGAGTCATTTAGATGGAGTGATTACAAGTGATCGGATACACGGAAGATATAAAGCAAGGAAATAAGAAAGCACTACAACAACGAGTGGGGCAGCTAGAACATATGGCGTTGCTTATGCGCCAAAATGGCGATGAGTCACATGCACTCAAAATAGAACAACTTGTGGCAAAAGGGAATGCTGAAGAGATGAGTATTGCTTTTTGTGGACATTTTTCTGCGGGAAAATCTACGATGATTAACACCATACTTGGACAGGAATTATTACCTTCCAATCCAATTCCAACCAGTGCAAATGTAGTAAAAATTCGTGGTGGACAACCTGCCGCCAATGTATATACTCGTCACAGCGGAGTTCTTCATTTTGATCCACAGACGGATCTGGAGGAGTTAAAAAAATTTGCTGTAGACGGTGATCAAGTAGAGTGGGTAGAGATTTGCTATCCAGGACTGTTTCTTGATGAGAAATCAAGTTTATTGGATACACCTGGTATAGACTCAACAGATGCCGCACATAAAGTGGCTACGGAATCTGCTTTGCACTTAGCAGACGCAGTCATATATATGATGGATTACAACCATGTGCAGGCAGAAGAGAACTTTAATTTTACAAAAATGCTTACAGATCGTAATAAACCTGTCTACCTTGTCATTAATATGATTGATAAGCACGTTGATTTCGAATTGGATTTTGATGAATACAAGGAAAGCGTAGAAGAGGCATTTTCCACTTGGAATATCAAGCCTGATGGCATTTTCTATACAACACTAGCTGAACCAGAGCATCCTGAAAATCAATATGATGAATTTCGAGACAAATTGATTAACCTGTATCATCGACGAACAGAATTATTGGCGGACAGTATCCATCATGCCGCGCTTGCTTTGATTGAGGAGCATATCCGCTTTTTCCGTCGTTCCAACCAGGCCCAGCTGGAAGTAGTGGAGGAACAAATAGAGAAAGGATTGGCAGCTCTACAAGAGAAGGGATTCGACGTAACGAGTGAAGAGAGCCTGATACAATTACTAACAGCGACTGAAAAAGAATGGGCTCATTTACAACAAAATAAAGACCAAGCTTATCAAGAGATGGAGAAGGAACTTAGTAGCTTATTACAAAATGCTCGTTTAACTTACTATAGTACCAATCAGGCAGCTGAAGCTTACGTAGAAACACGCAAACCAGGCTTTAAGAAAGGTCTCTTCTTCACAGCTAAAAAGACGGAAGAAGAGCGTCAAGCTAGGTTACAAGCCCTACTTGATGACGTGGTAGAGAAGGTAGCAGGTAATCTTGACTTCCACTATAAGCAATTGTTGTTGGCTTTTGCTGATCGTTATAACGTGCGTGACGAAGCGTACAATAGTGCTGTACATGCTAACCAGATTGAGCTTACGTCTGATTGGCTTGCCTCTTTAGTAAAAGAAGGAGCAGGAACTAGTGAGTATGTCATGAATTTCTGCCAGGATATATCTGACAGCATTAAAACAAGGTATCGAAAACAAGCCCTACTATTCATAGATCAATTGAATTCAAAACTGGCCGAACAAGCGATTGATGAGCAAAGAAAGGTAGGGGAACGGTTGGATGAACTAAGGTTATTACAACAAGCGTTCAAGCAACATAAGGCTTACCTCGACCAGGAAACGAACACGAAACATGAACTCACATCGTTGTTATCAGGGGACATATAAAGGAGACCATTATGAACCAAGTAAAACAGATGTTACGTGCAAGTGCAGGTCAATTACGTGATGCTAGCGAGTTAATCAATCAGATTACTGGGCTAAAACAACAAGCGCAAGCTATGACAGAGCGGGCGCAACGCATGGAGGAAAATCGATTTACGGTTGCTTTGTTCGGTGCGTTTAGTGCGGGAAAATCCTCCTTTGCAAATGCATTAATGGGTGATATGGTACTACCGGTATCTCCTAATCCTACCACAGCCGCCATTAATAAAATTATGCCACCGAGCGATATGTATCCGCATGGAACCGTGCGTGTCGTACTTAAATCACAGGAATCGATCGAACAGGATGTTTTGCGCTCGTTAGCTATATTTGGCAAGCATGCGCATGATTTGGCTAGTGGTTGTGAATCTGTGGCTTCTATTGATGTGTCTGATATCGCTCCGAATGCCAAACCTCATTACACCTTTTTGAAAGCAGTGATAAAAGGATTACCAGAGATTGAGAACCATCTTGGTCAAGAACTTTTGGTAGATGAAAAAGAGTTTAAAAAGTTTGTTGCCAAAGAGGAAAAGGCATGCTTTGCCGATTATATTGAACTATATTACACTTGTCCGTTGACGGAACAGGGCATGGTTTTAGTAGATACCCCGGGAGCAGATTCTATTAATGCCAGACACACAGGTGTGGCTTTTGAATACTTAAAAAATGCTGATGTTATTTTATTTGTGACTTATTATAATCATGCGTTTGCTCAGGCTGATCGAGAGTTTTTATTGCAGATGGGCCGCGTAAAGGATACGTTCGAGTTAGATAAAATGTTCTTTATTGTCAATGCCGCTGATTTGGCGCAAAACGACGATGAATTGCAAGGCGTCCTTACTCATGTAGAGAAAAACTTGCTATCCTGTGGCATCCGCCATCCCCGTATCTATCCAGTATCGAGCCAGACAGCTTTGCTTGCGCATATGCATAAAAATGGGAAGCTTACCTCTTCGTCGGAGAAAATCTATCGACAGCGCACAGGTGTTGATGAGAGTGAATCGCTACCCGATTATCATACAGGTATGAAGTTATCAGGTCTGGATAAATTTGAACAGGATTTCTTGCATTATACGGTAGATGGTCTAGCGCATATGGCTGTAGCGGCAGCTGAAGGAGAGATTAACCGTGCTCGCACGATCTTAGCAGAGTTTCTAGACCTGTCACAACAGGGAGAGAGCGTCAGGGAAGAACGACGTACACATATTGAAGAGGAAAAAGAGACCGTTTTACAACGCATACAAACGGCTCAAATAAGCTCAATTTCTCGTTATATGGAACAAGAGCGAGTCGAGCTCCTATACTATGTGAAGCAACGACTCTTTTTGCGTCTGTCGGAGCTGTTCAGTCAAGCATTCAATCCTTCCATACTGAAAGACGACGGACGAAATTTAAAGAAAACAGCTCAAGCATGTATGGATGACTTTCTTCGTTCGATTGGGTATGATCTAGCACAAGAGATGCGCGCTACCTCTCTTCGTTTAGAAAAGGTGTTACATAAAGAAGGAAATAAGCGTGTTCAGGCTTGGCAACAAGATGTGAGGGAAACCTTTCATGGACTCTTACTTGCTCCCTATACCCAACAGCAGATTGAAACACCAGTAGTACCTGAAAAGATGAAAGAAGTATCCCCTCAGTACTATCAAAGCGCCTTGCAAGTTTTTAAAAACCCACGTGACTTCTTTGAAGGGGAAGGCAGAGGCAAGATGCGAGAGCTGGTAGAAAAACTACTGCAAGAACCGGTAGATCAGCATCTTGCTTGGGGTGATCAAATTTTGGAAGATGTATTTACAAAAGCTGTTGAAGACATGTGGCAAAAGGAAAAGACTAAAGTGGAAGAGCAGGTGGAAGAATACGTAAATGGCTTGTTGGCGGCTTTAGACAGTAATATAGATATAGCCAAACTTCAAGCGGTACAGGCAGAGCTTCTTACAATTTCAACAGGCTCTGCAAGCTAACTAGAGCTCAAGCGTATAAATATTCCAACATTCAAGCCCAAAAGTCCCAGAACCTATTTAAAAATATTAGGTGAATTTTCCTTGCTGTCCCAAAAGCATTTGGGTAGATGCCTGCATAAGATGCTACAAAGCATTTGTTGCTTTACTGATTGTAAGGGAGGCATCTTTGTATGCAAGGAAAGGTAAAATGGTTTAATAAGAAAAAAGGGTATGGATTTATTGAAAGGGAAGGCGGTGCGGACGTTTTTGTTCACTATTCCGGTATTAACGGTTCAGGGTTCCGTAATTTGGAGCAGGGTGAACAAGTATTGTTTGATATCTTAGAAGGACAGCGCGGTCCGCAAGCAGCCAACGTTGAAAAAAACAATCAATAATCTTACACATAAATCACGGCTACTTTTGCCTTTCGAGGCTCAAGTGGTCGTTTTACTTTTTTACAAGACTTTCGTAATGTTCTTTGGTTTGTTATCATCAGAAAAAAGAGACAGAGAGGAGTTTTTGCTTTTGACCAATCAAGTCGTAATGCCTCTAGGTACATATTTGAAGGAATATTTTACTCAGATGGTGGATTGGCGTCGACACTTGCACCAGTATCCAGAGTTATCGTTTAAGGAAGAGAACACGCCTGCGATGATTGCCCGCATTTTAAGAGAAGCTGGCTTAGATCAAGTACGTGAAAAAGTGGGCGGCCGTGGTGTCGTTGGAACTCTAATCGGAGGAAAGCCAGGAAAGACCGTTGCGATTCGTGCTGATTTTGATGCGTTACCAATTCAAGATCAAAAAGATGTGGAGTATAAATCAAAAGTTCCAGGTGTTATGCATGCATGTGGCCATGACGGCCATACAGCAGGCTTGTTAGGTCTTGCTAGCGTTTTAGCACAACATCGTGAAGAGATTTCTGGTACTATCGTATTTTTATTCCAATTTGCTGAGGAAGAGAATCCAGGTGGAGCAACCTATATGGTGCAAGATGGAGCGATGGATGGTGTAGATGCAGTGTTTGGTGCGCATCTTTGGGCTGATTTTCCATATGGTAGTGTAGGTATCGCATCAGGTCCTGTTATGGCTAATGCTGATGATTTTACCATTCAGATTCAAGGAAGAGGGGGGCACGGTGCTCTTCCACATCAAACAGTCGATTCTATCGTAATTGGATCACAAATTGTCAATAACATACAAACGATTGCTAGTCGCAATGTGGACCCACTAGAAAGTGTTGTTGTGACGATTGGAACTTTCAACGCGGGTGATAACTTTAACGTAATAGCCGACTCCTGCAAAATGACCGGAACACTGCGCACTTTCTTGCCGGAAGTTCGTGATTTGGGTGAGAAACGTTTAAAAGAGATCGTGGAAGGTACAGCTGCTATGCTGGGTGGCACAGCAGTTTTGGATTATGACAGAGGATATCCTGCCGTTATCAATACAGCGCAAGAAGCGGAATTAGTACACCAAGCGGCTATGTCCGTTGTTGGTGAAGAGGGTCTCATACCTCTAAAACCGACTATGGGTGGAGAGGATTTCTCTTACTATTTGCAAAAGGCACCAGGAGCTTTTGTTTTTATTGGAGCAAGAAATGAAGAGATCGGGGCTTGTTATCCACACCATCATCCACGTTTTGATATTGATGAGAGAGCCATGCTTGTAGCCGCAGAAGTATTGGGCCGTGCTGCTTTAGCTTTTTTACATGTTCATCAGACCTAATGAAGCTTTTCATATAACAAAAAGGTAGGTGGGAATTATGCAACAAGCTTTTGTGTTACCCCTTGAGGATTCATTTGTGATACGTGGAGATGTGCATACAACAGCGGAGACAGGAGAGAAACAACCTTTATTAATATTTTGCCACGGATTTAAAGGATTTAAGGATTGGGGAAGCTTTCCTTATGTAGCAGATGCGTTGGCAACGAAAGGAGTGACGGTCATCCGATTTAACTTTTCGGCAAATGGGGTCGGAGAGAGCCTGACTGAGTTTGATGAGCTAGAAAAGTTCGGAATCAACACCTATGCACGGGAAGTTGCTGACTTAAATGTACTCATGAGGGCTATTCTGGAACGTGAGCTACCTTTGGCAGAGCATTTTGATACGGAGCAAATCTATGTGATGGGACATAGTAAAGGTGGCGGTGATGCTATTCTATTTGGAGCTAATCATCCTGCTATTAAGGGGATTATTACATGGAATGGTATTGCGCAGGTCAATTTGTTCGACGAAGATTTACGACAAGAATTAAAAGATACCGGCATAGCCTATATTATGAACGGACGAACAGGGCAAAGAATGCCAATCATGCCTGAGGTCGTGGAGGACGTCGATCAGAATGTAGAAGCGTATGATTTGTTGAAGAAAGTCTCCCAGCTTGATAAATCTCTATTGATTGTACAAGGCGAGAAGGATTTTGGACGTTTAGTGCATGGTGCCAAACTGCTGAAGGAAGCTTATCCACAAGCAATTCTACACTGGATTAAAGAAGCGGACCATGTAATGAATACCAAGCATCCATTTACGGGAACCAGTGCAGAGCTAGAAGAAGCGATTGATGTTACTTCACAATTTGTACTTCAATCTACTCGTAAGTAAGTAAGTAAGTAAGTAGGGGAGTCAGCGTCAATATTTTTATTCGCTGACTTCTCTACAAATTAACTTGATCTTTTTAAAATCTTGCTTTATTCATTCAAATGTCCAGCATAATTCCGGTAAATGCCTTTTGTTAGCTCTCTTGCTTATGTTATACTGGTAGGCAAAATAGAGAACATTGAAGGTTGATTTTTCAAAAAAATCTAAAAAATACAGAAAACGGAGAGGGATTAGGAATGACGGGGAGAAAAATCCATCTGTACGATACAACACTACGTGACGGTACGCAAGGAGAGGGCATCAGTCTATCTGTGGAGGATAAAGTTAAAATCGCTGTACGTTTGGATCGATTTGGAGTTGACTATATTGAAGGCGGATGGCCGGGAAGTAATCCTAAAGATATGGCCTTTTTCCAACGGATAAAAGAGGTAAAGCTAGAGCATGCAAAACTTACAGCCTTTGGGAGCACCTGTCGACCAAATGTACCAGCTTCTCAAGATGTAAATTTACGCGCAATTCTGGAAAGTGGTGCGTCTGTAGCCTCAATTTTCGGAAAAGCCTGGGATTTGCATGTATTTGAAGCATTAAAAACTACGCTTACTGAAAATCTACGCATGATTCATGAGTCAGTTACCCATCTGCACGAAAATGGACTTGAAGTGATGTTTTTAGCAGAGCATTTTTTTGATGGATACAAAGCGAATGCGAAATATGCGTTGGATGTATTAAAAGCCGCAGAAGCAGCGGGTGCAGACTGGGTGGTCTTATGTGATACAAATGGAGGAACGCTTCCTCATGAAATTAACGAGATCGTTACACAGGTAAAGGAAGCCTGTAGCAAGCCGCTTGGAATTCATCCGCACAATGATTGTGAGTTAGCAGTGGCAAATGCAATAGCGGCAGTTCAAGCTGGCGCAGAGCAAGTGCAAGGCACCATGAATGGGATTGGTGAACGATGCGGCAATGTGAACTTAGTTTCTGTCATTCCCAATCTACAGCTGAAATTGGGATATAATTGTGTTTCTTTAGAACGATTGCAGCAATTGACCAGTACCTCCCGCTATGTCGCAGAGATTGCTAACATTATGTTACCGGTCAACCAACCGTTTGTAGGTAATAGTGCTTTTGCTCACAAAGGTGGTATTCATGTAAGTGCCGTCATGAAAAACGCTAGTACGTATGAGCACATCGAGCCGGAAGTTATCGGGAATCGTAGACGAATTCTCGTTTCGGAGCTATCGGGACAAAGTAATCTATTGGCCAAAGCAGAAGAATTACAAGTGTGCTTTAATGGGGAAAAATCAGTGTCAAAAGAAGTAGTACAGCGTCTGAAGGACAAAGAGCATGCTGGCTATCAATATGAAGGTGCTGAAGCCTCACTTACCCTAATGATTTTGGAAGCATCGGGGGAAGAAGCTAAGTTGTTTCATTTAGAATCCTTTAAAGTATTTATGGAAAAAAAGCCTGACAAATCAATCGTCTCCGAAGCGATGGTTAAATGTAATATCAATGGACAAACCGTGCATACGGTGGCAGAAGGAAATGGACCGGTCAATGCACTAGATAATGCGTTGCGAAAGGCACTAGAGCAGCACTTCCCGATTCTTAGTCACATGCATTTAAAAGATTATAAGGTGCGTGTACTTGACGAGAGCGAAGCCACATCAGCCAAAGTACGTGTGCTGATTGAATCCACTCATCAGGGGGAGAGCTGGAGTACAGTGGGAGTGTCAACGAATGTGATTGAGGCTAGTTGGGAAGCACTCGCCGATAGTGTTCGCTATTTATTGTGGAAACAAGGTGCAGAAGCTCTTGATGTTGAACGGGAAGAAGTACGGATAGGCATCGTTAATCATTAAAAAACATCGCAAGGCACGACCTATTGTTTCCGCGTATGGTCGTGCCTTTTCATACATAGAATTGGCAAATAGATATATGGCTTGTAAATAAAAAGTAGAGGCACAAGGAGGAATGAATATGTTGAACGAAAAACGAAAAATGACCGCGGAAGATTTATTTCGTTTTGAATGGGTGGAGGATCCGCAAATTTCTCCCGATGGAAATAAAGTTGTTTACATACAAAGAACAATTAATTCAGAGGGAAAATACATTTCCAACTTATTTGTACGCTCTCTAGTAGATTCTGAGGAACGGCAGTGGACTTTTGGTAATCATCGGGATACGCACCCTCGATGGTCACCAGATGGTAATTGGCTTGCATTTGAGTCAGATCGTTCGGGAGATACACAGGTATGGCTCCTTTCAATAAATGGAGGAGAGGCGCGTCAATTAACAGGTAACAAACAAGGTGCTGCTAAGCCAGTTTGGTCACCAGATAGTGAAAAGCTATTGGTTCAAGTAAGGATTTCCCCAAATGAAACACTACACACTATTTTGATTGAACAAGAAGGAGACAGAGTAAGCTCCTCAACTGTAATAAAAGGTAAGCCAGTCTTACAGGTGGATTATATTCGCTATAAATCAGATGAAGCTGGCTTCTGGGATGGTAAATATATCCAATTAGCATTATGTGATCGAGAAAGTGGTCAATTACGTCAGATCACCAATGAAGAGCAGGATCATCTGATGGCTGCCTGGTCACCAGATGGGAAGCAGATTGCTTGTTGTGTTATGGAACGTAAAAATGAGCGGTTTTATCCTACCTGCGATTTATGGATTCATTCATTAGAAGACAATTCTTGGCGCAATTTGTCTGATTCAAAGGGAACGTTTATGTTACCTAACTGGTCACCAGATGGCAAAATAATAGCATGTGTAGGCTATGAGCGGGTATTCGAGCAAGAAAAATTGATGCATGTCTGGCACTTTGAGTTAGAAACAGGAAAGAGACGTTGTTTGACTGAAAAGTGGGATGTACATTTTACAGATGCAATGGTTGGTGATATGCGGAGTGGACATGTCAATCCGGGTGCAGTATGGAGTGCAGATGGTCAAGGGAACTATGTCACTGTCTCGGAACAAGGTCGAGTAAGTCTCTATTATGTAACGATTCAAGGAGAGAATATACCCATTGTTAGTGGAGAACGTCATGTGTATGGATGGACTTTTCATAAAAAGAGCGGTAAGGCTGTCATAGCAGTAAGTGATCCACTGACACCTGGAGATTTGTTTTACATTGATAGTAGTAAAGGGGAAAGTAAGCGTCTAACAACAAGTAATCAGTGGCTAGAAGAAGTGGAGCTATCTAATCCTGAAGTGATTACCTACAAAGCTGAAGACGGTTGGGAGATTCAAGGGTGGATGTTAAAGCCTGCTTTTTATAAAAGGGGTGAAACATACCCACTACTATTGGAAATTCACGGCGGTCCCCATGCTATGTATGGTTATACATTTTTTCACGAACTCCAATTGTTAGCAGCAAAGGGCTACGCTATTTTGTACACCAATCCGCGAGGTAGTCATGGATACGGTCAAAAATTTGTTAATGCAGTTCGTGGGGATTATGGCGGTAAAGATTATGAAGATTTGATGAGTGGAGTTACTTATGTTCTTGCACATTACGATTATTTAGATGAGCAACGGATGGGGGTTACGGGTGGTAGTTATGGTGGATTTATGACGAATTGGATTGTGACACATAATCAACGTTTTAGAGCAGCAGTGACCCAGCGATCTATTTCTAATTGGATCAGTTTTGCTGGAGTAAGCGATATTGGGTATTATTTTGCAAAATGGGAGGTTCAAGGTGATTTAGTCACAGATCCAGATAGACTGTGGCAACATTCTCCGTTACGCTATGCTCAACATGTTGAAACACCATTACTTATTTTACATGGCGAGCGTGACTATCGATGCCCAATTGAACAAGCAGAGCAATTTTTCACTGCCATTAAACAACATAAAAAAGCCCCTGTTCGTTTTATGCGTTTTCCAGATGCAACGCACGAATTATCTCGAAGTGGAGATCCAGCCCATCGGATTGCTCGGTTACAGGCGATTGTTGGGTGGTTTGAAGAATATATATAGGAATATAGGCAAAAGGACCACATTCCTAGGTGAACTGCACCCTGTCAAGTAGACAGTACAAAAAATAAAAAACAGTTAAGCAGCCTTAGTTCTGTATTCCATTGGACTAAGGCTGTTTAGTTTTACCTGTAATCGGTCGTTATTGTAAAAGTACATGTAGTCATCAATGTCTTTCTTAAGTTCCTCGAAGGTACTATATGAATGCAAATAATACTTCTCACATTTAAGGGTTCCCCAGAACGCTTCCATTGGACCGTTATCAATACACCTGCCAACTCGGGACATGCTGTGGGTTAGTTTGTCGGCAAATAACTTTTTGAACCTGAAAGAGGTATATTGAAAACCTCGATCACTATGAAGCATAGGCTTACTTCCTGGTACCGCTTGCAAGGCCAAATTCACTGTTTTAAACACAAGGCTATTGTTATTGGAATGGCCTAAAACATAGGAGACAATCGAGTTATCATGAAGGTCTAAGATAGCACTTAAATAGGCCTTCTGGCCACTTCCGTACTTGAATTCCGTTATATCGGTTACCCACTTCTCATTCGGTGTTTTCGCATAAAACTCACGATTTAACAGATTCTCAGCAACTTGCTGTGGAGTTGAACGCGCATATTTTTTTCTCTTTCTGCGGATCACCGATTGGATTCCTTTTTTCTTCATAAGACGTTGTATTCGCTTATGATTGATCCGTCGCTGGGTCTGGCGGCGCAAATGGAGGGTTAACCGACGGTACCCGTAGATGCCATCAACCTTCTCGTATAACGAGAGCATGGCATCAGTGAGTTGTTGATTTTCCAGTTCACGAGAACTGGTTTTGCGATTGAGCCATTTGTAATAGCTTGACCGTGAAATCTTTGCGATTTCACACAATACCTGCACGCTACATTGTTCTTCTTGCCAAACAGCTTGAATGGCAAGGTAGACATTCTCCTGCCGGTATTGGCTTAACGTCGCCACCTTTCGATTTCCTGTAACTTTTTTAAGAAAGCGTTCTCTGCTCGAAGCCGCTCATTTTCATACTCCAGCTTTTTCATTGCGAACTTTTGGCGATCCGCTTCGGTTAACTCCTCAAGCGCTTTTTTTCTTCCCCGCCCATCCTGTAAAGCATCCTGACCGTCATTTTCATACTTCTTTACCCATTGGTACACTTGTTGGTAGGAGACCTGGTACTGCTCCGCTGTCTTTTGATAGTCATGATGATGGGTAAGACAATAAAGAACAATATCAATCCTCTCCTGCCAAGTTGTAGATCGACCTTTCGTCATAGCTTTCACTCCCCCTGTATAGGTTTTTAAGCTGCTATGACCATTATACTTCTTTACCCAGTTGGAGAGTTGTGTTCGGCTGGCTATCTTGTACTTATCGATGATCTGATATTGTGACAATCCCCCATAGAGATAATCCTTCACCGCTTGAAGCTTTAGTTCCGCAGAATAACTTCTATTGTGGGTTCGAACCTCTAACCCTTCGTATCCATACACTTCATAACGACTTCGCCATTTCGCTAAGGTTGATTTGTTAATCCTGTATTTTTTAACTGTAGCCATAAGACCCAACTGGCCACTTTCAACTTCTTGTAGGATGGCGAATTTCTCTGGCGCACCATATTGTACTTTAGGCATGAAAAAGCTCCCCTCACAGTAGCAGGTTTTATTATTTCACCTGTCTACCTTTAGGGGAGCATATCAAGGGAAAGTGGTCCTTTTGCTGATTCATTTTTTCAAATATGATCTTGGATACATTCTAATTGGTCTTACGCATGCTACCTAGCTCTTCGACGATAGCAGTCATCTCGTTAACACTGAAGCTAGTTTTCTTTTGCACCATGTTATATAGATATAACAGGTCTTCATAGCTATCCATTTTAAAATCCTCTGGGCGCATTACTTGGGTATTCGCCATGTTTAGCTTGCTTTTAATTCCCTCGATAATGACAGTCAGGTTTTCTAGGGTCGCTTCTTGTAAATTGGCCATGATCTACTCTCCCTCTGTACTCATTAGTTTTGTCTATTTGGTTAGTTGTCCACGTGTTACACCAAGTTGATTTGTTGCTTTTAACGTCTTCCATACTTTTGTGCCAGAAATCTCTCCGCGTAAGGCTTTGCGATACAAGTGAATTACTTCTTGTACGCGAGAAGGGTCTTCCTCTAAGAATTCTATGCGGTAAGCCCCTACTCCTAATCGTTTAAATTCTGGAAGATATTCGGCACCGGATTGGTCAATCGCATTATAGACCGTATTACGGCAACCTGTATCTACACGGACAGGGTGAGAGAAGCCAACGCGATCTTGCAAGGAGGCACGTGATGTTTCACAAGGAGTACCACAATTCGTGTGATCTGTCCCTTCACTCATGAATGTACAATAAATGCAATGCTCGGTATGAAACATTGGCATATGCTGGTGAATGACTAATTCTAATGGAGCTGCGTCTGTATGCTCTAGCATGTCGACCATCTGTTGAATATTTAAGTCATAGGATGGTGTGACGCGCTCAAGCCCATAGCCCATAAATAATTCTACTGCTTTATGATTAGCAATATTCAAAGAGAAGTCTCCGATCAACGGAATAGGAATTTCAACACGTCGTGAGAGATAGTAGTACAAGGCTCCTGTGTTACGAATCAGAATGGCGTCCGGATTGCTTTTTGCAATAAGAGCAAGTACTCCATTTTCATCTGGCATATGAATACGCATAGTAGCAAGCGCAATTTTTTTGCCGTATTGATGCGCTAACTTAACTGCTTGCGGATATTGTTTTACAAATTCGAAATCAGCATATATAAAGTCAACATCGGTTTGTGCTGCTGCTTCTATCTGTTCCAATGAACGGCAAAGCACGGTTAGTAGCGGATTTTCCACTGGTTGATTTTTGGACACACTGGCATAAACGTCTAATTGATTTTTTTGATAAACAGGTGGTTTGCGGCGAAGATAGAGCAGTTGCTCGGTTGCTTCACGGCGCATCCGATTTAGTTCGCTGACTGGAATGATAACCTCGCCCTCCAAGTCTAGAGATAGACGATCCTCAGAAAGATGGAATAAGGTACCACCTAGTCTGCTAAATTGATCATATAAGGAGGCTTGGGTCATTGGACGCTTCATCGCCTGTTCTAAAGGCATAGTAGAAGCAATTGTTACCGCATGGTTGGCTTGCTCGTCAATCCAAACAGTTTGTAGCGGTTCTCCTACACGTCCAGAAACATGCAAGGCCACTGGGAACGTTGTATAGGGCTTTTCAGTCTCAAAGGTTTTACGGAGACGCTTGTTTAATTCGGGATCATTGGTCTTCCATACCCGATCACCTACATGGATACGACCTAGTTTAACATCATTACGGCCCATGACAATTTCGTATAAGCCTTCCTGTACTTGGCCTTCTACTTTATCCCCATGCAGTAAAATATCATAGACACGACCGCCTTCTTCCTTTTGTGTCGGATCACCTGCGTCAAATACGATGCCATCACCGCGTTTTAGTGGAGTATTGATCTCTACTAAGAGGGCGTGTTTCAACACCTTTTTTACGATACCGAGATAGACACCACGACTCTTCGGGAAGCTTCCATCTAATAAGAGGCGATTATTGGTTCCATCAAGAAAACCATGGGTGAATCCCCGTGAAAAGCTTTGTTGTAGCTCACGAATTTCATCTTTACTCGGCTTAGCATTGTTTCCAGCAAAATATCTGTCGATTGCTGCTCGATATTTGCTAACTACATTGGCTACGTATTCCGGAGTTTTCAGGCGTCCTTCAATTTTAAAGGACGTTACTCCTGCTTCAATTAATTCTGGTACGATTTCAATAGCAGCCAGATCCTTTGGGGAAAGTAAATAAGCGATGTTACCCATCTCTTTTTGGACACCATCGACTATCAAATCATATGGCAGACGACAGGCCTGTGCGCATTCACCACGATTGGCAGAGCGACCGCCCCACATTTCTGAGGTAAGGCATTGACCAGAGTAAGAGACACAGAGAGCTCCGTGTACAAATACTTCCATTGGTAGCTTTGCCTTTTCACCGATTTTCTTGATTTCTTTTAACGAGTTTTCACGTCCCAAAACCACGCGCTCCATGTCGTATGGTTTGGTAAACTCGACCGCCTCTGGAGAAGTGATGGTCATTTGCGTAGAGCCATGAATAGGGAAGTCGGGGCTGATTTCACGGATTAATTTTACTAGACCCAGATCTTGTACAATCACAGCATCTACACCAGCGTCGATACAGGCGTCTATTAATTCTTTGGCATCTTCTAATTCATTTTCAAAGACAAGAATATTAAAGGTAAGAAAGCCTTTTACTCCGTACATATGCAGGTAAGCCATAATTTCAGGTAATTCTTTCATTTGAAAGTTTTCCGCACGTGCTCGCGCATTAAACTTTTCAACACCAAAAAAAATTGCATTTGCTCCGTTGGCAACCGCAGCTTTTAGGCAATCCCAATTACCTGCAGGTGCTAGCAACTCAATATCTTCTCGTCTGATCTGATTCTTCACGAATGGTAACCCTCCAAACAAATATGAAGCTCTTTTTTAATAGAATGTAAAACTTCTTTATAAAAGAGCTATTTTCAATAGGAAAACAAGTCATTTAGTAAAAAACAGACATTTGCTTTGTGATCGTAGGGCAAATGTCTTTGAGTCTGCGATATTATCGGTATTTCAATGATTAATAGATTTATTTTGCCCACATTCTAGTATGGTTTAGACGGGCGCAAATCTAGTAAATAGGAAAAATCTCTACCCTCCATCATAGGAGAAGATAGGTTGAGCCGCAAGGAAAAGATGTGCTAAAGAAGAAATTGGTCATTGTGATATCGTATGAACATTTTTTCTACTACATTCATTCGGCAAAATATAACATAAATTTACATTTTATTCACTTTTTTGTTTGTAATTTGTGGTAAACTTAGGTATGAGTGGTAGTGATAAAAAAAGGAACAACGGCTCATAATCACCTATTGTTCCTTTTCTATTCAACCTACTATATTTATCCCTTCAATACCAGTTCACGCTCATCAACGGATACGTCCATGTGAACAAATTGCTTCACATCAAAGAGTCCCATGTCAGTCAATTTTAAAGCAGGGATCACCGGTAGAGCTAGGAAGGAGAGCGTCAGGAACTGAGAGAATTCCTGAGAGGCACCAATACTTAGCAGTGCTTTGTCTAAATGGTGTAGTTCTGCCATCACTCGTTCAGCTGGACGTATCGTCATTAAACCAGCAATTTCTAGAGATAGGGAAGCTAGAACTTTCCCGTTTTCAACAATGACCAGTCCACCTTGCATCTCTTCCAGTGTTTTAATAGCAGTCAGCATGTCTTGATCGTTGGTTCCAACGGTAATAATGTTATGAGAGTCATGGGCGATCGTGGTAGCCATTGCACCTGATTGTAAGCCAAAGCCTTTTACAATTCCGACTCCAATATGACCTGTTTTGTGGTGGCGTTCAACCACAGCCATTTTAGCTAAATCACGTTCGATGGACGGCTGGAAGAATCCATTAGCAATATCTACTTCTTCAACTAAATGCTCCGTTACAATACTGTTAGGAACTACGCCAATAATGTGCGCTTTCTTCTTACTAATAGGAAGCTGGAGCTCTTGTTTTGTCACAGGTGTAATACGTACGCTGTTGGTGATAGTAGCAGGTACGTTAGCAGGAGTAGAGATATTTCCTTCATAACGGCCGTTTTTTGCAATTAGCTTACCATTCTTCCACACATCGGTAATAGTTACTTGTTCTAGATTGTCCATCATGATCAGATCAGCTAAATAGCCTGGAGCAACTGCACCTTTTTCTGCAAGACCATAGCATTCAGCAGCAGTAAGTGTTGCCATGCGAATAGCCGTAATTGGGTCGATGCCGCATTGGATAGCCAAACGAACGTTGTAATCTATGCTTCCTTCTTTAAATAGATCATCTAAGTGTTTATCATCTGTACAGAATAGGCAACGTGCCGCTGTGCGTTCGTTTACAACTGGAATTAGACTCTTCAAATCTTTGGCAGCAGATCCTTCGCGGATGAGAAGGTACATACCTAATTGAAGGCGTTCCTTAGCATCTTGTAAGGTAACTGCTTCATGATCTGTGCGAATTCCTGCTGTCATATATACGTTAATGGCATCCTTGGAGAGTCCAGCAAGATGCCCGTCCAATTTTTTACTACGTTTTCTGGCATCATCGATTTTTTGAACCATATCATCACTACCGCTCATTACAGCCGGGTAATCCATGACCTCAGCCAAGCCTAGCACGCGAGGATGATGATAGAATGGGGCAAGATCTTTGGCATACAGCTTTGCACCAGCATGTTCAAAAGAAGTAGCAGGTACACAAGAAGGAAGCATCACATACACATCAAGGTCAAGCCCTTCTGATGCATCTAACATGTATTGAATACCAGCAGTACCTGATACATTGGCAATCTCATGAGGATCACAGACTACACTTGTAACACCATGAGGAAGAACGATTTCAGCGAACTGAGTAGGTGTTACCATAGATGATTCGATGTGAACATGTCCGTCAATGAAACCCGGAGCAATGTACTTGCCTTGAGCATCCCAGACATCTTTACCCTCATAGGCTCCGATTCCGATGATCATACCATCTGTAATGGCTACATCTGCCTCGACAATCTCTCCAGTAAAGACGTTTACGATTTTACCGTTCTTAATCACCAAATCAGCTTTAGCGCGTTTGGAGGACGCTTCGATACGTTTTTGTAAGGCAGAAGGTTGAATGTTCATCTGGATCGCTCCTCTAGTATTCAAAGTTATACATAACGAGAAAAACCCCTGGAATCGACCAGGGGCTCTACGAACACAGAAACACAAGAAAAGATGCGAGATAAGGCGGAGCGGTTTGTTACAGGTATAACAAAATAAACCGCTAGGCAAATCGCAGTTCTTCTTTGTGTCATCCGCGTAGTCAGGTTATTTACGGTAACCCGGTAGAGACTTATAGGCCATATTCCTATGATTATACGTGGCTATATTTTTTATTTTTCCGTAAGGTATGAAAGTTTTTTTAATAAAGATATTGTTTTGTATTGTAGTAGCACAAGGAGGATAAGTCAACATAAATTATCATTTATTTGGACAAGGGAGCTATTGGAAGGGAGGCGTAAGTATTTGTTAGAGAAATGAATGACATAAACAAACAGGCTACCATCAGGTGTAATGGTAACCGTTTCGCTGGGAATGAACTATTTTTTATGATTGCGTAGACACATCCAGACCTTCAAATACAATTGAAACTTTTTCTTCCATGATTTCTTCCAAAGGCCAGCCACCATCGCTGCGTACCCAATCATATAAGGCGTTGTAATAGATGTTTTCCAGCATATTGGCTGCAATTAATGGATTAACTTTACTTTTTAATCGCCCTTTCTCTTGGGCATCTTCAATCAAATCAGCAAATAATTCTCTAAGCTCAAAGTACATATTTTTCTTTTCTGACTCTAGGACTTTGCGATGCTTCATAGAGGATTCAATCAGTACTTTCAAAAAATCGTAATTCTGTATATTTACTTCGTTTAGGATTTTATAAATTCGTAGGACGCGTTGTTTACAACTCTCTCCAAAATCCCACTCTTCGCGCCTATCTTCAATTTCCTGCAAGCGTTCATAGCCCCAATTGGCAAGAATCGCTTCTTTCGAGGTGAAATGCAAAAAAATGGTTCCACGTGCCACATCTGCTTCCTCAGAAATCATATCAATCGTGGTCGCTTCAAAACCATGTTCTTTAAACAATTTAATAGCAGCATTAAAAATGCGTTCCTTTGTTTCACGCTTTTTCCGTTCTCTGCGAGTAATCAAGTTAACACCTCCTGCTAGAAGTATATCATAATCTTGAAACTCACTAGGGAGTCGTAAAGAAAATTGTGCAAGTATTTCAATAAAAAATGCTTTACGAGTAGCTTAGTTAGATTGTATATTTATAATTAATTATGAATTTTTATACGTTACGATGAGTGGAGGAGTAAAATAACCATGAGTATGACAGGCACACTTGTGATTCGCCAGGCAACCATACACGATGTGGATCAAATGTTGGAAATCATTAATTATTTTGCTGCAAAAGGATTGATGCTACCTCGCACCAAGCTGTCTATTTGTGAGCATCTGCAATCCTATATCATTGTGCATGATGGGCAAGGAGTAATGGGGATGGGGGGCTTGCATATTCTGTGGGAGGATTTAGCGGAGATTCGCTCACTTGCGATGGCAGAACGTGCGCAGGGAATGGGGATTGGGAAGAAGCTTGTACTGGCTTTGGTGGAAGAAGCAAGAAAATTAGGGATACGCCGAGTATTGTCACTTACGTATCAGGTTGAGTTTTTTCACAAATGTAACTTTCAGATTGTTCAAAAAGAATCGTTACCGCAAAAGGTATGGAAAGATTGCATCAATTGCTCCAAATTACCAATGTGTGATGAAATTGCTATGGTACGCTTTTTAGAACCAACGGAATATGTATAAAAGAAAAACAGAGCGGGAAGAATGTGCCAGACTTTACGGTGGCAGCCTTTTTCTCGCTTTTTTACTCTATGGTAATAGTAAATAAATTGATGCGTTTACATAATCGTGTAAGGGCTTTCAAAAGCAGGATTTTCTTAATTATCTGTTGAATAAATATAAGGACAAGGAATCCAAGTCGGAGGGAAAATCGTGCAAAAAATGGATTGGGACTTGTATCTAATGCCTTATGAGCAAGCTGTAGAAGAATTAAAAGTAAAATTAAAAAATATTCGTAATGAATTTGGGAAACGAAAAGTTCATTCACCGATTGAATTTGTTACGGGTCGAGTCAAGTCAATCAACAGTATCTACAACAAAGCTACTCGTCTACACTTTCCTATCAATGAAAATATTGCATGGGAAATTCGGGACATTGCTGGATTGCGGATTATTTGTCAGTTTATTGATGATATATCGTTTGTCGTAGATATGCTGAGAGAACGCAAAGATATGAAGATTTTTCTGGAAAAAGATTATGTGACACAGCCAAAAGAAACGGGATACCGTGGCTACCATTTAGCAGTGGAGTATCCCATCATGACCATAGACGGACAGAAAACCATACCGGTTGAAATACAGATTCGAACGCTGGGCATGAATTTTTGGGCCACGATTGAGCATTCTTTGCAGTATAAATACGAAGGAATCATTCCAGAAGACATCAAGTTGCGTCTTGTCGAATCAGCTAAAGCTTCCTATACGCTTGATAACGAGATGAATAAAATTCGCGATGAGGTTAAAGAGGCCCAGATCGAATTTACAAGGAAAAAGGAATCTCCGATTGATCCACTTTTAAGCATTGTGGAGCTTGATTTAGACGTGGATACCGAATCGGTCTATTTTGATCAGAAACAAATCGTGCTTCAAACAGAGAAGGAGGATGAAAATGAGCACAATTAATTGGGAACAAGAAGTAGAGAAACGAAAAGAAGAGTTAATTGCTACTACGCAGCGTTTTTTGCAGATCGATAGCGTGCTGGACCCAGATACGGCGGGGGAAGGGGCGCCATTTGGCGAAGGAGTGCAGGCAGCACTGCAATTCGCTTTGCAAACATGCGAAGAGGCAGGAATGACTATTAAAAATATAAATGGATATGCGGGTCATGCCGAGTTTGGTCAGGGCGATGAGTGCATTGGCGTATTAAGCCACGTAGATGTGGTGCCTCCGGGGGATGGTTGGACTATTCCGCCGTTTGCAGCCGACATCATCGAGGGAAAAATAATTGCACGAGGAGCTTTGGACGATAAGGG
Source organism: Brevibacillus laterosporus (assembly GCA_007833815.1). Classification (NCBI taxonomy): domain Bacteria; kingdom Bacillati; phylum Bacillota; class Bacilli; order Caryophanales; family Paenibacillaceae; genus Brevibacillus; species Brevibacillus laterosporus. The sequence goes on along the minus strand of CP033464.1, from coordinate 83,322 downwards.
TCCGGCAATGGCAGCTATTTTTGCCGCAAAGATTATTAAAGAGCTTGGATTACCTCTTCAGAAACGAGTTCGACTTATTTTTGGGACAGATGAGGAGTCAGGCTGGGAGTGTGTGAAACGTTATTTTGAAACAGAGGAAATGCCGACGATGGGCTTTACTCCGGATGCTGACTTCCCCCTCATTTATGCAGAAAAAGGGTTAACGCATCTGGTTTTACGCCAAACGAGTGAGAGCTTTGACCAATTGACGCATAAAAATCGCCTGGACGCTAGTCAAGAAGGAGCTACGCAGCTTCTCTCCTTCCATGCTGGTATGCGTGTGAATATGGTACCAGAGATAGCAGAAGCTGAGCTTGCTTGCCACCCAGAACAAGCGGCGGCATGGACAGAAGCATATCAGATTTATTTAGAAAAAGGGCAACGTCGAGGTCATATTACTCAGACTGATAAAGGTGTAGCGTTTAGTTTACAGGGAGTTTCAGTTCATGGAATGGACCCAGGAAAAGGGGTTAATGCAGGGGCGTATTTAGCTAAATTCCTACAAAATTGCGATTTAGATGTGCGTGGACGTGCATTTGTTGATTTTATAGCGACATATTTGTTTGAACAGCATGATGGTGCGACAATGGGTATTAAAGTAGAGGATCAGGAGATGGGACCACTCACGATGAATCCAGGTATATTTCATTATGTAGCTGGTGAGGAAGTACGTTTCGATCTGAACATTCGCTACCCTCATTCTATTTTATTTGAACAGTGGAAGCCAAAGCTTGAACAAGTCGCATCTGAACATGGGTATTTTCTGGAAATTATTACTCATAAGAAACCACATCGCGTAGACCCAACTCATCCATTAGTAACAACTTTGCAACGAGTCTACACCGAGCGGACTGGAGAAAAGGCCGAATTGTTAGCGATTGGTGGCGGTACATACGGTCGTGCTTTAGATGTTGGAGTTGCATTTGGCCCATTATTCCCTGGTAGACAGGATACGGCTCATCAACGAGATGAATACCTATTGGTAGAGGATTTATTGAAAGCGACAGCGATATATGCACAGGCAATTTTTGAATTAGCGAAGGAGTAAGCCATATCTTTCTTGTCTTTTAGGAAATACTTATATTACTATAGAGAAAGTGTCTTTCTAAAGACAAACTTGAGCGAATAGGCTGGTAGGTCCAGAAATGTCCAGTAGCAGACTGGATCAGACAGTACGGTTTTCGTTAAGAAGGAAGTGAAAAGATGGCTAAGTTCGAACAATTTGGTTTACGACCGGAGATTATGCAGGGGATTTCCGACCTGTTTTATAAAGAGCCCACAGCTATTCAAGAAGCAGCGATTCCATTGATTATGGAAGGTAAGGATGTCATCGGACAAGCTCAAACTGGTACTGGTAAAACGGCAGCGTTTGTATTGCCGATCTTACAAAAGCTACAGGATGGGAAAAAAGATATTCAGACATTAATCCTAACTCCAACTCGTGAGCTATCCATTCAGATTGCTACTGAAATTGAGAAGTTGGGTAAACATCTTGATGTGAGTGTACTATCCTTGCATGGTGGTACAGATATTGAGCGTCAAATGAACAAGTTAAAAGGTACTGTTCATGTTGTAGTGGGAACACCAGGACGCGTTCTTGATCACATGCGTCGTGAAACATTACACTTTGGTCGCATTCATACTTTGGTATTGGATGAAGCAGACAAGATGCTAGAGATGGGCTTTTTAGAAGATGTGGAGAAGATTATCGTTTCCACTCCAAGTAACAGACAAGTTCTGCTATTCTCTGCGACAATGCCTGATTTGGTGAAAAAGTTGGGTCAACGATTTATGAACCAACCACCGCATATCAAGATTGAATCCAAGCAAAAAACGGTTGCTAATATCACGCAAGAGTATTATGTGATCAATCAAACGGATAAAATGGATGCACTTCTTGATCTTATCGAGGTCACAAAGCCATTCCTAGGTATTATTTTTGCTAACACGCAACAGCGTGTAAAGATTTTAACAGCACGACTGCAAGAGGCTGGTTACGATGCCAAGGCATTGTATGGTGATTTGTCTCAAAAGAAACGTGAAACCTTGATGAAGGATTTCCGTAAAATGAAGTTCCAATTCCTTGTAGCTACCGATATCGCTGCTCGCGGTCTTGATGTAGAAGGTGTCACTCATGTCTTTAACTACGACATTCCGAGTGATGTAGAAAGTTATATTCACCGTGTGGGACGTACAGGGCGTGCAAATCAGCTAGGAAATTCTATTTCCTTCGTGACTCCACGTCAAAAAAGCGTGATGGCTCGTTTTGGTTCTGCAACGAAAGCGGATATTGTAGAAAAATTACTTACACATACTCGTCATTTGGATGCAGGTCGCAAAGCTCGTGCTGCGGAACGGGAAGAGCATTACACTGAGCTGAAAGTTGAGAAGAAGAAACAACAACAGATCGAGAAGGCAGAAAAAGAGGCTCCATTAAAAGAGGCTCTCGCTAAAAATAAACAAGTAAAGCCTGGCTATAAACGCAAGCTGAAGCGCGAAATGGCAGAATGGAAAACGCAATACGAGCGTAATCAAAAGCGTGAAGAAGCCAAAAGAGCTGGTAAGGGCAAATCTAAGGGCAGACCAGGACAAGCAACAGGCCGTCCAGGGCAAGCGCCAGGCAGACCGGGACAAGCAACAGGCCGTCCAGGGCAAGCGCCAGGCAGACCGGGACAAGCAACAGGCCATCCAGGGCAAGCACCAAGCAGACCAGGACAAGCAACAGGCCGTCCAGGGCAAGCGCCGAGCAGACCAGGACAAGCAACAGGCCGTCCAGGGCAAGCACCAAGCAGACCAGGACAAGCATCAAACAGATCAGGCCAAGGTAAATCTGGCGGTTCATCCAGATCGGGTAAACCATTTAGCAGATAAGAGTCTACTTCTGATTAGATAACGAAGAAAAGTGAAAGGAAGAAGCTCTTTTCCTATTTATTTAGTAGGGATGGGGCTTCTTTCTGTTACGGAAAAGGATTTTGACGAATTATGGCGAAATGTATCGGGTGTAGAGTGAGGTGAAAAGCTTGAAAAACTCCCGATCAGAAAGACACCGAACGCGCCGCAGAGCTGATCGAGACGTAAGTCGATTTTGGATTATGGGCTTCGTCTTTAGCTTATTAGTGCTAACGGTCGAATTTTTTGTTACCATACCTGAAGATGCAAAGTGGCTGTTAGAAATGGAAATGGTACTGTTTAGTGCCAGCTTTACATTACTTGCTTTTTATCTACTGGGTTTAACCTTTGTTTTTTCAAAACAAGGTGAAGCAGGTGGTGTCAACCATCAAGTAATTATCTTTGTGTGGTTGGGAGCTATTTTGTACCATCTATTTGTACTAGTGACCAATATGGCCAATCAGCATGTATATAAAGCAGGGATTATTCTTTTTTTAGGACCCCTCTTTTTAACGATTTACCACTTTATCACTTACTTGTCTGCTTTGCTTCAGGCACGGCGAGAGGAAGAACAAACATCAGTAGCTGCTCTGGAACGATCTGCCTATCAATTTATCAATGAAGCAACCAAATTGTATGAAGAGATACGCAAGCTCAAGAATGAGTTTCCTGAAGTAGAACAGATGCTTACCGCCAATCAATTTGCACATAAGCTGGAAAAATACACGTTTGAGATGCAACAGTATTTACAAGTCGATTCGTTCCAACGAAGAGATTTGGAGTTTCTGGAAGGGCATTACTTATTCATTGAAAATATTTTGATCATTGTAAAGCAACATCCTGGTATTGCAGAATCACGTAAGTATGTAGCACGGGAAAGAGTGCTATAACCTGAAGAATGGACCATTATCTAAAGGTCCGTTTTTCGGGTTTTTTTGTTGAAAGTACATTTTTATAGAAAAATTTGTTGCATAAAAGTTACCTCTAACTTATATTATTTCGTGTACGAAATTTTCGAGTCCGAAATAACATTAGCGATTGCGAATATATGTCAGGGGTGATATGAGGTGCCTAAAGGGTTGATCATACGTGATGGGGTACGACAACTTAATAAAATCATTGGGATGATGGTTACACAAGAACTCAGCGAGGTAGGGATTACGATGCCTCAGATCAGTGTGATGCGTAAGATTAAGGATGGACCTATGACGATTGGCCAACTGAGTAAGGACCTCTATCTCTCTTGTAGTACGGTTTCCGGGATAGTCGATCGCTTAGAGAGGGAGGGATACATCGAACGTATTCGAGATACCGCCGATCGGCGAGTAGTTTGGATACACATCACTGATAAATTTGAGGAGATGGCTAATTCCATTCCGGTGATGCAAAAGGAGTATTTTACGGAACTAATAAAAGACTTATCCGATGAAGAGATAGACAAAATCGTCGATGCCCTACAACTGCTCATTAGACAATTTGAGAAGAGGATTGAGGAGAGAACATGAAAAAGAAATTTATTCTATACACCATACTGCTAATCATGGTTGTAGCTGGTGGAGGAATTGGTTATTACTATTGGTACCAAGGTACTCATTACGTTTCTACTGAAGATGCTCGTGTTGCAGGTGATACGTATCGCGTGATGCCACGGATATCTGGCAAAATTACCTCTTTAGACTTGTCAGATGGTCAAAACGTAATAGCTGATCAAATCGTGGGTCAACAAGATACGACAAACATCGCTGGTAACATGTTAGATAATGCTACTTTGCGTGCTCCGATCACTGGTACGGTGTTAAAAGTAACAGCTAAAAGTGGCGAAGTAGTAGCTCCTGGTCAATCGGTTGCAACAATTGTTGACATGAACAACCTCTATGTGTCAGCGAACATTGAAGAGACTGACTTAGGCCGTATCCATGTAGGTCAAATTGTTGAATTTACCTTAGATTCATTCAAGGGTCAGACGTTCACAGGACAGGTTTCGGAATTGGGAACAGCAACAGCCTCCACGTTCTCCTTGCTACCTGCAAGTAGCACAAGCGGTAACTTCACTAAAGTAACACAGCGGATACCAATCAAAATTTCTATTGGCGAAAAACAAAACAGCCGCATTCTGCCAGGTATGAGCGCTGTGATTAAAATTCATTTGAAAGGGAATTAGGGTGAACGAGTATGAATAAAACACAAAAAGGGATAGCTGGTACTTTTGCCATTATGGCGTTGTTGCTCGGTGGCTGTAGCAACAATAGCGACAACGTAACATCGAATGCTCCGATTGTACAAACGATGAAAGTTGTAGCTACTACGAACTCGTCTGGTTTGATGGCATCAGGTAAAATTGTTCCCGATCAACAAGTTCAAGTTGTCTCGAAATTATCTGGTCGAATAGCGAATGTCAATGTGAAAGAGGGAGATCGTGTAAAAAAAGGTGCGGTGTTAGCTACTCTGGAAAACGATGAATTAGTTCAACAGGTACGTCAGGCAGAAGCAGGCATAGTAGCTTCTCAGGCTAAATTAAATGATACCAAAGCAGGCGCACGCAAAGAGGATTTAGATCGGTTAAACAGTGCGTTACAACAAGCAAAAGTAGGATGGGATGTAGCCCAAAAATCATATGATCGTATGAAAGCTTTATTTGACACAGGAGCCTTGCCACAAGCTGATCTGGATAAAGCATCGCTTGCACTAGAACAAGCAAAATCAGGGTACGAACAAACAAAGGCACAGCTTGACTTAGCCAAAGCAGGAGCTACCTCCAATTCCATAACAGCCTTACAAGCAGATGTAACACGCCAACAAGCTGGTTTGGATTTAGCCAGAACAACGCTCTCTAATTCAGCTATTACATCACCAATCGACGGGATGATTGCGATTCGTAATATTGAACCAGGAGAACTGGCAGCGCCAAGTATCCCACTAATGACCATCGTTAACATGGATACAGTGGTAATCAAAGCAAGTGTTCCCCAAGAACAAGTGAATCATCTGAAAAAGGGAGAAACGGTACAGGTTGTGGTAAACAAGGATAAGAAAATGGAAGGCACCATTGACTTTATTAGTCCTGTATCAGATTCAAACAGCACGACGTTCCCTGTTAAAATCAGGGTGAAAAATGATGGTACGTTATTAGCTGGAATGATTGCTGAAGTATATTTTGGAAAAGACGCTTCTCAAGTAGCAGTAGGCGTGGAAATCCCAAAAAGCTCTGTCATTGATCAGGCTGGTAAAAAATTTGTTTATAAAGTAGATGGAAATATTGTTCACATGACTCCTGTTGAAGTAACAGAGAAAAATACTGATTGGTTATATGCGAAATCAGGTGTTACTGCTAACGATCAGATCGTTACACAACCAGCAAAAGATCTTCAGGATGGTAGTCAGGTTCAGGTGAACTAGGAGGCGATCGGTTTGTCTGCTTCTAACAACAAGGAGAATGCTTCCTATAAATGGTTGGCGTTGGCTGCTATTGTAATGGGTACATTCGTGGCCGTATTGAATAATAGTTTAATTAACATTGCCCTACCTAAGTTGGTAGCTGTATTTGGTTCCACGACAGATACCATTCAATGGGTGCTAACAGGATATATGTTGGCATCTGCGGTTGTTATTCCGATGAGTGGTGCACTTGGTGATAAATTTGGTTATAAAAGAGTTTTTGTTACTTCACTTTTTCTATTTACGATTAGCTCTACATTTTGTGGATTTTCATGGAACGACAGTAGCATGATTTTCTTCAGGGTTGTGCAAGGAATAAGCGGTGGTTTCATCATGCCGATAGGGATGTCTATCATCTACACCATTATGCCACGAGAACAAATCGGGACAGCACTCGGTTTGTGGGGGATTTCTGCAATGGTAGCCCCTGCTGTTGGACCAACGCTGAGCGGGTATGTCATCGAGTATTTCAACTGGCGCTTTCTCTTTTTCATGGGTGTACCAGTTGGAGTCTTGGCAGTTATCATGAGCAGTATTATTTTAAAAGAAACACCGCTGAAAAAGGATTTAAAATTTGATTTTCCCGGTGCTATCTTGTCTATCATTGGTTTTGCTTCGTTACTGCTAGCTTTGTCAAAAGGACAATCAGAGGGCTGGACGTCACTGTATATCGTTAGCTTATTGTTTGTGGCCGTCTGTAGCTTAACTTTGCTGGTTTATGTAGAGTTAACTACTGAGCAACCGCTGATCGAGTTTCGCATTCTAAAGAATGGCACCTTTTCACTTAGTTTGTTAATTGTTAGTTTTCTTACTATGGGGATGTTCGGTGGTATTTTTATGATGCCGTTGTACATGCAGAATATCCAAGGCTTGTCAGCCATGCAGACAGGTATTTTATTGATGCCACAGTCAATTGCAATGGCTTTGATGATGCCAGTAGGGGGTAAATTATTTGATAAATTTGGCGTCGTCCCACTTGGACTGATTGGATTGACGCTCGCTGGTATAACCACCTTCGAGCTTCAACACCTAGCTCAAGACACTCCGCATCATTGGATGAATGTGTTATTGACCATTCGGGGTTTGGGAATGGGACTATGTATGACGCCACTTTCAACGATTGGGATGAATTCCGTCGAGAGGTCTATGGTTGGTCGTGCCTCTTCCTTATCTAACCTAATTCGTCAGGTAATGGGGTCCTTTGCTATTGCGATATTGACAGCACTTATGAGTAACCGCCAAAACTTCCATGCTGTGCGAATCAGTGAAAATGTGCAGGTGACCAATGATACAGCTAATCAAATGATGAGTATGTTGTCAGGTGTATATGCACAAAGTGGAGTGGATTCCGCTACCTCCATGGGAGGTGCTTCTGCCATACTTGCTGGTTTGATTCAAAAGGAAGCCTTCACGAGAGGGATTGCCGACACCTTTATGGTTTCAGCCATACCAATCCTTATATCCATTCCTTTGGTGTTATTTTTCTTGAAAAAGCGAAAAGCCCAAAGTGATTTGGCACAAACAAAAGGAGTTCCCGTCGATAAACCATTGGAAGAGTCCACAAAAACAGCTTCACCTACATCAGGTGCTACCTCGCCTGTGGAAGGATAGATGTAACTCTACCTCAGTCAATTTTCAACTAGCTGGGGTCTTTTTTTACATAAAAAGAGAGAACAGCCCCTCCTATTAGAAAGGTGCTGTTCTCTCTTTTGCACTTGGTACGGTCAACACTTGCTGATTGTTTTGTTTCTGACAGATACAAATGCCTTCACGCTGTCCCTCTTACTTTATTCAAGAATAGCTAAAACATGTACAGGACAATGTAATTGTTTCCTAAATTCCTCAAGTAGTTCAGATGACGCTGAAAAAATGACACAAGTGGAAGGACCCCCAGATTCCTCCAAATCAAGAGTGAGAGGAGATATTAGATGATATGTAAGGGAGGCGCTTGATGCTAGTTGCTTCATTTCATAAGAGATTCCTTTTGAACCAACAGGCAAGAGATCGTGAACATCGGGATGAGCACGTAAGCGGATCAAGTCAGCTAGAGAAATGATATCAGGATCATCTAGTCTAACCTCATGCTTTGGCCCACTTTTGGGAAGACCGGCACACATGATAGCCTCTGTAGGTTGGGCTGTTCCGGGAGAAAATTGTGATTGCTGTACCAATCCAAGTACGGTAATACCAACCCCTGTCTGCATGGTCGGAACGTTCTCCTCTGTACTACCTGTAAACTGTATATCTTCTGTTACACCTGCTTCTTTCGCATACTCCTTGATCCCGCGTAGAATTTCTTCTCCGTAGCCTTCGAACTCCACCGATAGCGTATCGCATATCATAAAAGGAGAGGCTCCACATGCAAATAACTCAAACAGGGGCACACGAACAGCGAAACGTCCCAATATATCAGGCGCAATTTGGACAATATCATGTGGTTTGGTGCCAATGCCGCCATCTGAATCGCATGCGATGACGATGCTTTGTTCTTCATTGATCCGAAATAGCGTCAGATCACGTACCTTTTGCAAATGTTGTAGTGGCTTTGTGAGATATGGTACTCGCATAACTAGCTCCTTTACAAATGTGTTAGCTGTTTATTGGTGCATGTGTTTACGTAATGCAAATAAGGTTACAAAACTGACTGCTTCTCGCAATTCCATGCTCAAGGATTCAGCCAGTTCATCAGGAAAATCATCTTTATACACATGAGCTTCCTTTTGTAAGATAAATCCATTTTCTTGTGCTAGCTTATTCGCTTCCCATGGCATGATAGTGTTTTGAATAGCAGCTTTTCCATACAAACGTGGATAGCTGTGTGCCCGTGGTCCTGCTGTAGGTCCCAATACACCCAATAATAATAATCCATTTGGTTGCAGGATGCGGTGAAATTCTTGGAGGACAGCAAGGGGAGAGGGTGTGAACTCCATCGCGTTAATAGAAAGGATACCTGCAAATGTTCGGTCTGAATATGGAGTAGCAGCGACATCCCCTTCCACAAATTGTAGGGAGGTAGATAAGCTAAGCTGTTTAGTTTGCTCTGTGGCATAGGCTATCATTTCTGTGGAGATATCCAAACCTGTTACATCATACCCCAGGGAGGCTAGCTTGAAACTAGCATATCCATCACCACAGCCAGCATCCAGGATTCTACCGGGTTGGTCAGACAGTAGCTGTGTAAATAAGGGCAGGATGGTTTTGCGACTGCCTTGCTCCCACATTCCCCTACTACGCTCATGCCAGTCACTAGCCATTTGATTCCATTGTTGTGAGACAAAGGTATTCCACTTTTCCAACGCACTTCGCTCCCTTCAGATATCCTTCTTTATATCATAACTGATTGGAGTAGGTTGACAGAAGCCTGATATTGATACTACATGAAAGCGTTTAAGCGTTACCCCATATTCTTGCATGAAAAAAACAGAACAGGTAATCTCAAAGAAAGCGATTTAAAAATTCAGAATAGTCGGAGGTTGAGCGGTGTGAGCGGAACAGACTTTTTCCCCATTCAAGATTGGGACTATGTAGAGTTGTATGTAGGAAATGCGAAGCAAGCGATGTACTACTACGCGAAAGCATTCGGATTTGAGCCATATGCTTTTAGAGGTTTGGAAACAGGGAGCCGTACTCAAGTCTCTTATGTATTGAAACAAAATCACATTCGTTTAGTGTTGACAGGAGCACTAGACCCTGATCATCCGATAACTGATTTCGTTAAACTACACGGAGAGGGAGTTAAAGATATTGCCCTGCGTGTGGAAAATTGTGAAAAGGCTTACCAAGAAGCCATTTCTCGTGGAGCCAAGTCCGTGATGGAGCCTACTGAATTTAGTGATGAACATGGAACAATAATAAAAGCAACGATTGCCACTTATGGGGAGACGGTTCATTCCTTTATTGAACGTAAGGATTATAAAGGAGTATTTTACCCAGGCTTCAAACCATATCAAGCTCCGTTTGCCTGTAAGACTACCGGACTAATCGGAATCGACCATATGGTAGGTAATGTGGAGGTTATGGACGAATGGGTTGGATTCTATGAGAAAGTCATGGGCTTTACGTCTTCTCAAAACTTCAGCGATGACGATATTTCTACTGAATACTCTGCACTCATGTCCAAAGTGATGCAAAACGGAACGGGGCGGATTAAATTCCCGATCAATGAGCCAGCGGAAGGCAAGCGCAAATCGCAAATTCAAGAATATTTGGAATTTAATAAAGGGCCCGGGGTTCAGCATATCGCTGTGCTAACGAATGATATTTTGACAACTGTGGCGGAGTTAACGGCAAATGGTGTGGACTTTTTAAGTGTACCTGATACGTATTACGAAGATTTAGTCGAACGCGTAGGTGCGATTGAAGAAGACATTGAGAAATTAAAAGAGCTGCGAATTTTAGTAGATCGTGATGATGAAGGCTATCTATTGCAATTGTTCAGTAAGCCCGTAGTAGATCGTCCGACACTATTCTTTGAAATCATCCAGCGTAAAGGTAGTCGTGGCTTTGGAAATGGAAACTTCAAAGCGTTGTTTGAAGCCCTCGAGCGCGAGCAAGAGTTGCGTGGAAACTTATAATTCAACAAAATGGGATGCAAAGAAGCCATTTCCTCAAGTGCCACATGGGAATGGCTTCCTTTTTTATAATCAGATTCTTTTTTGGAAAAATGTATAAAATTCTAAAAAAAGCTTTTCAGTCTATCTAAAAGTAAGGTATCATAATAAGGCATATAGTTATTTGATTAAGAGTCAGATAATTTAGATTATTAATACATACCTAATTTTGTGAAAGGGGCCCAGTTTATGAAGAGAAAGATACTATCCATTATCCTTTGGACGGTAATTTCTGCGTTAGGAGGCATTGGATTTGGTGCATTGGCTCTATCCAAAGGGGAACAAGTAAGTTCCTTCTGGCTATTAACGGCTGCCTTGTGTACATATGCAGTAGGTTATCGATTTTACAGTCGTTTTATTGCGCGAAAAATTATGGGTTTGGATGACAGACGAGCTACGCCTGCTGAATTAAATAATGATGGTAAGGATTTTGTGCCGACAAATAAATGGGTTTTATATGGTCATCATTTTGCGGCGATTGCAGGTGCAGGCCCGTTAGTAGGACCTACATTGGCAGCCCAAATGGGGTATTTGCCAGGTACAATATGGATTATTGTTGGGGTTGTATTAGGGGGAGCTGTGCAGGACTTTATTATTCTGTTTGGTTCTATGCGTCGTAATGGAAAATCATTAGGTCAAATTGCTAAAGAAGAAATTGGGCCTATAGGGGGCGTATTAGCACTAATTGGGATACTAGCTATCATGGTTATTCTCATTGCAGTATTGGCGCTCGTTGTTGTCAATGCTCTAACTCATTCACCTTGGGCTACCTTTACGATAGCTATGACGTTACCGACCGCTATTTTGATGGGGTTATATATGCGTTATTTCCGACCTGGAAGAGTGTTGGAGGCTTCTATTATTGGGATTGTACTTTTGCTTGCTTCCCTTTATTTTGGTCAAGTAGTAGCTCAATCACCAACTTGGGCTCCTATGTTTGATTATGAAGGTACGCAGCTTGCTATCATGATTATCATTTATGGTTTCATCGCATCTGTTTTACCTGTTTGGTTTTTGTTAGCGCCACGTGATTATCTCAGTTCCTTTTTAAAAATTGGTACTATTGCCTTTCTTGCTATAGGTATCATTTTCACAATGCCTACTCTACAAATGCCTGCTTTGACTTCATTCATTGATGGTACGGGCCCAGTATTTACGGGTAACCTATTCCCATTCCTATTTATTACCATCGCTTGCGGTGCCGTCTCGGGGTTTCATGCCTTGGTTGCTTCCGGTACAACACCAAAGATGATCATCAAGGAAAGTGACGCTCCATTAATCGGCTATGGGGCGATGCTGACTGAATCTATGGTAGCCATTATGGCGATGATTGCGGCATGTGTATTAACTCCGGGACTCTATTTTGCAGTGAATGCACCGGCTTCAGCGATAGGGGCTGATGCAGTAACAGCGGCAGCTACTATTACTAACACATATGGATTCCCTGTCACACCGGAATTATTAATCGAAACAGCCAAAGATGTAGGAGAGACGAGTATTTTATCTCGAACAGGGGGGGCGCCTTCCTTTGCTTTGGGAATGGCACATATTTTTTCGGGATTTATAGGAGGAAAGGCTTTCATGGCCTTCTGGTATCATTTTGCCATTCTATTTGAGGCAGTCTTTATCTTAACTACCATCGATGCTGGAACGCGTGTTGGACGCTTTATGGTACAAGATATGCTGGGCAATGTGTTCCCGAAATTAAAACGTATGGATTACCTACCTGGTAACTTGATTGGTTCTGCTGTCGTAACAGCTGGCTGGGGTTACTTCCTGTATCAAGGGGTTATAGATCCATTGGGTGGAATCAAAACACTTTGGCCATTGTTTGGTATTGCGAATCAAATGTTAGCAGCAATTGCTTTTGTAGTCGGCACAACGCTCATTATTAAAATGGGTAAGGCTCGCTACGCTTGGGTTACGCTACTCCCCATGGCATGGCTCTCTTCTGCCACCCTATATGCGGCTTGGCAAAAGATTTTTTCTAACGATATTACCATTGGCTTCTGGGCACATGCAATCAAATTTAAGGAGATTCTGGCTTCGGGTTCTTTGCCGTTAGGTGTAAAATCTGTTGAGGATGCAGAGAAAATGATCTTTAATGATACAGTGGATACTATTGTTTGTGCGGTCTTTTTGATCATTACCATCGCGATTATTGTAGATGGGGTACGTCTGTGGTTCTCAATTGCGAGAGGAAAGAAATACGAATTAAAAGAGGAACCCTTCGTGCTGACCAAGCGTGATCAAAAAGGAGACGTAATCGCTTAGTTTACACAACAAATAAAAGCCGAAAACCGCTTGTAGGCTGGGTTTTTTGCTTTTATTTGTCTTCAAAGTCTTTGTTGTCATCCCGCTCCAGAACTGTTCAAAAAATGCTGTGAAGGAGAACTGTAGGGGTGCGTTTGACGCAAGTTTGGGATAAAGTTCTACACTTTAGGAACAGGAAGCGGACTGACAACAAAACTAAGAATCGTTCTGTCTATATCATAAAACAGTCTTAACCCATAAATCTATATTTTTAATCAAGAAACTTTAAATAATATAATAAAAAATAATATTTCTTTTTATAGAGTTCATATTCAATAAAGTTATGATTCATAAAAATATAGAAATGATAGATTTTGTATAAAAAGTTAAAAAGGGAGGTGTGTAGTAATGCAAAAGAAACTAAGATACTGGAGACGCAGATTCAAAAAAGTTAGCTCTGTCATCAAAACGATTTTTGGCATGCCAGATTATGATCGTTATCTGGAGCATTGGTATAAGACACACGGTGCTCCTGGCGTGTTTCCTATGTCAGAGAAGGAATATTATCTTTTTGCTTTAAAAAACAAATATGAAAGCGGCGAAATGAATCGCTGTTGCTAAAATGTACAGGGCTAGAGTAGTGAATGATCGGATGCTACTCTAGTCCTGTTTATTTTTTTTGCCAAAAAGAATGTAGCAGGGTATGAGCTTGAGCTTCATCTGTTTTCAATACTTCTACATAGGAAAGTCTTTTGTTAGTAAACAAATGGTGGTCGCCAAACAGATTCGCGTTTACAGAATTACGGATTCGGCAGCGGATGCCCTGTTGTCGTAAAAATGTATATAATTCAAATGCCTTTAATTCAGGGCCCTCATAAACCATGTGATATCGATAGGGATCTATCATGTCCGTTATTTTAAGACTACTAAATAGTACCACGAGCAAAATAAAAATGGTCAAACATACATCACCTTCCGTTTATATACAAGTAAGAGATATGAGATGATATGACTAGTGTAGCATTTGTGACAGACAAACTATTCATGGTAGTTGTTTTGTATTGTAAGGTGTAGGGGATAATAAAATATGATACACTAAAGAAAATTGGATGGGTTGGGTGGCGATATCTTTGCAACCGAATATGGAACAATGGAAAGAACTGGCGATCGCATGCGCCAAAACAGCCGGTAAGTTAAGTTTGGAGAAAATGAATCAGCCCTATGAAGTGAATTATAAGACCTCTGCCTCGGATTTGGTCACGGCTGTGGACGAAGAAGTAGAGCAGATGGTTATTGATATGATCCTTAAACAATATCCTGAGCATGGCATTTTGGGCGAGGAAAATCGTTTTCAGGGTATGGACCCGTCCCAATATGATACATTGTGGATTATCGATCCCATTGATGGAACAACTAATTTTGTTCATCAGCAAATAAATTTCTCTGTTTCGATTGCTGTGTACCATAAAGGTGAAGCGGCGGTTGGTGTTGTATATGATCCATCACGTGATGAGTTGTTTTATGCAACTAAAGGCGGAGGAGCATTTTTAAATAATCGTCGGTTACGTCTTGAGCGTCAAGTAAAATTAGAAGAAGCACTACTTTGTACAAGCGTATTTTGGAATAAACGAGCTGAGCAAATAGGTATTGATGTTATTTTTAAAGAGTTGGCAGGTAAGGTTCGTGGTATGCGCTTGCTAGGAAGCGCAGCTTTGGAGCTGTCTTACGTGGCAGCAGGACGACTTGATGGTTACGTCAGTTTGCAGTTGAATCCATGGGATTTTGGGGCAGGTAAGCTCATCATTCAGGAAGCAGGCGGTACTGCTACTACTATGACAGGCAAAGATTTGCCATACGATGCCAAAAGTAGTGTAATGGGTTGTAACCCTACCTTTTATGAGGAATTACAACAATATATTCGTAGCAATATGATCCTCATTCGTTCGGCAAAAGACGAGGAAGATCATACATAGGTATTTTTCCCTAGCAATCTGCCTTTTTTTATCTCTTCTATGCGCTTATCCAAGCATCATATGACCAAATTTCATAGTGTACTAGCAGGAGTCTGTGAGTCCATGCATTCTCCACTACTAGACACGTGACAAGGAGGAAGGATCATGGGATGCGATAGAAGAGGTGGCTTTTTCGGTGGCAGCTTTCTATGGATCATCGTTATTATTGTGGTGTTGGTGTGTTTCTGTGACAATTAATCACACTTAGTAAAATATGTAGAAATAATAATAAAGCCTTACCCGTAGGGGTAAGGCTCTTTTTCTACTAATTAAGATTTATAAGCGAACATTCGTTTATGGTGCTTATCTACGTAGTCATTTTGAGTTGTGGATAACTCCCATAAATGTGCGGAATACTCCATCTCAACGATCATACGATTTATCTCTGCGTACAGACTGCCAACTTCTCGTAAAGAGGAGATACCAGCTGTCTCTATCGATATGACAAATTGTTGGGATTGTTGTTGTTTTACCCGGTGTAACAAGGTCAGTAGCTCTTGGTGAGCTTCCGAAGATGGATTGGCAACAAAGGCACCATATGTTGAAATGGCGGCACTTACATCAAGCAGAGGTTGATCTAGAGAATGACGAAGCGTAGGAAGATATTTTAATTCCTGTGCTGTATATAAGATACTACATATAGAAATCAACATCTTTTGTACTGAATCAATTTGTTGTTCCAATCGTGACAGCGTGTTAATGTCTTTTCGACAAAAGACATTATATTTTAGGCTTTTTTTTGCATGTACCATTGAAGATTCCAGTTCATTGTTCCATTTTAACAGAGAGGACGGTTCTACTAAGGGCATATCCGTTTTACCAGAGTGACTATTTAGCGCAGTTGCCATTAATATTAATGTATCTGCTAATTGTTTACAGGACTCCGCATGTTTCTTTTGAGCTGTAGGTACATAGTTCTCTGGTCGAATTATCATTTGAATAAAGACGGCTACGAGCGCTCCAATAATGGTTTCTACAATTCGACCAGTCGAATATCCCTGCATTTGTTGAAAGGTCATTAACATAACAGAACTTACGCCAATTTGTGAAATAATCTGTGGATTCAAGCGTAGAGCAGTAGCCGTGCCCATTCCTATCAATAGAACAAGAACGAGACCAACTAATCCATTTTCAAAATAGGGTAGAATAAGAATACTGGAGATGACCCCCCCAATGATGCCAATTACGCGATAAATTCCCTTTTCTAGGGTATCTGCAATGGTAAGTTGCATGGTTAATACCGCAGCAAGCGGAGCGAAATAGGCAAAATGATTGCCAAACAATAGAGAGGCGATCAACAATGACAAGCCGGATGCTAATACGGTTTTACACACATGAAACGTGAGACCAAAGCGAGCGCACCAATTCATACTGCGCTGCACCATGGAACTCACCTCCTCGTTTTTCTAAGCTGTTTTAGGTGTCATTACACTCATCATGGTAAACCAAAAATGTTGACAGGGAAGCTTATAATTTTGACAGATTTCCGATAAAGTTCTTTTTTTCACAAATGTCAAGGTTTTGTACACAAATGAAAGCGAATACATTTACAAACAAGTGAAGTATTCGTATTTTTGTAAAGGAGAACGTGCTTAGATATGCTAAACTAAAGGATATCTTTTGACAGCAAAACAGGTGGATAAATGAGCAGAAGTAGGAAATTCTATCATTTACTGATGTTGGATTATTTTGAACAATATTACTTTGATAAGGTTGAACATACAGATAAAGGGGCGAGGCGATTGAACGATTGGCGAATGTACACAGATGAACGCAAAGAGGAAAGAAAACATGTGTCTTGGCATGAGGTACTAAGAGAAATAGCTAGTTTGGATGGGCAAGAGAGGACATTAGTACATGCTGCCTATGGAGATCATGTAGATTTGGTCGTATCAGGTGGGGATGCGGGATACGTACTAATTCAATGGAAAGAGTATGCGCGTGAAATACGTCATTATGTACTTACTACTAAACAGATTGATGTCGAAGTGACAGGACGAATTATCACGGTAGAGGGAGAAGGGCTTCCAGTACCAGCTGATTGGGCAATCTCACTGGAACAAGCGATTCCTTTACTTGGGGATTTATTACAAACCTGCGAACAAAAAGAGAACGCAGACTTGCAATGGTTGTTACTTGAGACAGAACCTGCGCAAATGTCATAAGGTCATCAGGCATAAAGACTAATTTTCGTCATACTATTGTAGTGTAACAGGAGGAGAAGTTGATTGACCCTTGCACCGTTATTTTCATCTGTGGGTATCATCAACGTAGCAGTTCCATGTATTATTCTGAACGGAATTTTTCATACTCCGTTGAATCAGCAACTCTTACATCACATTTTTCTCATCTTTTTTATTGCAGTTGGTTTGAGCTGTTTGGGAATGTTTCTTGCTTTTTTTGTTCGCTGTTCTATGTAAAGTGCCCATTAATAAACGCCGAGAGTTTTCCTTAGCCTAAATTATTACCTGTTTGATTCATGGTGCGATTTTTATGGTATAATAAAGTTGTAACTTTACAATGAAAGGATCGGATAGTGATGTTACCGCGAAGGACCATCTGGAAACGGTTTGATCTCTCAGACACGTAGCGTAGTAGTTAGAAGCGTTCCACTCTTGACCTGTGAACCCTAACTACGAAAGAGAGATGCTTTATGATACAAACAAGCGATCCTGTCAGGACCTGCTTCGTAGTTAGTGGAGACAGTGACTAACTAACTACGAAAAGGGGAAGCCTCGATGAGGACAAAACCATACCAACAAACCTTCATGATTTTACTAGGAACTTTTTTATTGGCCTTTAGCTATTACCACATTAACTTTCAGAACAATTTAAGTGAAGGTGGATTTGTGGGGTTATCATTACTTGGAAAATACGCTTTTGACTGGTCACCGTCCATTACGATGTTAGTATTAGACATTCCAATCATTTTAGTTGCAATGATGATCAAAGGACGTACGTTTTTGATTAATACCATTGTAGCAGCGACATCTTTTTCCTTTTTCTATGAACTATGCGAGCGTTTTTCGCCGCTAGTATTTGACTTTAGCAATGCCATGTTGCTAGCTGTCGTATTATCAGGAATCAGCACGGGCTTCGGTCTAGGATTGGTTCTTAGATTCGGTGGAGCAACAGGTGGGGATGATATTTTATCCCTATTCATAAGTAAGTGGACGGGTATGTCAGTAGGTACCGTTTTATTAATATTTGACGTACTTGTGTTGATGCTTTCGTTATTTTTCTTACCAGTACCTCAAGTTCTGTACACACTTTTGGCGGTCTCAATCGCTGGTAAAGTGGTCACATGGACTTATGAATATGGTACAAAAGAAAAACAAACGAAGCTGGCACACAGTGCAGCATAAAGAAAAAACCAGTTAACAAGATGAATGTGAGTCTGCTGAGCAGATAACAACGATCTTTGTTAATTGGTTTTTTTATAGAAAAAATTTGACAATGATAATGAGAACCAATATCATTTTAAGGGAAGGTATTATATTTCAGAATATTTTAGCGTGACATCGAAAGGGAGATGATCATGGTTCGCTTGCATACGCAACAATTAAACATAGGTTATGCTGATAATCTTATTGTAGAGGACTTAAACATATCGTTACCAGATGGAAAAATCATTGCCTTGGTCGGTGCGAATGGATCAGGTAAGTCTACCATTTTAAAAACGATGGCACGTCTTTTAAAACCAAAAAAAGGCGGTGTATTCTTGGATGGCAAATCCATTCATCAACAGGATACCCGCAAAGTAGCCAAGGATTTAGCTATTCTACCGCAAAATCCAGTAGCTCCTGATGGACTTACTGTAGAAGAATTGGTTTCTTATGGACGTTTTCCCCATCAAAAGGGCATGGGCAGTATGACGCCTGAGGATAAAAAAATTGTACAATGGGCTTTAGAGGTCACTGGTATCATTGAGTTTGCTACAAGAGGGGTCGATCAGTTGTCAGGTGGTCAACGCCAACGTGCATGGATTGCCATGGCGTTAGCACAACAGACGGATATCCTGTTCTTGGACGAACCAACCACGTTCCTTGACATGGCTCACCAGCTAGAAGTATTACAGTTACTAGCGAAATTAAATAAAGAAGAGAAGCGTACGATTGTCATGGTTGTTCATGATCTTAACCATGCTACTCGTTATTCCGATCATGTTATTGCCATTAAAAAAGGGAAAGTAATGGCACAGGGATCTCCTACCGAGGTCATGACGCTTGAAATGCTATGGGAAGTATTTGGCATTGAAGCTGATATTATTCCAGATCCGCGTAGTGGCGTTCCTCTGTGCATTCCATACGGTTTGGCTACGGGAAGTACTTCTACCAAACATAAAAAAGATAGTAGTGTATCTAAAGAGCATTTAAAAGAAGATAACGCTACATTGGCTGTAGCTCGTTAAACTCAAGGAGAACAGCTACATAATCTTAATCTAAGATTAAAAAGGAAAAGAGCTTGTTACCTCGAAAAGATAGTAGAGGTGACAAGCTCTTTTTTTGTAAAAAAGAATGAATATAGTTATTCCACACCACATGGTTAATAGGTTTAATCAAACTTTTTTTCCAGGTGGTTTATTTATTTTTGTAGATCTGCTAGCACACCGTCCCATAGGGATATGCGACTACTGAGCGCTTGTATAGCTGTTACCTCTGCTTCTTTCCATTTTTGTGTATCATCTTTACATAGGGATGCCAGAAGCTTTTCAGCTAAAGGTCCATGTTCATCTCCGTCTAGCTCAATGTGACGATTTAGATAATACAGCAGGCAGGCAGGAGCTTCTCCTTTTGCAGTCAATTCTTGTACAAGTACCTGAAACATATCCGGTATAATATCTTCACGACCAAAGAAAAAAGCGGCACATACTTCGTGAGTTCCTCCCGCTTTAGCCAAGTGAAGGGTTTGTTTTACGAACTGTTGCACACTGTTAGGAGCATTGCATAATGCCAAAGCCTCGTCAGGAGTGGTACCACCTTCAAGCAACGTGAGGAATTGCTCTATTTTGGATGTATCAGCTCCTACTTCTTTCATAGCTCGTAGGTACAATTCAAAATGGCTGGTAAAGCCCCCGTTGCCATCTTCATCAGTTTCTTCTCCCAGCACAATTTCATTAATGAAGCGTGCATATTCAGCATGAGGAGCAGGAAGCCAAGGCACACTTGTGCAAGTTACGTCTAATTGTAAACGTTTTAATAAACTCATGAAATCCCATACAGCAAACACATGGTGTTCCATAAAGGTACGTACGCTTTCAGGTGTTTGCATAGCGATAGAGATAGGATGAGCAATTAATTGTTGGCGAACTACATCAACCTGTGGCATAGACATAAGTGTTGTCATATGAAAACTCCTTTTGTTATCGAGCCTTTTAGTCAAAATCTTTTGTTATTACGATTATCTCATAAATAAAAACATGCTAAAGAGCTCTATGATAAATGTCACTCTTTTGCCTTATTTGGGTAAATATTTGGAAAAAAATGTATAGACGAAGTGACTATCTATATTATAGTAGGAAAAAAGATCCTGTTAAATACGTAGAGAAATGAAACATTATGGGAAATCCTTAAGTCAAACAAGTAACAGAGAAAAATATGCTGAAAAAAAGCGAAGGGATTGAGTGAAAATGTTAAGAAAAACGACAGTAGTTGCTGTGATGGGGCTGGCACTTGTAGGCTCAGCTATCCCAGGTATGGCTGAAATAGTGATGAAGCCTGTAACCACTTCTCTTATGATAAATGAGAAGAAGGTGATTAAGCACTCGCCACTGATTAGTGTTAATCAACGCACAATGATCGACCTACAGGAGCTAAGTAAATTAACAGGTGGCAAGGTAACAGAAAAATCAGGAGCGTATCAGTTGCAAGTAAAAGAAAAGACTTTGGTATTTCAGACTGGAAAACAAACTGTTCTGGTAAATGGAAAAGAACAAAAAGTAGAAGCTGGAGCAGTGGTTTATCAAGGAAAAGTATATGTGCCCCTACGCTGGACGATGGAATCCTTATCTGCGCAAGTAAAATGGGATGCAAAAACGGATGAAATCCAGGTTACGAATCTATCTGTTGTTCAGGGTGAGCAACCTGCTTCTAAATTTCAGACATTACAAGAAGAGCAATTAAGTGCAGAGGAAAAAGCCTTTGTAGAAAGCGTAAAAGAAGAACGTGGTGTCCATCAACAAGGTGATTTGTACGTGATCGCACATGGTGAAGCCCCTAATGCTGGATATGGTTTAGTTGTGGATCATACTGAACAGAGCTGGGAGATGGTAAAAGTATATGTGAAACAAACCAAGCCAGAGGCTAATAAAATGTATGCGATGGTCATTACCTATCCGTATGTAGTAGGGAAGATCAGTGCGCCACCTTATACAACGGTTACGTTCTATGATGTGGATACAGGTAAAATGTTGTTTGAAGAAGAAAAGAGTTCCTCTCAGAAAGGGAAGTAAGGTATGTCTGGGAACAATTTTTGAGAGGTAATCTATACAAGGCGAAAACGCATCCGGATACTCAGGATGCGTTTTTGATGTTTTTACGTTTTATCAGTGTAGTGTTCAAAGCATCGAGATATGTGTCGTCAAAGTCGGTTGAAACTCCTTTTGGCAATAGGACATATTGAATAGCAAGTCCGATTATCATGAGAACGAGAGAAATCATCTGCCTGTAATAAATAAAAAAGGAACCAACTGGATTATTCCAGCTCGTTCCTTTTTCTATGTATTCACGATATTTTTCATTACTGAGAGGCTGGAGAATACGTGTCTGCCTCAGATTCTGGCTCTGGCTCTGGCAAGTGATGCACTCTACCAAAATATACTGCCAAAAGACCAATGCACAGTATCCCACTGATTACAAATGGCATGCTGTGTGAGAAAGTAAAGAGCCATCCAGCCAAAATAGGGCCAACAATTCTCCCCATGGTATCCATGGCGCTCATGTTACCAGATGTAGCTCCTTGTCCGTCACGCGTACGTTGCGAGATCATGGCGGTATTGGTTGTTCTCATCATACCTTGCCCAAGACCAAACAAGCAAAGGGTAAGAGCGAATTCTAGGAACGTAGAAGATAGCAATACACAGAAGAATCCCATTACGTAAAAGAATATCCCAGTAGCAAGCAACTTTGACTCGCCAAATCGCTTTACTAACTTGCCAATAACACCTTGCAAACCAGCAGAAATCAACCCCATGATGAGGAACATATAGCCCATGTCTTTGGAGGTAAGACCAAATTCATATGAAATGAATAGGGCAAAAACCGTCTCCATGGCTGCAAAAGCTAGCGAAGTAACCAGCATGATCTGATACAATAATCCTAGATTACTAAATATAGCTCCCAACGAGCTGACAGGTTTTTTCTTGAGAAATTTTCCCCGCTTTTCTTTTGGTAAGCTTTCGGGAAGTAACATCCACGTGAAGATCAAAGTAATAAAAGCAAGTCCACCTGAAACGAAGAATGGTAGTGACAAGCTAATATCTCCTAGGATACCGCCGAGTGCTGGACCGAATACGAAGCTTAGTCCTACACCAGCTCCTACAATTCCCATCCCTTTAGCACGTTCCTTAGGAGGGAAAATATCAGCGACCATTGCTGTGATGGTTGGAATGCCAGCTGCGGAAGTAATCCCAGCTAGGACGCGATAAAAAAGCATTTCGTAGTAGTTGGTCGAAAAACCAAACAGGATGAAGCTAAGAGAGAATCCGAATAAAGCTAGCAAAATGAACGGTTTTCGTCCATATCGATCCGATAAGCGTCCCCAGACGGGTGCAAATATAAACTGCATGATATTATAGCTGGCGGATAAAATCCCCAATTGTGTCGTAGTCGCACCAATCTTAGTAACGAAAAAGGGTAAAATGGGGATAATAATTCCAAAGCCAAGCATCATTAAAAAGATAATGCTAAAGAGAAGGAAGAGATGTTTCTTTTCCACAGGAAAAACCTCTTTTCTATACAATCAAAAAGTTCAAGCTACTCTCCACCATACGAAATGGAGGGAAAGAAGTCAAGGCGACAACTGGGGTCTGATACAGTTGCCATGTTATAATGAAGACACCTGTAAGTAAGGCAAAAGGAGAATGAATGTAAATGGTTAGTAAGATGTTATATTATCTCACAGCAGAAGAAGATCATTGGTTGGACGAGCTGTTGGATTATTTCCCTATTATGAATGCAATGGTACCTACTAAAAAGACGCTTCAAGTAATAGAGGAACAGATAGAAGCAGGTGAAATTACTCAGTCCGTGCTTGTAATCAATGTTACAGGATTGGAAGATCGCTTACCTACTTTGCTGGAAGAATGTCAAAGTCTTGAGCATGTGCAAAAACAACCTCTTTACTTGGTAGGGATAAAAGAGGGAGAAGAGGAACAGTGGAGAAGTAGTTATCCACAAGCGAAAGTCATTGTCATTACCGGTTTCTTAGTTGAGTTTGACTTTGAATTGGTATGCCGTGAAATGGAAGCTGATTTGGGAGGGAAATAAATGAGCGATATGAATACTTTTAATCTTCCTGAGTTTTTGCGTCGTTTTCACATCATGATTTATACCGGAGATCCGTTGGGAGATTTGTTGATGATTGAAGATGAGGTACGTGAACTTTTGACATCTAAAGTAATTGATAAAGAAGAGTTTGCTCTTGCGATGAAAGAGATTGATAAGCGTAAAAGGATATATGCAGAGGGGATTCAGTAATAATAAGCATCGATACCTTATTATCTCTAATAAAATACCTAGTTCTGCATCACACTAACCTAGCATGTAAAAATAGGGCATTGGTTCGTTCATAGAAAATACTCTGTTTTTGTAAAGCGTTTTTTACTCTACTAGCTTTTCCTATGTTATAATCACACTGCAGTTACTTGTAGGGGGGAATTAACCGTAATGACTACTCAACAAATGAATGTAGACCAATTGGCAATCAATACTATTCGTACACTATCAATCGATGCTATTGAAAAGGCGAATTCTGGCCATCCGGGGATGCCAATGGGATCAGCGCCTATGGCACACGTGTTGTGGAGCCGTTTTATGAAAGTAAGCCCAAAAAATCCATCATGGATTGATCGTGATCGCTTTGTATTATCTGCTGGTCATGGTTCTATGCTGTTGTATTCTATGCTACACCTTATGGATTATGGCGTAAGCATGGATGATCTGCGCAACTTCCGTCAATGGGGAAGCAAGACGCCTGGTCACCCAGAATTCGGTCACACTCCTGGTGTAGATGCAACGACAGGTCCATTGGGACAAGGAATTGCGATGGCTGTTGGTATGGCGATGGCTGAGAGACATTTGGCAGCGACATACAACAAAGATGACTATGAGTTAATTAATCACTTTACATATGTTATCTGCGGGGATGGAGACTTGATGGAAGGCGTTTCTTCTGAAGCTTCTTCTCTTGCTGCTCACCTTAAACTAGGTAAAATGATTGTTCTTTATGATTCTAACGATATTTGCCTAGATGGCGATTTAAGCCAATCCTTCACAGAAGATGTTGCTGCTCGTTACAAAGCATACGGCTGGCAGTATATTCGTGTAGAAGATGGAAACAATGTGGAAGCTATTGAGAAAGCTTTGGCTGAAGCTCGTACAGTTTTGGATCGTCCAACGCTGATTGAAGTGAAAACAACAATTGGGTTCGGTTCTCCAAATAAAGGTGGTAGCAGTTCAAGTCACGGGGCTCCACTTGGTACAGACGAGGTTGTTTTGACAAAACAAGCATATGCTTGGGAGCATGAGGCATTCCACGTACCACAAGAGGTGCAAGAGTACTATGCTTCTCTAGTAGAAGCAGGTCAACAAAAAGAAGCTGAGTGGAATGAGCTATTGTCTGCATACGAAAAAGCTTATCCAGAACTAGCTGCTCAATTTAAACAGGCAAGTAACGGTGAGGTATCCGAAGACTTTGATGCAGACCTTCCAACTTACGAAATCGGTAGCAAGCTAGCGACTCGTGCTGCTTCCGGTAATGCAATCAATGGTTTGGCAAAACGTCTACCTAATTTGATCGGTGGCTCTGCCGACTTGGCACACTCCAACAATACTTTGATTAAAGGTGCTGGAGATTTCTTGCCAGGTTCTTATGAAGGTCGCAATCTTTGGTTTGGTGTTCGTGAGTTTGCTATGGGCGCGGCTCTAAATGGTCTGATGTTACATGGTGGTGTGAAAGCTTTCGGCGGTACGTTCTTTGTCTTCTCTGACTATGTTCGTCCAGCTGTTCGTCTATCCGCACTAATGAAACTTCCTACTACGTATGTATTTACTCATGACTCTATTGCAGTTGGAGAAGATGGACCAACTCACGAGCCTATTGAGCATCTAGCTGCATTCCGTGCAATGCCTAATCTTACTGTTTTGCGTCCTGCTGATGCGCATGAAACAAACGAAGCTTGGCGTTATGCGGCATTGAGCAAAGATGAGCCAATTCTATTAGCTTTAACTCGTCAAAACTTGCCTATTTACCAAGAGACCAAGGATTTGGCTCGCGAAGGTCTGGCTAAGGGTGCTTATGTTCTAAAAGATGCATCTACAAGTGAACCACAAGTGGTGTTAATCGCTACAGGTTCTGAAGTATCTCTGTGCATGGAAGCTCGTGAAAAATTAGAAACAGAAGGTATTCCAACTCGCGTAGTCAGTATGCCTAGCTTTAACCTATTTGATCGTCAATCTAAAGAGTACCGTGATTCTGTCATTCCTCCGCACGTTAAAGCGCGCGTTGGTGTAGAGATGGGTTCTCCACTAGGATGGGAACGTTACACAGGTGATCATGGAGCAATTATTGCTATTAACCAATTTGGTGCATCTGCTCCTGGCGATATCATCATGAAAGAATACGGTTTTACTGTAGAAAATGTGGTTAAAACAGCGCAAAACCTAGTAAAATAAGAAATGCTTTACCATGTACAAAACCTCCTCTAGCAAACAGAGGAGGTTTTACGATTTTCCATACTTAATTTGTGAAAGAGTTCGATTGACTTTTATTCATACTCTTCTTAAAATAAGTGAGAAACTTTTGATTTTAATCGTTAGAAACTTGCCTGTATAACAACATGTAAGTGGCGAAATTTTCAAAAGAGATGACATTTTGTACATTTCTTTTTTTCGTTCGCCCCCTATCCATCGGATGGGGGGTTTTGTGCTTGCAAAAATTAGATTCGAAAAGAAAGGAAGGCAACAAAAATGCTTAAATATGCTCTGCTGGTCTTTTTAGGGGCTTGTAGTTATGGAAGTTTGTCTACCATTATTAAGCTAGGTATGAAAGAAGGTTTTCAGGTAAGTCAATTGGTAGGAAGTCAATTTTTTATTGGTTGGTTGCTGTTAATCATTCTTACATTCCTGTTCAATAGAAAGCGTGTTTTTTTTCGTTCAATTTTACAATTGATATTGGGTGGTTTCGCATTAAGTGGTACCACAATTTTTTATAATTTAGCTGTAGCTGAATTACCTGCGTCTATTGCGGTTGTGCTATTATTCCAGTTTACTTGGATTGGTGTCTTATTAGAAGCTGTAGTCGATAAGAAAAAACCAAGCAAAGAAAAGGTTTTTTCCATTGTTGTATTGCTTACGGGAACGGTTCTTGCTGGAGGATTACTAGATCGGGGATTTGAATCGCTTACGGCAGCTGGAACGGTTTATGGTTTATTATCTGCAATTACATTTGCGCTCTATATTTTTGCTAGTGGTCGTCTGGGGCTTGATGTTCCTGTGTTTACGAAGAGTTTAACCATGGTTACGACGGCTGTGGTTATTGTGTTTGCAGTATTCCCACCAACCTTTTTCGTGGATGGATCACTAGAACAGGGTTTGTGGATGTATGGAATGGCATTGTCTTCATTAGGAATCATTATTCCTGTTGTATTTTTCTCTGTAGGTGTACCAAAAGTCGGTTCAGGATTGGGAACGATTCTTGGAGCAGCGGAATTGCCTGCCGCAGTTATTGCCTCTGTAACGGTATTAGGGGAACATGTAAGTACATTGCAATGGAGCGGTATTTTACTGATATTGCTTGGAATTATTGTGCCGCCATTGATGCTTAGTAAGCGTCAAACAGGGCATACGAGACCAGTTGTTCAGTAGGAGAAGCTAAAAAAATAATCTGACCTTGTTTCTTTCAATAGATAAAACTACGAATGGCTCTCTATTGGCAGGAATTGTTTGGTACAAAGCAGCCACTTTATACTATCATGGTAAAGTGGCTAGTTTTTATCTGTGGTTCGATTTTTGAAAGCAGGTGAATATACATGATACATCTTGATAAGCCCGATTATTTACAAATAGGCAATGACCGACAAAAACAAGCATTTATTGTGTTACAGGAACTTGAATTGTTTAATCAGTTGTCTATCTACGATCCAGTGCTAACAGGGACTATCCCACTTGGGATTGATATTGCTACAAGTGACCTTGATATAATCTGCCAGGTGGGATGTTCAGAGTTTGACCAGTTTACCCATGAGGTTGTGAATTTGTATGGAGATTGCGCAGATTTTCAATTGGAGCATGTAGATGAACTACGAGGAGGAAGGGCAATCGTTCTATCGTTCTCTTATCAAGGATGGCTAATCGAAATCTTTGGCCAATCTATACCTGTACGACAGCAGAATGCGTATCGACATATGATTGTTGAAGAACGAATGCTGCGGTTAGCAAAGGACTCGGCACGCACTGATATTCGATTATTGAAGGAGCAGGGATATAAGACGGAGCCTGCTTTTGTTTACTATTTTCAATTGGGTGGGGAAGACCCATATGACCGTATGCTACAGCTTTACGACTACTCAGACATCAAGCTGTTGGAGATGATGAATTCATCAAAAAGTAATGAGGGTAGTAACTAAATAAACGCTAACCAGAAACTTTTTTTTGACTTAATCGTCTAAAAAGGTGGAGAGAGGAAAGAAATCTGGAGGTAATGTATGGCTCAAGCCAAGAAGAAAAAAAAGAAAAAACTAGTCAATAAGTGGATACTGCTTATCATTGGGTTTGCGGTCTTTTTAATTTTATCCGTCATCGGGGGTTACTTCGCTCTCTTATATGCGGGTGGCAAAATGGTGGATATGGATGAGAATAAATTAAAAGACATCAAACTAGAAGCAACCAAAATTATTGATGTAAATGGAAAAGAACTATCAAAGTTATATGTGCTAGAAGATCGTGAATACGTCACAATTGACAAAGTCCCTAAAAAATTGGTGGATGCATTTGTGGCTGTAGAAGATAAACGCTTTTTTGAACACAATGGTGTAGACATGATTCGGATAGGTGGAGCAATTTGGAAAGATATTCGAGCAGGTAGTACGGTAGAAGGAGCAAGTACGATAACGCAACAGCTTGCGAAAAATGTGTTTCTCTCTCACGAAAAAACGTTTTGGCGAAAAACGAAAGAGGTTAGTATCGCGATTAACCTAGAGAACAGATTTACGAAAGATCAGATCATGGAGATGTATTTAAATAAAATTTATTTAGGTCATGGTGCATATGGAGTAAAGGCTGCCGCTAATTATTACTTTGGAAAAGAAAAGGCGGAACATCTCGATACATTAACTACGGCTGAAATTGCCCAATTAGCAGCCATTCCGAAAGGACCGACCATCTATTCTCCGTTTAAAAATCCGGAGAAATCAAAAGAACGTCGAGATACGATCATTCGCTTAATGGCGGAACAAGGAATTATTACGGTACAGGAAAAGGAAACTGCTCAACAACAATCACTACCTGATCCAAGTCGTGAAAAAGCCATTGGGGGAAACAAGGCGTATCAGGCTTTCCTAGATTACGTTGTTGATGAGGCCGAAGAACGATACGGTATTGCTGAAGATGAGCTGTATAGCGGAGGATATCTAATCTATACTACGCTAAACACGGATGTACAGGATGCAATGGTGAAGAACTTTGCTAATGCTAAGAACTTCCCGAAAGATGGGACAACTAATAAGGTAGACTCTGGAATGGTAGTCCTTGATGCTAAAACAGGTGGTATTGCTGGGATTGTAGGCGGCCGTAACTATGTGCATAAGGGCTGGAATAATGCATTAAGTCTGCATCAGCCTGGTTCCTCCTTTAAACCATTAGCGGTTTATGCACCAGCACTAGATACAGGCAAATGGCATGCAGGCTCTATGTTGAGTAATAAGCGCCAAAGCTTTAACGGTTATGAACCAAGGAACTGGAATAATCAATACAGCGATTCCATTCGGATGGATAAAGCTGTTCAGATGTCACTCAATATTCCTACTGTCTGGTTGTTAAATGAAATTGGAATCGATAAGTCATTGAAGTACATCAAGGATTTTGGTATTACGTTAGATCCGACTGATCGCAACTTGTCGATTGCATTAGGTGGTCTGCATAAAGGAACATCACCACTTCGGATGGCACAAGCGTATACAGCATTTACAAATGGCGGTAAGGTAAAAGAAGCTCACGCCATTGATAAAATTAAAGATATCAGAACAGGAAGAGAAGAGACTAGACCTGTTAAAGAAACGCAAGCTATTTCACCAAATGCTGCTTGGGAAATGCACGAGTTACTACGTAATGCTGTTCAAAGTGGTACAGGAACGAGTGCGAAAATGAAAAACTGGCCTGTAGCAGGTAAAACGGGAACCACACAATCAGCATTAAGCTCCAGTGCAAATAAGGATGCTTGGTTTGTTGGTTACAATCCTAGATATATCGGCTCGATTTGGATGGGCTTCCCAAAAGAAGATAAAGGCCACATCATGTATGATGGTAGTAGTAAGACTGCACATATGTTTAGTGTAATTATGCAAGAAGCGTTAAAGAACGAAAAGCCAACTGAGTTTGTACGACCAGACGGAGTTGCAGACCACCAAAAGGTTGAAGAGACTCAAGAAGAAGCAACAACCCCACCTTCTCTCTCAGTTCGACTTACCATTGAAGGTTCCCAGCCGGTTGCCTTATTGATGTGGGAAGATACTAATGAGAAAACAACGGGTTACGATGTGATGCGCTATTTGAACAGTCCTGAGTCGGCTGAAAAAATATCGTCCAAACAAAGTGGAAAAACCTTTGTTGATCCGGTTAAGGAAGGCGTATTATACAAATACTTTGTTGTACCTTATGATGAAAATGGTAACCCTGGAAGTTCATCCAATATTGGTGAAGTAAACACTAAACAATTGGAAGAACTTCTGCAAAATGGCGAAAATCAGAACGAGGACAACAATAATTCAACGGAGAATGGTCAACCTCCGAATAACGGTTCGAATGGTTCTAATGAACATGATGGCAATGGCAACGGTGATAACACTGGTAATGACAATTCGACACCGCCAGGCTTGCCAAATGGAAATAATCAAGATAACGGACAAGGGCACGGTCAAGGACAAGGAAATGACTCCTCAGGCAACGGATTTGATCCCAATGCTAACAACCAGAGACCAGCCGATATTCCAGATCCAAACCAAACGGTTGATCCCAACCAACAAGAATCAGGTAATTAACGAGTAAGAACAACAGATAGATCGCAATAAAGATTAGGAAAATAACGATGTAGAAATATGCATCAGTAACAAAAAGTAATAGAGAGAGGGCAACCGGAATGCAGGACGGGTGCCCTTTTTTTGTAGGTAAGATGTACTCCAACATTCTTACTGGTTACATTGACAAGATTATGACTATTTTCACAGACACAGGTGCGTGTTAGAATGGTGATATAAGTTTTGTTGGTTACTCGAATGAGGATTCTACATACAACGAAACTGTAAATGGAAAACTGGGGGGATTCATATGTCTACCTTTGCTCAGAAGGATTTGCAATCTTACTTCCAGGAAAAACTGGAACATGCGAAAGTTCACTTTGAACGGGCTCTTGACTGTAAACATACAGAGTTTGATGATTTGTATCCATATATGAATGAACAGCCGCAATTTTTCTGGTATAAGCGTTATGTGGCTTGGTCGGAGTTGTTAACGGTGGTGAGGATGGCCGAAGAGCTTAGTTTAGAATGGAAATCCTGTTTTTCCAGCAATCAGATTCAGTTTATTGAAGGACGTGTCCTTCAAGGCAAAGTATTGGATCATTGGCATCCAGAAGAGGAAAGAGAAGTAGAAGAGGTAGGTCAGCTAGAAGAATAACCAAATGTGTGGGTGCAGTTGCATAGTGGTTTTTATAGAAAACGCGTAGCGAACATGTTATGCGTTTTTTTGTTTTTGTGGTGTGAAAAATAAGTGACTTGATAAAAAAGAGCCCCCAACTAGTGAGGGCTAATGACCAGTTTTATTAAAAAGAGGGTGTAAAGAGAGAATACTTACATCTTAACCAAAGATTGCTGTACTTTTGAAAACCTCACCTTTAGTTGAAGAAGTGTTACCAGTTGCTGGTGCAACAACATTTGTTTCTGTCACTTGAATAGGAGTAGAAACTGGAGCGAAGATAGAGAAATTTACTACTTCACCTTTTGTAGTGTCACCAGTAAATTGAGTTGGCACAATAACAGATGCAGGTGCAACTGTTTGTGGTGCTACTTGAACATTAAAAAATGATTGTGGAGCAATAGTTTCGTGTTTTGTTGCGTTCTTATCTGCAGCAAATGCAGAAGTCGCAGAGAATGCACAGGCTAAAACAGTGATACCTAAAATTAGTTGTTTTTTCATAAAGTCCACCTATCCTTCCAAAGTACATTATTTTTTGTATTGACCAGTCAGCACAAAAGTCTTTCAGCAATTCTTATTTTACTCCTTTTATGTGATTTGTAAAGTAGTTATCTGCTGAAAAAGTGCTGATAAGTAAATTTTAATTTTTTGTAAAATATATAACCCGACATCTATTATAAGTAATTGATGGAAAATATATACTAAATAAATGTAGATAACCCACAATTTTCTGGATTTTTATTGCTTACTTAGGAGATTTTACACTAATTTCGAGAAAATAAAACAGTTTAAGTGCAAAAAAGTGTAAGTAACTATTCCTAATTTTCTTATCTTTTTATTTTTCATATAAATGAAATGAGTATATGATTATATGTGGCAAAAGAATGACATTTTGGTGTTTATATACAAAAAAGCAACCATTTGGAAAAATGGATGCTTCGTTTCACTGATTTCATAAAGATTCGTTTGGTTATGAGAGGAGAGCTATTTAGTTGTCTTTAGCTGGTTTATCTGTGGGAGCAATTGGTTTACACAGTGCCTCCGTGCGGAAGATGCGTTGCCCACGATTAGAGAAACGTTCTTCATATTCTGTCATCACATTGGTTGCGGCTTGTTCAGATGAATGAAGATCCAGTGAGACATGACGTAATTGAAACAGTTCGTTGGCGAATTGATTTAAAGAAAACTCAAACAGATTTTGATTATCTGTTTTCAAATGAATTTCACCGTCCTGTTTCAACACAGCCCGATACTGGCGCAAAAAGGAGAAATGCGTCAGACGGCGTTTGCTATGACGTTTTTTGGGCCATGGATCACTAAAGTTCAAGTAAATCCGATCCAACTCACCTGGCGCAAACAATTCCGTAATTTTGAAAGCATCAAATTGGATCAATTTTAGGTTGGGAATGTCTTTTTGTTCCGTACGTTGTGCTGTGCGATACAACACTTCTGCTTTTAGCTCAATCGCGATAAAGTTGGTTGAAGGAAAACGAGACGCCAACGTGTTAATAAAACGCCCTTTACCACTACCAATCTCAACATGAATCGGATTGCTATTCCCAAAGCAGTCGGACCAAGTTCCCTTATATTGAGCAGGATTATTTACATAGGTTGGAAATTGGCGCAGCATATCTTCTGCACCTGGAATATTGCGTAAACGCATAAAAACCTCCTTGCGAGCATTTGCGACCATCTAAGGACTAACTCTTCTACTTTATTATGCATGAGCGTTGGTTTCAAGTTAATTTTGTTGCCATTCCTTCTGTTTTTCAGATAAAAGAAAGAAGACCCCCTGTAGAAAAGGGAGCCTACGTACATTACATTTTTGATGTAATCACTTGATACAATATTTATATTTTTAATACGCCACCAGTTGATGCATTGGTGACTAGCTTAGAATAGCGAGCAAGATAGCCCGTTTTTACTTTTGGTTCGAATTCCTTCCAGCTTTCTTTGCGTTTTGCCATTTCCTCATCAGAAATTTCTAGTTGCATGGTACGTGCTTCCATATCAATGCTAATGATATCTCCATCATGGACGAAAGCAATCGGTCCTGCTTCAGCTGCTTCTGGTGAAACGTGACCAATACTGATTCCACGGGAAGCACCTGAGAAACGTCCATCCGTTACTAGAGCGACCTTGGTACCAAGTCCCATCCCGACGATTTGTGAAGTAGGCGCAAGCATTTCAGGCATACCCGGACCACCTTTTGGTCCCTCATAACGAATGACTACAACATGACCCTCTTTAATTTTACCATTCGCAATCCCTTCTAAAGCTTCTTCCTGAGAGTCAAAGCAAATAGCTGGACCCACGTGTCGCTGAATCGAACTATCTACGGCTCCAGTTTTAATGATGGAACCTTCTGGAGCTAGATTGCCGAAAAGAACAGCAAGACCCCCACGTTCACTGTATGGTTGCTCAAGAGGATGAATTACAGCTTCATCTAAGATTGTTGCTTCAGCTACGTTCTCACGTAGTGTCTTGCCTGTTACGGTAATGCGGTCAGGATGCAAAATTCCTTCTCTTTTCATTAACTCTCGTAAAATCGCTGACACGCCGCCAGCATTATGACAATCCTCAATATGAAAATCTGAGGCAGGAGCTAACTTGCATAGGTGAGGAGCGCGCTCCGCCACCTGATTGATCCGTTCAATTGGATATTCAAAGCCAGCTTCGTGGGCAAGCGCTAACGTATGCAGAACGGTATTTGTGGAACCGCCCATCGCCATATCTAAAGCAAAGGCATCATCTAATGCGTCCAATGTAACGATATCGCGCATTTTGATGTCATGTTTAATTAGGTTCATCAGAGCGCTCGCAGTAGATTTAACCAGCTCACGACGTTCTGGAGAGGTAGCCAAGATGGTACCGTTCCCTGGTAAGGCAATTCCTAACGCTTCTGCCAAACAGTTCATGGAGTTGGCTGTGAACATACCTGAACAGGAACCACAGGTTGGGCAACCGTATTGTTCTAATTCCAATAGTTTATCATCATCAATTATGCCAGCTTGGTGGGCACCAACGCCTTCAAAAACGGAAGACAGGGAGATAGAGCGTCCATCGCTTGTTTTACCTGCTTTCATCGGACCACCGGTGACGAAGATAGTTGGAATGTTTACACGTAAAGCCCCCATAATCATGCCTGGTGTAATTTTGTCACAATTCGGAATACAGATTAAGCCATCAAACCAATGAGCGGCAACTACGGTTTCTAAGCTATCGGCAATCAATTCTCGGCTTGGTAAAGAATAGCGCATCCCGATATGTCCCATGGCAATTCCGTCATCTACACCAATTGTGTTAAACTCAAAAGGTACACCGCCTGCTTCGCGAACGGCTTCTTTTACTATCTTACCAAACTCTTGCAAATGGACGTGACCAGGAATAATATCTATATAAGAGTTGCAGATGGCAATAAAAGGTTTGCCAAAGTCTTCTTCTCGTACACCTGCTGCTCGTAGTAAACTCCGATGAGGAGCTCGGTCAAAACCTTTTTTGATCATATCGCTTCTTTGTCTCATGTCACCTATCCTCCAGTATGGTTTGTCAGACATCATAAAAGTTGTTTCTTTGAGAGAATGAAGCCGTACGACAACACCCTGTCCAAGTATTTTCACTATTGTAGCACTACACTAAAGCATGAAACAAGCAAAATGATCTGAACATTTGTTCATTTGGGAAATAAGGAAATGTGATAAAGAGTGAAATCAGCAGAGACTGTCGCACGTATATGTAAGAGGAGGGATATTTAATATGAAGAAATTACCTAAATGGGCAAGAGAGTGGCTCCCAATAATAGCAATTGCCCTCGTGTTGAGCTTTACAATTCGTACGTTTGTGGTCCAAGCTGTTTATGTGCCATCCACGTCCATGGTTCCTACCTTACAAGTAAATGACCGTCTTTTCATTGAGAAGATATCCAACCCAGAAAATTTCCAATATGGCGATATTGTTGTGTTTTCTCCTCCCATACAGGGAAATAAAGATTTGTTCATTAAACGCTTAGTTGGAAAAGGCGGGGATATCATTGAGGTGAAAAATGGTGCCTTGTATCGTAATGGTGTAAAAATAGAAGAACCCTACTTACAAGAAGAAATGAACTATGATTTTGCTCCAGTACATGTGCCTGCAAATCACTACTTCTTTTTGGGGGATAATCGGAATGGCAGTTTTGATTCTCATTTATGGCCAACACCATTTGTTGAGAAAGCGGCAGTGATTGGTAAGGGGATCTTTTTGTACTATCCGTTTAATCATATGCGAATTATGTAAAAAACTGAATTGAAACAGGATAAAAAACCCGTGAAACAGTAACTCGTTACGCGGGTTTTTATTTTTGTTAAAAACGAATAATTATACATTATTCCGTTTATTATATTCATTTTTCCATCCGGTTATATGTACTGAAGTGTTGTAATATCTCAATGCACAAACGCTTTTGTGTATGAAAGCAATGAATAAACGCGTAATTTTGAAAAAATTCAGATATACCTAAAACAGCATATCTGGGTGTTACAATAACATCGGAACAAGCATGATTGTAACAAGTTCTACATATTTGATGGAAGGAAGGGAATCGGAGTGGGTACTCAAGGAACAAATAAAGCTAATCGAATCATCTATTTGATTCCCCTACTAGCTACTTTGTTGTGGGGAAGTAATTTCTTAGTTGGAAAAAATATATTACAACATGTACCTCCGTTTACCCTTGGACTTTTACGTTGGTCTTTTGCTCTTATTGTGTTATTACCTTTTACTTGGAAAGCATTGTGTGAAAATTGGAAATTGTATCTAAGGTATTGGAAAGAAATAGTACTGATGGGTTTTTTGGGCATTGCTTTTTTTACAGGGGTGGTATATTGGGGAATGGAGCATACCAACACGGTACATGCATCGTTGCTTTCTTCATTATCGCCAATCTTCATTACGATAGTAGCTTACTTTATGCTACATGAAAGAATAAATAGCAACCAAGTGATTGGTATTATTTTATCGTTGCTGGGAGTTTTGTGGATTGTAAGCAAGGGACACATCGGAACCATTGCTGATATGCGACTTAACAACGGCGATATCGTATTGATATTAAGTAATGTGATGATGGCCATTTATTCTGTTATGTTACGGAAAACAGCAGATCGGCTACCTGGCTTGATTGGTTTTACTCTGATTGTCTTGGCAGGCGTGATTACCGCAGTGCCGCTGATGCTGGTGGAAGTGAGCTTCCGTCCGGTACAGTTGTTCCTATGGAGTAATCTATGGTCAATAGCCTATCTAGGTATCTTTTCATCCGTGATTGCCTTCTTTTGCTGGACCAAGACTGTTCATCTTTTGGGGCCAACGAAGGCTTCTCCGTTTATGAATCTAGTCCCGGTTTTTGCTACCATGTTTGCTGTGTTATTTTTGGGAGAGGCTTTGCTTGTTCCTCAAGTAATAGGTGGGGTGTTCGTGCTATTGGGTGTCTATTGGTCATCGCGTCCGAAGAAGAGTCTTGTACCGATTTCACACACAAATCCGAGAGTTCAGGAGTTAAAGCTTTGAACCTCGCATGGCTAAAGCCACGAGATTCCTAAGTACGAAATAGTCAGCTCAAGTAGGCGGTCTCGATCCGAACGGTTATCGGAATGAGATGCCTACTTTTTCTTTTACGTGATAGGGTACACACGGTAGTAGATGTCTGCTTTTGTTTCCCCTTCTTTTTTTGTATGATCATAAGAGGATCAACATTACCATATGTCAGGCTATCGTTAGCTAAGGAGGCTTTATTAGATGCAGGAAGAATGGCAACAAATCATAAGTGAAGGCACG
Organism: Brevibacillus laterosporus; assembly: GCA_007833815.1. NCBI lineage: Bacteria > Bacillati > Bacillota > Bacilli > Caryophanales > Paenibacillaceae > Brevibacillus > Brevibacillus laterosporus. Next base: position 46,152 of record CP033464.1, on the reverse strand, counting down.
GATGAGGAGCGAGAAATTCTTCGTTTGGCCCTACAGGCAATTAAGCAGAAGCGTGAGCGAAACAGTGCTTATCTGTCCGGATTCTTAGGATTGCAAGGAGCTTTTATTGACGAAACAACTTATCAATTTGAGGTTCCGATCACTCCTTACATGCATAATTCCTTGAAGATTGTTCATGGTGGTGTTACGGCAACACTAATTGATAATACGATGGGTTCCCTGATTAATAAATTATTGGCCAAAGAAGGAAAGGCTGCTGTTACGAGTGATCTACAAATACGTTATGTGCGCCCAGGGAAAGGTAAGAAGCTGACATCAGTCGCCAAGCTCATTCATAAAGGTGGGCTAATGGCAACAATGCAGGGGTGTGTCTATGACGATCAAGGGCACCTGATTGCGCATGGTACAGGAACCTTTGTTATGATTGATCGGGGGAGAGTCTAGGCATTACCTAATCAAGCCCTGGGATGAATGATATGTGCAATATGAACAGCTAAAGAGAGATAGGAGAGTGGCCATGTTAGAAATCGCTAAAGAGGCAGCACATACAGCGGGAGCTTATTTAAAGCAACGTTTTTCTCAACAATTAATCCCTGAATTGGAATCGCACAATGATGTAAAGTTAGTAGAAGATCGGGAGAGTGAGCGTCGAATTATTGAAGTGCTTCACCGGCATTTTCCCGATCACTCCATTTACTCTGAAGAAATTGGGACAGTAAGCCGAGGTGACGAGTATTTGTGGGTTATTGATCCAATGGACGGTACTAATAATTTCTTTGTGGGACATCCTTATTTCTCTGTTTCGATAGCTCTAGAGTACCGTGGAGAGTTGATATTGGGAGTCGTGTATAATCCGATAGCTGACCAACTATTTTGGGCAGAAAAGGGCAAAGGAGCTTATTTAAATGGCAAGCCTATGCAGGTAAGTGACAAAAATGTGCTTGCCCGTGCGACCGGTTCTTATGTGCGAGGCAGAGATGCTTTGACAAGAGAGCAGGAACAGGAGACAACTAGAGGTTTGTTCTTACATACGAAACGTTTAATGAGAAATTATTCTCCTGCGTTAGACTTCTGCTTGCTGGCAAATGGCTGGCTTGATTATGTAGTAATGGAAAAAACAAATATGATGGACGTGGCTGCTGGTGTATTAATCGCTCAAGAAGCGGGAGCAAAAATTACTGGTTGGCATGAAGAAGTCTTTACGTATGAACCTTATCATCCCGAACGCCTAGTTAGCATGATTGTAAGTGGAGGAGCACTGCAAAACGAGTTGTGTGGTATGATGCGAGATTATTGTTAGTTAATTTTTTTCTTGAAAAGATTGCCAAAACCCCTAATTTTTGATTACAATACGGGAGGAAATCTTCCACAATCTAAGGGGGAGAGCTATGCCGAGATATAAGCGAGTGTTGGTCAAATTAAGTGGTGGAGCTGTAGCTGGAGACAAGGAATTTGGTTTTGAACCAAGCAAATTGACACACATTGCTGATGAAGTAGAGTCGTTACTACAGTTAGGCGTGGAGGTAGCCATAGTCATTGGTGGAGGCAATATTTTTCGAGGAAATATGGCCAATGAATGGGGTATTGGACGAGTGGAAGCAGACAATATCGGAACCATGGCAACCGTTATTAACAGTCTGATGCTACGTGGTGTGTTGAACAACAGAACAGATCATGAGGTACGTGTGATGACTGCGAACCCAATTAATTCAGTAGCAGAGCCTTACATTCGTTTACGAGCTATCCATCATTTAGAAAAGGGGCATGTCATTATTTTTGCAGGTGGAAATGGTCAGCCTTATGTGACAACGGATTATCCTGCGGTACAACGAGCTTTAGAGATGGAAGCAGATGCAATCCTTGTCGCTAAACATGGTGTAGATGGCGTACTGAATGGAGACCCTCGTATTTTGGCAGATACAAGGCTGTATGAATCACTTGGTTATGATGATGTGATTAGCCAAGGCTTGAAGGTGATGGATCAGTCCGCCATCATTTTGGCTCGTGACTATGCTCTGCCTATCCATGTCTTTAATTTTGATAAAAAGCATGTGATGAAGCGAATTTGTGAAGGCGAGAATCTCGGAACACTGGTTTCTGATCAAGTAAATACGGTACTTTCGCCTCTTTAAAAGGAAAGAATGGGCTTTTTGCCGAACTTGTCTTTATAAAGGAAAACAGAACCTCCTGTATCTAACGGGAGGTTCTTCCTAAACTTACTTCAAACGAATAATGCGTCGATCTAAAGTAAGAAAAGTTTGAATCATCTGTTAAAATTACAGCGCTTACAACGAGAAAAAGGTAGAAGGGAGAATAACATGAATTTGAATCAAATAGGAGTACGAATAGAACAGCAGCTCCAATTTTTAAGAGAAATTGATCAAATGAAACATATCTACCGACAGACCTTACTATTGAACGGCTCTAGGCGTGAAAATGACGCGGAGCATTCATGGCATGTAGCGATGTTAGCGACAGTTTTACAGGAACATGCTAGTGACACAGAGGTAGATTTGTTACGAGTGATAAAAATGTTGTTGTTGCATGATATTGTGGAAATTGATGCGGGAGATACATATGTGTATGACGAACAGGGGAATCTTGATAAAGAAGTACGTGAACAAGCTGCTGCCAAACGAATTTATGCCTTATTACCTGAAGATCAGGAATTGGAGCTTAAGGGATTGTGGGAAGAATTCGAACAGAGGAATACCCCAGAAGCACGTTTTGCTGCCGCTTTGGATCGTTTTCAACCTCTGTTGTTTAATTACTACACAGAAGGAGCTACCTGGAAAACAAATCACATTACTAGGGATCAAGTGATCAAACGTGTTAAACAACCGATTCAGGAGGGTTCTGAGTCACTTTGGACATATGCCGAGGAATTGATTAACAGTGCGGTAGAAAAAGGGTATTTGTTAGCGTAAAATGTGAAGAAAGACCGTAGATGATTGCATCTACGGTCTTTCTTGTATAAGCTAAGTGCTTATTTTGCTTTCGTTTCAGGAGTTTTTGGTTTAGCTTCAGCAGCCTTTTCTTTAGCTTCTAATTCTTCCATTTCAGCTTCAAATGCTTTCATTTCTTCTTCTTGTTTTTGTACTTCTTTAATGATTTTGTGGAAGAAGCCTTTTTCATCAAAGTTTTTGATCGCTTCTTTATCTTTAGCTAGATCAGAATAGTTAATGAAATCATTCTTGCCAGGAACTACGAATGGTGTTGCTTTACCAAAGTTCCATTGGTAGCTTTCAGAAATTAGACCAAAAGTAATCGGCGTTGCGTCTTTCGCGGTTGCTGATGGATCTTTCACGGCAACATCAATTGTAACGCTAGAGCGTACTGGCAATTTATCTTTATCAATCCAGTAGTCCAATTTCAACTTCAGGTTTTGTAATCCACCTTCTGTTTTAGCTAATTCTACTAGTTTTTCTGGGCTATTTTCTTTTTCAAAATCAGAAATACCAACCTTCGCAGCAGCTACCAAAAGATCTACTTGCTCTGTAGCTGTTTTGCGATATTCTTCGTCTTTTAGAAGAGTTTTCTTAGGCTCAATGATTTGATCAGAGAATTTGTTAGCCATAGACGCCAAATCAATTGCGAAAGAGCGAACTTCTGGATTAACAGTAGCATCTTTTGCAATATAGTAAGCTAATTCAATGATGTTTTTCGTATCTAGCTCAATAGTCAAGTGAGTTGCTTTTAATTCTTCACCGTTTGGTAATTTAACAGTTTCTTCTCCTTTGTTTTGTACAGAGGAGCCTTTAAAATCAAAGCCTTTGATGTATTTGTTAGCGAAATTCATCGATAGTTTGTTTACATCTTCGCTAAACTTTTTCACAAGGGCTGGATCAAGGTTATTTGTGCCAGCCAATTGCATATCTTGAGCATATTTTAGATATTTCTTGTCGATAGGAGACTTCAGATAGATATCTTGTTTATCAACAATCATTTCAACAGACGCTTTGTCTTTACCTTCCCACACTTTGTGGTCACGTAAAGCTTTATCGTTGTTTAGAGTCATTGTTATTTTAGAACTTGTGTCGGCTTGAACACCTTCAAATGAAATGCCGTCTTTCACGCTTTGCAGAATTCCTGCTTGTTCATCTGTTAGCGCTTGTTGTTTTTTCAAAACTTCATCAAAATTACCTGTTAGTTTAAATGAGCCAGCAAGATTGTAACTTCCTTTTTCTAAACTATTTAGGGTAGCATCTCGAAGCATTACTCCATCCGTTGAGCAACCTGTCATTACTAAAACAGATGACGCCAATACAGCAGCTCCTACAGTTGTTTTTTTCATAAAAAAAGCACCTCTTTTCAAATGGGTAGTCATAGTAGAAGATCTAGGTTGTATAAATTCCTTCAAAAGGTTATACGCATGAGAATCCAGATGGTTTCGAAATTTGTTCCAAAAAATTGAATTGACCCCTCTGGTTGTACAATTCGTGATAAAATGGATGACATACCCTTCTGTGCAAACAGGAAACAGAAGGAAGAGGAATTCAAAGTAATCCCTCAGCATCGCTTCTCTAAAGTTTATCGGGAAAAGCAGCCAGTTACGTAGCGAGAACACAGAAAAGCCAGCTTTTCTAAATTAAGAGAGGAAGAGAGGACTAGTAGGTATGGCTAGTTTGTTTGAACGTTTAAAGAAATTTTGGCAAGAGATGATGGAAGTAGAGGTAGAAGTAAGTGACCAAGGGGATAATCGGGAAGCTAAATACGTTCCTATAGATGAAGAGCAACCGACAGAATCTGTTAGCCGTCAAGCGAGGCAGACTTCTTCTACGAAAGCGCGCACCAAAAATATTTATCCGCGTAATCATAATGAACAAGATTTAGACGAGTTTATGGAAAGAACACGCCCGCGATTTTTCCGTTTCCCTGTGGTGTCAGACAACGAATTAGATAAGCAACGGAAAACAAAAAGGCATCTGACGGATATTGCTTCGGATAAGATGCCGTCTCAGTACCAACGCAATCAACAACAAAAAAGCGAGCAGGGACTGCGGAATTCAAGAGAGAGTAAGAGCGATGCGGATTATCTTTATATGCAACAGGAACGAATGGCTTCTGAATCAGAAGATCGTCAGAAATGGAAAGAAAGTTCCCTAGAGCGACCTATTACAGATAGCTACACGCAACGAGGGCAGCAAATGGATACAGATCCACGATATAGTAGTCGTTCTCCTCAGTCTGCACATCATGATGGAAATATTGCTAGTCCCACTCCACAAGACGACTACAATCAGCCTGAGCTATATAGACCTAAAAAACCATTTACACCCACAGAAATTTTCTCTCCGATCTATGGGAAAATCAAAGAAGGCGATAGCACAGTTAAAAATGAACAGGTTCGACAAGCTCGAATTAATGAGGATGGACAGATCGTTATTGTGAAAGTTGGAGAGTCGATTCAGGGAGAAAAACAACAGCAGGAGCAAGAAAATGCAGAAGTCGATTCTTGGAGAGAGCAAGCGGCAGCTGCGGCGGCTCAACGTTTACAAGAAGCAAGGCGAGGGAGAATGACCGAGCAAAGCGCAAGGGAGCTGACGAAGCGCACAGAACCAGAAGCGACAGAGGTTATGAAACCAGAAGTAATAGAGCAAGCGAAGCTAGAAGCGGCAGAGGATATGAAACCAGAAGCAGTGGAGCAAGCAGAGCTACATAACCTAGTGGTTGCTAATGGACAGGTAGATTCTGAGCAGCAGGGGCAGAACTCTATTATTCAACACCATTTGCGTGACGAGCATGATACTGGGAATACCATGCTACAACAGGATCATGTACACGGCTCTTCAATAGCTGATGAAGAGATTAAGATGGGGGTTAACAAACCAATCTTGCCTATTCCATTTTCCTATGTGGCAGCAAAGATGGAAAACACATTGGATGCATCTGCGTATTCCGTCCAAGCCGAAGAATCTGTGCCTCAACCTGTGCAACCAACAGAGCCAGTGCAATACGCTCAAGTAACGCAATCAGCACCACCGCTTCACACTACAAATCAATGGGAAAAGCCTGCATCTACGCAAGAAGAATTGTCCGAACAACTACCTGTGTATGAGTTTCCTACGATCTCTCTGTTAACACCTACTGTGGCTTTAACCGAAGATGATTACGAGCATACATTGGAGCAGAAGAGATTGCTAGAAGAGACACTTAGTAACTTTAATGTAAATGCGAATGTGGTTAATATAGTCAAAGGTCCTTCGGTGACGCGTTTTGAGCTACAACCGGCACCTGGAGTTAAAGTAAATAAAATCACTAGTCTCTCTGATGATATTAAATTAAATTTGGCTGCCAAGGATATTCGTATAGAAGCTCCCATCCCTGGACGAAATGCAGTCGGTATAGAGGTTCCGAATAGTAAAAGTGAGCCTATATTTATTCGACGTATACTGGAGTCTGATAAATTTAAGAACCACCCTTCGCCACTTGCTATCGCACTTGGGATGGATATTGGTGGAGAGCCGATCGTAGCAGATATTAAAAAGATGCCACACGGCTTAGTAGCAGGATCAACTGGATCAGGAAAAAGTGTTTGTATCAATTCGATTATTATAAGTTTGTTATTTAAATCTACACCAGAGCAAGTACGATTGTTGCTCATTGATCCTAAAATGGTGGAATTAGCCCCATATAATAATCTGCCTCATCTGGTTACTCCTGTTGTCACGGATGCCAAACAAGCAACTGCCTCCTTAAAATGGGCTGTGGAAGAGATGGAAAAACGCTACACCCTATTCGTTGAGGCAGGCGTACGTGATATTGAACGCTACAACCAAACAACAGACGATCAATTACCATATATTGTAATTATCATTGATGAATTGGCTGATTTGATGATGGTTTCCCCGCAAGATGTTGAGGACTGCATTATCCGAATTGCCCAGAAAGCACGAGCTTGCGGTATTCATTTATTGCTTGCTACGCAGCGTCCATCCGTAGATATCATTACGGGAAATATTAAAGCTAACGTTCCTACACGTCTTGCCTTTGCTGTTTTCTCTCAAATTGATTCCCGCACGATCTTGGATCAGAGTGGAGCAGAACGATTGCTTGGAAGAGGGGACATGCTTTTTTTAGAAAGCGGAACGGCACCGATTCGTTTGCAAGGAAACTATGTAAACGATGACGAAATTGATGCAGTGACATCTGTGATCAAGAAACAACGTAAGCCAGAATATATTTTTACGAGGGAAGAATTAGAGGCACAAGTCTCATCAATTGAGATGGGGGATGATCCCCTGTTCCACGAGGCACTTGTGTTTGTAGCCGAGCAAGCGCAAGCGTCCGCTTCAAGTTTACAACGTAGATTCCGTATCGGATATAATCGTGCTGCACGTTTAATTGAAATGATGGAGGCTAGCGGTTACGTTGCGGGTCAAAATGGTGGCAAACCACGCACAGTGCTAATTACAGCAGAGGATGCTCAAGCATTAGGGGAAGGAAGTAGTTTATTTTAGCGGGTAAGAAAAGCTACCAACTACAAGGGGGTTCTGAAGATGGAAGTGAATCATGATCGAAAGTCGTACCAGCTTGTTACAGAGGAGCTGGCGCTGTTTAATGAAGAATACTATCTATCTGTCTGGCGTATCTCAATTCCTACAACTCAAGACCTGACAACCTCTGATTTATTCGACACGCTATTTGCTTTTGAGCATCCTGATATCGAGTTTTCCGTAGATGTATCGGAGGAAGAGAAGGGAACGTGGTATTATCAACTATTGGTACCCGCTATGTTGACAACACCTGATGCTGCTATACGCCGTATGGAAAAAGGAACGAAAGCCTTATCGGAATATCTTACACAGCATAACATGTCGGCTGAGCATGCGGTTTTACAAAAAGAGGAGATGTTTCATTACCTTAAACGATACAATCCAGGCGTAACCATGGAGAACAAGTAAACAGAAGAATGATGAAAAGAGAACAACAGTGATCTGCTTTTGAGAAGGAGATCACTGTTGTTTTATGAATTATTCGAGAACACTACGTGATTTTAATCATGAGATGAATCGGCTTCGGGCAAAGCGTGTCTTCTGACATGTTAATTGTCCGACATATGTTGACTTGGTGATCAATAAAAACGCTGATATTTAGACAGAATAATTTGAAAAACTTTGACATGTGCTATCCTATCATTGAGGTGAATAACATGGGAGGGGAAATGATTGTAGTCCGCAACATTCAATTCCGAGTATCATCAAAGCGTTAAAAGGCGTTTCGGCAAGGTTGCTATTTAAAGAGTTCCCCCAGCTTAAAAAGAAGCTTTAGGGTGGGAATATTTGGAATCCTTCTTATTTTGTGGCAACGGTTAGTGAACACACAGAAGCACAAATACGACAATACATTCAAAATCAGAAAGTGAGGTGAGATCAATGGTAGTGAACAAAGCATACAAATTCCGTATATTTCCCAACAAGGCACAAGAAGTTCTCATTGCTAAAATGATTGGATGTAGTCGATTCGTTTTCAATCACTTTTTGGCTAAGTGGAACGATACGTACAATAAGACAGGTAATAGGTTGTCATATGGAACGTGTTCTTCCGAACTACCTAATCTGAAAAAAGAATTAACTTGGCTCAAAGAAGTAGATAGCATAGCTATTCAATCGTCTTTAAAGAATCTTGCAGACGCCTTTTCACGATTTTTCAAAAAACAAAATGATGCACCACGTTTCAAAAGCAAAAAGAACAAGGTTCAATCCTATACAACCAAACACACGAACGGAAATATGGCGATTGTAGAAAATAAAATCAAACTCCCAAAACTTGGTCTTGTTCGCTTTGCAAAATCAAGAGAAGTGGAAGGTCGTATTTTAAACGCTACAATCAGACGTAATCCTTCTGGCAAATACTTTGTCTCGTTGTTAGTGGAAACAGATGTACAACAATTGCCGAAAACGAACAAAGAAGTCGGGATTGACGTTGGACTTAAAGATTTCGCTATTCTATCCAATGGAGAAGTATTTAAAAATCCAAAATTCCTGAGGAATATGGAACGAAAACTAATTCGTGAACAACGCATCCTTTCCAGACGTGTGAAAGGTTCCTCAAATTGGAATAAGCAACGGATTAAGGTTTCTCGAATCCATGAACGGATTGCAAATGCACGAACAGACTATTTGCAAAAGATTTCAACGCATATTGTCAAAAACCACGACATCATTGCGATTGAAGATTTGCAGGTATCAAACATGATGAAGAATCACAAGTTAGCCAAAGCTATTAGCGAAGTGTCTTGGTATCAGTTCAGAACCATGCTTGAATACAAAGCATCCTGGTATGGTCGCACTGTCGTTGCAGTAGGAAAAACATTTGCTTCCTCTCAGATTTGTTCGTGCTGTGGATACCAAAACAAAGAGGTTAAAAACCTGAATTTGCGTAAATGGACGTGCCCAAGTTGCCACAGCGAATGGGACAGAGACGTAAACGCAAGTTTGAACATTCTTGCCGAAGGCAAAAGACTATTGACTGCATAATCGCATTAACCACAGGAACTGTGGGGATAGCCTAATCAATTAGAAACCGTTAGGTTTCCGTACTTAGGAATCTCGTGGCTTCAGCCGTGAGAGGTTCAAGAATGGGAAAAATGGTTACAGCGGCCAATAAATCGGTTATACTTATAAAATAGAACATGGTTTCACTAGGTGGAACGACCGTGAGAAGGAAGGGAATAGTCATGGAAGAACCCAAGGCAACCGTTCGTAGCGTAGAAAGGGCACTAGATGTCTTACTTTGTTTTACGGATGCAACGGAATTAGGATTAAGTGAAATCGCTACCCGGATTGGTTTGCATAAAAGTACTGTGCATCGGTTGTTGGCCGCACTTGAAACCAAGGGATTTTTACAACGTAATGTCCAAACGGAAAAATACCGTCTAGGATTTCGAGTATGGGAGTTATCTGCTAATTTGACCCGTGAGGATGATCCAGCAGTCATTTTATTACCAGAGATGGAGAAGCTACGCGATCTATTAGGAGAAACGGTAAGTTTGTATGTAATAGATGGGCTTGAGCGAATTCGAATTCAGGCGGTCCAAAGCAATCAGCCGATTAGACGAGTAGCGCCTGTGGGAGCTAAAATGCCGCTGGTGGTAGGAGCTTCCAGTAAAGTACTGGTGGCGTTTGCCGATAATAGACTGCTACAAGAATTAGTAATGGATCCAAATTGGCCGGATTCGGTAGATAAACATCAATACCAAGAGCAGTTGGAACAGATTAAGCAAGTCGGATATGCCACTAGTAGTGAAGAGCGGGAAATAGGTGCAGCAGCTGTATCTGCACCGATTTATGACAAGCAGGGAAACGTATTTGCTGCCTTGTCTGTTTCCGGTCCGTCTAGCCGATTAACTGAAGAGAAGATGAAGGAAATTGCTGCTCCTATTATGCATGCAGCGTTTCGAATGGGTAAAATGCTTATGTAGGAATGTAAAAAGACTCGAGTTTAGTGGCTCGAGTCTTTTTTGTGGAACAACAGATAAAAAATATGTTTTGTCCAAGTTGGAGAAAAAGGGCATTTCTATCGTTTTTTAGGTACATCACGCATTGACTTCGTAATCTTTTTCCAACGATCTTTTTCCGCAGATTGTGCCTGCCTGTTCTCTTTACGCGCGAGAAAGGCTAGCTCACGTTGTAGCTTTACATAGTTCTGATATCGTTTGTCAGTGAGTGTTCCATCTTCCAGTGCGGTTTGAATAGCGCAGCCTGGTTCTGTTGTATGTTTGCAGTCATAGAAGCGACAACGTTCTGCCAGCTCCTCTATATCTTTAAAGGTATCTGCTAATCCTTCATTGGAATCCCAAAGTTGTAGCTCCCGCATTCCTGGGGTATCAATCATCAGTCCCCCAGAAGGTAAAAAGAACAACTCGCGGTGGGTGGTCGTATGTTTTCCTCGATCATCACCGCTACGGACTTCCTGTACGACCTGAAGCTGTTGGTTACTTAACGCATTGACCAGTGAGGATTTACCAACCCCAGATGATCCAAGCAATGCAACAGTTTGCCCAACTTGAACATAGGGGAGTAGCTGCTCCAAACCTTGGTGAGCTACAGAACTAATCGCAAAAATTGGTACTCCTAATGCAATGGATTCCACTTCAGCGATCTTGTCCTCGATATCTTCGCATAGGTCTGCTTTGCTAAGTACGATAACTGGATTAGCCCCTGATTCCCATGTGACCAGCAGATAACGCTCAATACGACGAAGGTTAAAATCTAAATTAAGAGCATTGACTAAAAATACGGTATTTACGTTCGCTGCGACGATTTGTTCCTCTAGAGAACCGCCAGCGGCTTTACGTGAAAACTTACTTCGTCGTGGTAAAATAGCATGAATGGTAGCTTTTTGCTCTTCCCAGCGGGGGTGCATTACGACCCAATCTCCTATTGCTGGATAATCTTCCCGATCAAAAGCTTGATACCGCATTTTTCCACTGATCTCAGCAAGTAATTCGCCACCTTCAGTCATGACGCGATATATACGTTTATGCTCTAATGTAACCCGCCCTACAATTAACGTGGGATCGGTGTATGATGCAAAATGTTGTTCGAAATGTTGGTTCCAGCCTAATGTTTTGAGATCCAAAGTAGGACTCCTCCTCTAATCATGTATAGAACTATGACATGACCACAGAAGAATCCAGTTCTAGGAAATATGCCTATGTTAACAGGATTCTCTGTGATCCCCACCAGCAATTGGATGTACGACAATACTATTTCTCATATTACACATCTCCTTTCGAGTACAAGCGGTTTGTTTTCAACAGTAGTGTACTACATTTTTCAAATAAAGGAAAAAGAAATTTGTTTATTTTTCTGAAAGTTATTCGGATTTCTGTATAGCGTATGCAGGTAGTGCATTTTGTCTACTCCTTAAGCAGAAAATAAGGCGATTGGAGAAGGTGCCAGGATTGTAGCCTTTGATATCAACAAAAGCCTCTATTATCTGAAACTGATTTTATTTTATAAAAAAATCCCCCGCTCCTATTAGCAGGGGATTGTACTCTCAACAAATTACTTGCTTTCTTCAAACAATTGGCGAAGTACCGTTTGTAGGATACCGCCATTTCGATAGTAGTCGATATCAACCGTACTATCCAGACGAGCGATGGTTTCAAATACAAAGGTAGAGCCATCTTCGCGAGTAGCTTCAACTTTCAAGATTTGACTTGGTTGAACATTATCGCTTAGACCAATGATGTCAAATGTTTCACGGCCTGTTAATCCAAGCGTTTGCCAGTTCGTACCTTCCAAGAATTGTAGTGGAAGTACTCCCATACCGACCAAGTTAGAGCGGTGAATACGCTCAAAGCTTTCTGCGATAACAGCCTTGACGCCTAACAGGAATGTACCTTTTGCAGCCCAGTCACGGGAGCTTCCAGTACCATATTCTTTACCAGCAATAACAACTAAACCTTTGTTATCCGCTTGATATTTCATAGATGCATCATAGATGGACATCACTTCATCAGTAGGTAGATATTTCGTAACGCCACCTTCTGTACCTGGAGCTACTTGGTTACGGATACGGATATTAGCAAACGTACCACGCATCATGACGTCATGAGAACCACGACGAGCACCATAAGAGTTAAAGTCCTTGCGTTCTACACCGTTTGCTTGCAGGTAGACACCAGCAGGGCTAGTCGGTGTGATGTTACCAGCAGGAGAGATATGGTCGGTTGTTACGGAATCACCAAGGAGCGCCAATGTGCAAGTACCTTTGATTTCACCGATATGACCAGCTTCTTTTGCTAGATTTTTGAAGAATGGAGGTTCTTGAATGTAGGTAGATTTGCTATCCCACTCATACAAATCTCCAGTTGGAGCATCAATTTTATTCCAGCGCTCGTTCGCAGTAAATACATGTTCGTACTCAGCACGGAACAGGTCTGGATTTGTTGCTTTTTTCATTGCTTCATCTAGTTCAGCAGGAGTTGGCCAGATATCTTTTAGATATACAGGCTTACCGTCATTACCGATACCGATAGGCTCTGTGGTTAAGTCAATATTTACTGTACCAGCTAACGCGTAGGCGATTACCAATGGAGGTGATGCCAAGTAGTTCGCTTTCACCTGTGCATGGATACGACCTTCGAAGTTACGGTTACCAGAGAGTACGGCTGCTACAGTCAAATCATTGTCGGCAATAGCTTGACTAGTTTCTACAGGCAATGGACCGGAGTTACCAATGCAAGTAGTGCAACCAAATCCAACGATGTTAAAGCCGATTTTATTTAAAGAATCGATAAGACCTGCATCTTCTAAGTATTGAGCTGCTACGCGGGAACCTGGAGCCAAGGAGCTCTTAACGAAAGCTGGTTTGGTTAATCCACGTTCTACCGCTTTTTTCGCTACGATACCAGCAGACAGCATTACGCTAGGGTTAGACGTATTTGTACAGGAAGTAATCGCAGCAATCACTACGGCACCTGTTTTCAATACAGCTTTTTCCCCATTCGCATACGCAACGTCAACAGAAGTAGAGATCTTCTCATCACTTAGTCCGAAACCACCTTTTTCGATCGGAGTACGGATGCTGGAGTTAAAGGATTCTTTCATATTAGTTAATTCAATACGGTCTTGCGGACGTTTTGGACCAGCAAGGCTCGGTACTACTGTAGATAAGTCGAGAGAGAGTGTCTCAGAATAAACAGGCTCTTCTGTGTCATCTGTACGGAACAAGCCTTGAGCTTTGGTATATGTTTCAACTAGTTCGATTAAATCTTCGCTACGACCTGTTTGACGCATATAGTCTAAAGTCAGATGGTCAACTGGGAAGAAGCCCATTGTTGCACCATACTCTGGAGCCATATTGGCAACGGTTGCACGGTCAGCAAGAGAAATATTAGATAGACCGGAACCATAGAATTCAACGAACTTACCTACAACGCCTTTTTTACGAAGCATTTGTGTAATCGTAAGGGCTAGGTCAGTTGCCGTAGAACCTTCTTTTAAAGTACCAGTTAATTTAAAACCAACGACTTCAGGAGTAACGAAGTAAAGCGGTTGTCCAAGCATACCAGCTTCTGCCTCGATACCACCAACACCCCAACCAAGTACGCCTAATCCATTGATCATAGTAGTGTGAGAATCCGTACCTACCAAGGAATCTGGATAAGCAAATGTTTCACCATTGACTTCGCGATTAGCAACAACAGATGCTAGGTACTCAAGGTTAACCTGGTGAACGATACCTGTAGCAGGTGGCACAACGCGGAAATTATCAAATGCAGTTTGCGCCCAACGAAGAAAGCGGTAACGCTCTTCATTGCGTTCAAATTCTAAATCCATGTTGGTTTCCAAAGAATTTGCTAAACCGTATGAGTCAACCATAACGGAGTGGTCAATTACCAAATCCACTGGGACAAGTGGGTTGATACGACGAGGATCTCCACCATTGTTTTTCATTGCGACACGCATAGCAGCCAAGTCTACAACCGCAGGTACACCGGTAAAGTCTTGTAGAACGATACGAGCAGGCATCAGCGGAACTTCTTGATTGCTGTCACGGCCTTTGGTCCAGTTTGCGAGAGATGAAACATGCTCTTTTGTTATTGCACGATTATCAAATTGGCGAACAGCAGCTTCCAACAAGATTTTAATGGAGAAAGGTAGTTTAGATACCTCACCGACTCCTTGCTCTTCCAAACCTTGCAAACGATAGTACTTGTAGGTTTTGTCACCAACTTGCATGGACGATTTCACTTTGTAATCATCTTGAAAAGCCAAAAGAATAACCCCCTTCGAGCAAATAAATTCAACTGTTACATATTCCTTACCCGTTTGTTTCACTAGATGAAACCGCGTTTCGTTTCCGTTGCAAATTTATTATACTCGAAAGCGTGTTACTCTTCCACCCTATTTTAACGAAATAGTAACAAAATTACCTAATTACCGATAAATTTGGCGAATAGGCTACGTGCAATGGTAATATCGTCTGTACCTTGAACGAGCACACGACCGTCTGGAAAGATCACTAAGGTGTAAGGCTCGGTGTGGAATCGCAGTAAGAAACGATTCAGTTCCACGACTCCCAAAGGAGCGAGCCGTTCTGCCAATTGAGATAAATCAAGCGTAATCGTTTCACGGGGACTTAATTGCACCGTATCTCGACCACATAAGGTCGTAGCCAGCTCATCATCAGGATTAATCTCCAAAAACGTGAAATTTCGCTGACCGCAAGTAGGGCAGTTAGGACGTTTGGCTTTAGTGACTTTGACTTGTTGATGAGTATTATTCCACAAATCAAAATGCTCCAGATGAGGATTGTAGGAATTGGTTTCATCTAAAAGAATTTTCAAAGCTTCTGTCGCTTGATAGGAGGCAACAACATGTATGATTGGACCAATTACGCCAGCAGTATCGCATGTGGCAGTCGATCCTGGCTTTGGTGCTTCAGGAAATAGACAACGTAAGCAGGGCGTTTCCTCTGGTCGAATAGCGGTAAATGTGCCAGTTGCGCTGACAGCCCCGCCATAAATCCAAGGGATATTGTGCTTGACGGCTACATCATTAATGAGATAACGCACCTGAAAGTTATCGGTAGCGTCTAAAATGAGATCAACATCCGATAAATACTTCTCTGCATGAAAAGCAGTCACATCTGCTACAATGGGTTCTAATACGACCTCTGAGTTTATTTTGGACAATTTCTCAAAAGCGGCTATCGCTTTTGGTAGGTTTTGTCTTGCGTCTTCTTCGTCATATAACATTTGACGCTGTAAATTGCTTGGTTCTACAAAATCTCGGTCTATAAACCGAACAAACCCGACACCAGCTCGTACCAGATGATTGGAGAGCACTGTTCCCAGCGCTCCCATACCAACAATAGCAACACGACTTTTGCGTAAACGCTCTTGTCCAGCTGTACCGATCGGGGCGAATAAGATTTGTCTAGAATATCTTTTCTCATTCATGCTTATTATGTTCACTCCATCCTAACAATAAGAAATACACTACTTATCCACATTATCCAAGTCAGTAGTTGGATTCCATGGCCCTAGCTGATGACCCTTCCACTCATTTCCGTCTTCCCACATTTCCTTTTTCCAGATAGGCACAATTTGTTTCAATCGCTCAATAGCGTAACGGCCAGCTTCAAAGGAATCATTGCGATGCGGAGATGAGACAGCGATTACTACTGCGATCTCTTCAATCTGTAGATCACCAATTCGATGATGGATGGCTACACGTATATTTTCCCAGCGTTCGTGGATTTCTGCTTCCACTTGTTTAAGCTTTTCAATCGCCATCGGAATGTATGCTTCATATGAAAGATAGACGGTACGCTGACCTTGCGTCATTTCTCGTACTGTACCGATAAAAGTTAAAATAGCTCCACAGTTACGGTGAGAAACTAGTTTAATTAAAGGTTCCACAGAGAGGGGTTCTTCTGTAATAGCAAAACGTGGCTCTTCGCCACCACTAACAGGAGGAAGAAGGGCTACCTCGTCGTTTTCCTTTATAATGGTATGATTTTCGGCATATTCTTGGTTTACCGATATGAAACAGCTGGGTAGCAATTCTTTTAACGCTGGATATTGATGAGGCAATCTGACCAGCAAGTCTTGTACAGTGCTAGAATCGGGTAATTCAATCAGTAATTTATGTTGTCCAGCTCGTTCTGCCAAACCGGCAAATAATAATAGGGTAACATGCATGTCTTTGGCCTCTTTTCTTTCGCTCTGTTTACTATTTTCCGTTTCCCTCTTGAACATACCATATCACTATAGCGAAATGAAGGGAGGAAGCTTGGTCGAGTAACAATCTACGTTATTTTAAGGAAGCGATAGAGGGCTTTTCAATAGAGTGAACGGATTGCTTTGGATAGTTTAGTCGTTTACATTTAACATAGAAGGATTCTTAAAAGCACGTTTGTAAAAAAGGAGAACAACAATCATGTCGACACACGATCAACTTTCGCATTTTAATGAACAGAACAGGGCACGTATGGTGGATATCTCAGACAAAGCGGTTACGGAACGTGAGGCTATAGCCAGAAGCCGTATTGTGATGAAACCAGAGACACTGCTACGCATAAAAGAGGGTAAGGTTAGCAAAGGAGACGTACTGGCTGTTGCACAGGTAGCGGGGATTATGGCTGCCAAAAAAACCTCTGATATCATTCCGATGTGCCATCCATTAGCCTTAACTGGTGTAGATGTTACGTATGAATTTGAAGGTGAGGATACTATAGGGATATGGGTTAAAGTGAAAACAACGGGCAAAACAGGTGTAGAGATGGAGGCATTGACGGCTGCTAGTGCTGTGACACTAACCGTCTATGATATGTGTAAGGCAATGGATAAAGCAATGGTAATTGGTCCTACGTATCTGGTGAAAAAAACGGGTGGCAAGAGTGGGGATTATGAGCGGATAGAAAGATAGACATGAATTTTGTGTTGCCGTTTTTTTAATAGTCACTCCGAAGTAAAAGTCCCGTCTTTGCATCAATATTTGATGTGCTAATGTATGCTGGCAAGGGGGATCCCGACTGTTGCTTTTGCAGGACCAAATCTGCTCGATTTAGTAACGCAAAAAAATCTGACTGTATCTGGAAAGGCTATACTTAGGTAGTGTCATTTACCTAAGTACGGCCTTTTTTTATTATGAGATAATTGCTCACTAGATCATGTGTTTGTCGACATTCTAATCAAAAAGAGATAAACTTTTCTATAATTAACCAAAAAAATAAATCAATTTTTGAAAAAAAGAAATTTTTTGTAAGGAGTTACGTATTATCAGATAGACCAAAGCTGAGCAATGGGAGAAACTGTGTTTTGGCATATGTAGCTCCGGATATTTCTTGATGCAAAATAGTCACCATGACATAATGTTTCGTATAGCGAAATAAAAACAATAGAGGGAGGTAGCCGTGATTCTATGCAGGAGCTAGCTGATCGATTGATGGACATGTGGAAATTATACATCGGGATTTTTACACAAGAGCTGATGAAGAGCGGCATTACTAAGCCTCAGATCATGGTGATTGAACAAGTAAAAGAAAATCCGAGAACCATTGGAGAAATCAGCAAGAAGCTAGAGCTATCCTATAGCACGGTTTCTGGTATCATTGATCGTTTGGAAAAAGCAAATCTGGTTATTCGCAAGCGAGATCATAACGACAGACGCATGGTTTGGGTTTCGCTTGTTCATGATTTTTCTCAGATTCAGAATCGATTTCCAGTTATGAAAGATCACTATCTACCTGATGTATTTGTGGGAATGAAGGAACAAGAGCAGAAACAAATTACTCAATCTTTAGAATTGCTCAATCATTATCTAGAGAAAAAATATCATTCCTTATTAAAGGAGAGAGGGAACAGAGATGAACATTTCAAGGTTTGCGATTAACCGACCCGTAACCATCGTGATGCTGGCTGTAGCCATCCTCATTTTTGGGTTCGTGTCGCTACCCAAATTGGCGGTAGAACTCTATCCTAACTTGAACTTGCCGGTTGCTGTTGTAGTAACCTCAATTGAGGGTGGGACGCCTGCATCAGTAGAAAAACTGGTGACAAAACCCGTAGAGGAAGCATTAGGGACTGTTCCTAATGTAAGTAAGCTCTCGTCTTTTTCCATGAGTGGAGCCTCGCAGGTCATTGTCCAGTTTAACTGGGGTACAGATATGGACCAAGCCACGCTAAACATGCGTGACAAGGTAGACCAAGTGCGCGGAGCATTGCCGGATACGGCTAAATCTCCACGCGTTCTCAAGTTAGACCCGAACAGCGAGCCAATTATGACGTTTGCTTTGACGGGTAGTGATGACATTACTAAGTTAAAAGCATTAGCTGATAATGTCATTAAATCTCGGATTGAACGTATTGACGGGGTTGCTTCCGTTGGGATTAATGGTGGGAAGGAACGTATCATCGAAGTAACGCTGGATTCCGACAAAATCACTGCATACGGTATTAGCTTGGAGCAGGTACAGCAAGCTTTAATGGGTACCAACCTATCCGGAGCAGCTGGTATGGTGCGTGAAGGCGATAAAAAACTAAGTATTCGTGTGCAAGGAGAGTATACGACTATTCAGGATATCGGTGAAACACCGGTAGTGATCGGTCTCTCAACTATCCCGCTAAAAAACATTGCATCCATTGAAGATACGTATAAGGAAGAATCACAATTTACTTATTTTAATGGGAAACCAACTGTAGGGATTTCTGTTACGAAAGCTTCGGGTGGTAACACCATCGAAGTAGCAGATAAAGCAAAGGCAGAGATTGACAAGTTAAGAGAGAGCTTGCCACCAGGCACAGAGATTTCCATGATCACGGATACCTCTCAGTTCATCAAAGATTCAATCTACACAGTGGCTGAGCATGCCTTGATAGGGGCTGCGTTCTCGATCATTATCTTGTTACTGTTTTTAAATAGTGTTCGTTCTGTTTTCATTATTGCAGTTGTTATACCAATTTCTGTTATTGCTACATTCTGCTTGATGTATTTTACGGGTCAGACAATCAATCTAATCTCTCTTAGTGGCTTAACACTCGGATTAGGTTCACTGGTTGACTTCGCTGTTGTAATCTTAGAAAATATTTACAGGCATCGTCAGGAAGGTAAATCCATGATGCAAGCTGCTCGCTATGGTTCCCAAGAGGTTGGAACAGCGGTTATGGCTTCTGCACTTGCGCAAATTTGTGTATTCTTGCCAATCATGTTCGTTGAAGGATTGGCGTCTCAATTATTTGGACCGTTGGCATTGACGGTTGTATACTCACATATAGCAGCACTCTTCGCTTCCATTGCGCTAGTGCCTATGATGTCTGCACGAATCTTGAAACGCATTCCGGATGAAGAAATTTATCATTCTGGAACGTATCGGGGCTACAACCCGATCACGTGGTTTAACATTGGTTTTACAAAAGTCTCTAATTTCTATGGGCGCTTCCTAAAATGGGCGATCCAGTGGCGTAAGACTGTTTACCTCGGTGTAGCTCTTATGTTTGTCGGTGCTGTGGTTTTGACACCGTTTATTGGAGCGGAATTTATTCCATCCATGGATCAGGGAAAGGTTACAGTCGCTGCTAAACTTCCTAATAATACGCAGATTCAAGAAACGGAAAAAGTGATTAAGGAACTTGAGGGTATTGTGAAAAAGGTACCAGAAGTAAAAGAATTGTATGTATCCATGGGAAGTGCAGGTACATCTGTGTTAGCGAGTACTGCTACTAACCGTGGGGAACTACAACTTACATTAGTGGATGTAAAGGATCGTACTCGTACAACAGACCAAATCATTGATGATTTACGCAATCAGGTAAAAGGTATTCCAGGTGCAGAAATTACAGTAAAGCATATGGATGCCAATGGTGGCATGGGCGGTACGCCACTTGAAATCAGCTTGCGTGGTGATGATTTAGAGGTTTTGGATGATATTAGTAATATCGTGATGGGTGTTGTTAGCGGGGTATCTGGAACAGCAAACGTAACCACTTCTTTAGAAGAAAAAGATCGTGAGTTCCAAGTGATAGTCAATCGTGAAAAGGCTAGTCAATATGGCCTAAGTACACAACAAGTTCTATCAAACGTGCGGACGGCTTTTGAAGGGCAAACCTTAACGCGTTATCAAACAGGCGATGATGAGATTGACGTAAAAATTCGTTTGCCGAAAAGCATTCAGGATGAACCAAAGCATATAGAACGTCTAACCATTACGACTACCAGCGGAGCACAAGTATCACTTGGTGCTATTGCTAAAGTGGAAAAAGTGGATGTAGCACAAATGATTAAACGTGTGGATCAGACTCGTGAAGTTTCGATTACTGGTGATACTAGCGGTCGTGACCTTAACTCCATTATGTCTGAGGTACAAGAAAAACTAGCTAAGTTGAACCTTCCAGACGGTTACCATATTGAGTATGGTGGTCAGTCCAAAGATATGGAAGAATCCTTTGGTAGTCTCAGTTTTGCCATTCTATTGTCTGTTGTACTAGTGTACATGGTTATGGCAAGCCAATTTGAATCCCTGTTTAGTCCATTTATCATTATGTTCTCTGTGCCGCCTACCTTTATCGGGGTTGTGGTTGGATTGTTCGTGACAGGTCAACCATTGTCAGTACCAGCCTTGATCGGTTATATCTTGTTAGTAGGTATTGTCGTAAATAATGCGATCGTTCTGGTCGATTACATTATTACAGCTCGTAAAGACGGCCTGGATCGAGATGAAGCTATCTTAAAAGCAGGTCCGATTCGTCTGCGTCCGATTATGATGACTACATTAGCGACTGTGCTAGCGATTACTCCACTAGCATTTGCAGGTGGTTCTGGTAACGAATCTCAAGCGCCAATGGCAGTGGTAGTTATTTTCGGTCTGACTTTCTCCACGTTAATTACTTTGGTGCTTGTCCCTGTCGTATATGTAACATTCGATAACTGGGGCCGTAAGTTTAAAGATCGTTTTAATCGTAAAAAGAAAAAAACGCCAACTGTAGTAGAAGAAGTGTAATGATGTAAAGGAGGATTAACAATGGTAAAAAGTAAATGGGGCTTACCGCTTGTACTCGTTGCTGCTTTGACAGCAACGGGGTGCACGAGCGAACCAGCTGCAGCCCCTCAAGTTGCTCAGGCGGAAGCCCCTACACCGGTGCAAATAAGCCAGGCAATAGAAGATACAATTGCATCGGGAGCAGGTTATACTGGTAAACTGGCACCGAGCCAAGAAGTAAAGATGTCCCCAAAAGCACCGGGCAAAATTCAAACCCTCAATGTTAAACTGGGGCAATATGTGAATAAGGGATCTGTTTTATTTACACTGGACCAAGAAGACCTCAGAAATGCGGTTCGTCAGGCTGAAGCCCAGTATCAGGTATCGGTAGCAAATCTTAACCAAAGTGGTACTAGCACTACACAATCTGTTGAAACATCAAAAAATGCTGTGGCACAGACAGAACGTGCTTACCAGGATGCTAAGCGTGAAGCAACCCGGAACCAAGAACTATTCAATCAAGGAGCCATCTCCTCCCAGCAGAATGAACAAGCGCAAGCAGCATTAAAAAATGCAGAAACCGCTGTTAATAATTCCAAAGTAGAATATAATACGGCTACTAAAAAAACAGGTATCGTGGTTTCAGAAGCAACTGTTAACCAATATAGAGTGGCACTTGCCGGCGCACGCGAGCAGTTGAGTAATTCAACTGTAACAGCACCTATCTCTGGTTATGTATCTCAGGTAGGTGGGCATGTGGGAGAAATGGCTTCCGGGCAAGGACCCGTTGTTGTACTGGTTAATACCAATCCTCTCTTGGTAAAAGCGAACTTATCAGAAGATGAAATTACCAAGATAAAAGTAGGAGATCGTACGACTGTTGAATTGACTGCATTGAATAAAAAAATCGAGGCAACTATTACAGCCGTAAGTCCTACAATGGATCAACAACTGAAAGCATATCCAATCGAAATTACAGTGCCAAATCCAAAAAATGAATTAAAAGCAGATATGGTTGTAAATTTAAAAATCCAATCCACTTCCAGTAAAGCTCAGAAGGCTGTTGCAATTCCACGTAAGGCAGTATTTGAAGAAAATGGCAAAAAGTTTGTATATAAAGTGGAAGGCGAGGTAGCTAAGAAAGTAGCAGTAGAAACAGGCGAGGAATCAAGTGATCTGATTGAAATCAAACAAGGCGTTGCTTTGGGAGAGAAAGTAGTAATCAGAGGTCAGTCCATGCTTAAAGATGGAGCAAAAGTTGAGATTCAAAAAATGGATTGACAGAATAAGCTGCACTAACTAGTATAAAATCATTGTTACACAGATGACTCCTTTCTTTGTTTACAGAAGAAAGGGGTCTTTCTCTTACAAATCAAAGAGATGTTAGTATCTACATAAATGTCAGTTTACTCTGAAAAAAAGAAAGTAGGGAAAGCGATGCGTATCACACCTGCTTCCATGATGGAACAGTTACCCAGCCAATTTTTTTCAACGTTGGTAGCAAAGGTTAACAAGGTTATTGCAGAGGGTCATGACGTTATTAACTTAGGACAAGGAAATCCTGATTTACCCACACCCTTACATATTGTAGAGGAACTGGCAAAGCAGGCGAAAGATCCCTTGCATCATAAATATCCACCTTTTCAGGGACGGCTAGAATTAAAGCAGGCCGTAGCTCATTGGTATAAACAGGAATTTGACGTAGATCTTGATCCAGAAGAAGAAGTAGCCATTTTATTTGGAAGTAAGATAGGGCTAGTAGAGATTTGCCAAGTCTTGATGAATCAGGGGGATGTTGCTCTGGTCCCTGATCCTGGCTATCCAGATTATTGGTCGGGTGTAGCTATGGTAGGTGGGCGAATGGTTCCCATGCCGTTGACAGCAGATCATCAGTTTTTACCTGATTACGGAAAATTAGATGCGGCTGATCTAGAGAAAGCGAAGTTGATGTTCTTAAACTATCCGAACAATCCAACAGCGGTCACGGCACCGTATGAATTTTATGAAGAAACGGTCAAATTTGCTCGAAAGCATGAGATCGTAGTTTGTTCTGACTTTGCTTATGGGGCCATTTCTTTTGATGGGAAGAAACCGATCAGTTTCATGCAAGTTCCTGGTGCTAAAGAGGTAGGAGTTGAGTTCTATACCTTGTCAAAAACCTATAATATGGCAGGTTGGCGCGTAGGTGCGATGGTAGGAAACCGCGAGTTGGTTAAGTTAATCAACACGTTACAAGATCACTACTTTGTAAGCTTATTCGGGGCTGTCCAGATGGCTGCAGCTAAAGCGATGACCAATTCTCAAGACTGCGTCAGTGAGTTGGTTGCTACCTATGAAAGTAGACGAAATGCTCTGTATACTTCGTTGCATGAAATTGGCTGGAAGGCGACGCCATCGCAAGGCTCGTTCTTTGCTTGGCTCCCGATTCCAGAAGGCTATACCTCTGCCCAATTGGCGGATGAACTCTTATTTAAAGCACATGTAATGGTTGCCCCTGGGATAGGTTTTGGCACGCATGGAGAAGGCTATGTACGCTTGGGACTATTAAACACGGAGGAACGCTTGCGTGAAGCAGTGAGACGTATTCAGAAGCTTGATTTGTTTATGAAATAGACTTCAAAACAAGAGTAAGACAACGATAGGAACAATAATTCAAAGCTCACATGGCGGTAGATATACCGTAAGTGAGCTTTTTTATTTGAGCAGATTTAACCTACTGATATACATATATTTTTTACTTTTAGATAAATATTATTTACATTATGTAAAAAATATATTACATTAAAGCGAAGGAGATGGTTGTTTGGAAAAGGAAGGTAGAATTCAAAATGAATTATTTGTGCTGCGTGCCAAGAAAAGATGGTCGCAAAAAGAGGTAGCAGACAGACTAGGTGTTAGTAGACAAACCATTGTTTCATTAGAAGCGAATCGCTATAATCCTTCTCTCATGCTAGCCTTTAAAATTGCTCATTTATTTGAAGTCGATATAAATGAAGTCTTTCAATATGAAGTAGATAAGGGAGATGCACCAAAATGTTAGAAGTTTTATTTATTTTACTTGTGATTACCTATACCATTTCGGTTTCTTACACCGTAGCTTTTACGAGATCAGAAGGAAAAGATGAACGTGGTAAACAAATTTTGACGAATGGATATACATTGGGTTATTCCATTGCTGTAATTGGAATCCTTCTTTCCTTTCTAACAGCAAAGCTATCATTTATTTCTGTTGGATACAAAATTGCTTTTGATTTTGCTCTGATGTCTATTTGGATATCTGGTATTTTTATTGCCGTCTATATCTTTTATAAAAATAAAACTGTTTAATCAAACATGTACTTAGTTTTCGAGATGCAGACTACTATTTGTTACCAAATCATTGATAAACCGTCTATATAAATAAGAGTAAAAACCAAAAACCCGTTTTTCGCGATAAAAGTGAGACGGGTTTTTGTGTTGCATTGGACCATTTTTACAGATTAAACAAGAGGTATTCGGGAAAAGATACATGATAATCTAGATAAAAACATTGGTTACAATCTCAATATTGACTAATAATGATTTTCATTATACGATACAAATAACAAATTTGATAATGAGTCTCATTAGCAGATACGATAAGAATAGGAGTGAATTTCCGATGACGAGGTATCAAATTAACGGTTATACCGATATGTATACAGTTGTATCCAATGAGCGTAAAATAGGCGGCGCAGTTGAAGCGGATACCATCAAGCTCCGCTCTGGAGAAGAGTATAAACACGCGGTGATTACTCGTCTAGAGATGTCCGATTCTCAGTTCTGTTCTCTGGGATTTGTTACAGAAGAAGGAAAACGTCTGATCGTTCACATTCAGGATATCAGCATGATAGTGGATGCTCGCCATCTCAATGTTTGTGAATTGGTTAATAATTATATGCGGCAGCAAAAAGTGGCAGAGCGACTCAAACATTTAAAACGCCTGTGCGAATTGAACGAAGGAAGCTGTACACTGCCTTTTTGTGAAGAGGTAGATGTATTAGTTTGTGATATTGGTTATGAAACAGCGATTAGCCACGTAGATATGCCTTTCTTACATACTGCTGATACACAAAAAATCGTTCGGATTGCGTAATCGCTTTCTACCATACATGTATGTCTGCCTTAGGGTCGTTCCTAAGGTTTTTTATCCCTTTTAAATAACTGAAAATTTTGATTAAAAATAATATTGGATCAAGAAATAAGAGAGATAGCCACCAAAAAAGAATGGCTATCTCTCTTTCTACATACGTAGATTGTTTTGTCTATTCTTCTGTCATTTCCAATGTGCAAATTGCACTTGGACGCTTAATGCGTAGAACAGCACACTCATATACGCGCATGAGGCTGTTCATTTGTTCGTCTCCTAGGAAAGCTGAATCAAAATCCTCAGCAATCGCAAGGTCTAGGTTATGTCTTCCTGTAGCTACTAGAACACCGCCTTTGATTACAGGAGATTGGAATACACCGTCTGTAACCAAGTTGCGAACGTGATCAATTTCAAGGACATTGGTGCCTTTGTGTACACGGTGGAGCAAAGAATACAGCTCTGGGGATACAACAAGGGCATATGGACCGCTGTGGCCCATTTTTAACAGCTTATTTCTAGCTTCTACGATATCGGCAAAAGCATTGCCTGATTCCATCCAGTCGCTCTTAATATGCGTGAGACGTCCTTTTACATTCATGATACCTGGCAAGTCAAACTCAGGGCTACCATTAAAGATCATATCATCTTCCATAAGAGCGCAACTACTGGCAGCATTTGCCGCAGAGCTGAGATCAATTGGCATACCCAATGTGCGGGCTTGTGCCATATCGCGCCAGTACAGCATGAAATCTTTGTACACGATCGGAATCGTTAAGCTAACTCGTTTACTTGGCTGTGTTAATTCTAGTGATTCACCGCGCAAACTCATATTTCCGAAACGAGATTCATCATAAATATCGTTGGTAATGGTTTGAATACCTTCTCCTAGTGGGCCGTAAATGTCAATGAATCGACGACCTACGAGTTGACGACGAGCCATTTCAACAATGGTATCGTCTAATTGACGCCATTCTTCCTTTGACAATGGGGAGTCTGGGAATTTCTGTGCTTTATCCATAAAAGCCTCCGATCTTGAACTGTTCTCTTATACGTGACGATTGAGATGACGCAGACTTCCAACTGTAAGTCCTTTTTTGGCAACAGACGACTCTGATGAATGACTGTGAGCTTCAGCAGGTACAGTCGATGTTTGCTTGGAGCTACTAGAATCTTGCAACGCGGACGAAACCTCAAAGTGATTTACCTGATGGACATCATGGCCATGGTCATGGTCGTGTGTATCCACTTTTGCCGGAACGACATCAGAGAATTTTTCACTTAGCTTACCCATGATCTCTTTGGTTGCTAAATAGTCTTGATGAGTGTTTTCACGCATGCTGTCCAGCTTTATTCGGCTAGGTTCATCTGTAAATTCATACAGGGCTAATTCTAAATGCTCACGGAAATTGTGTAAGCCAAACCGCTCTAAATGTAAGTCAGAAAGCAAGTGAGACAGCTCGCGATCACTCAGTTGATCCAGATTGTTCTCCCGAATGAGTAGCGACAAACGAGGGACGAGATCATTCAATCGTTCTTCCCGTTGTTCTTCTTCTTCAGAAATGTGGTGATAGTAAAGCTTCATATGTTCATCTCTTGCGTGATCGATCAAAGGTTGGACCATGGTGCGAAAAACATTGATGCCTTCTAATGTGCGGGTAAAGATGGTGTGGAGCTGCTTGATTTCTTGCATCATAAACTCCCACCTCCTTTTTTAAGAATTGTGATAGCTTGATTATAACCGTGGGAAAAGCATCCAATCAAGGATAGAGCTGTAGCTTGTAAAAATAGTGTGAACAAACGATAAAAAAATAGTACAGAGTATTGTCAAACTTAATTGGTAATGATAATATTTATCAATAAGAATGATATTTATTCTCAATTAACTTTTTGGCTTCAGAAACATATAACGAATAAACAGTGATCTAACTGTTTTTTGACCGTCAGGGGTCTTATGCACAAACAATCTAAAGGAGGATTTCTATTATGTCTATATTAATCATTGGTGGGGATAGGTTAGGCAATATTTTACAAATACTTGAAGAGGTGGGGTATAAAAAGATCCACCATATTACAGGTAGGAAAAGCTCAGAGACCAGTTTGAAAATTCCATCTGATGTTAAAATGATTTTAGTTCTAACCGATTTTGTTAATCATAACTTGGCGAAAAAAATCAAATCGAAAGCAAAAGACAAACAAGTGCCTATTTGTTTTTGTAAACGTTCTTGCTCGGCTGTATCTCAAGTGTTGCAAACGCAAACGGTTAGTGCTTAATTTTGACCAAAATAATCACTCAATCCTTAGTTATTACAGAAGCGCATGTTTTCCTCCCCCACAGGACAATCTACATAAGAGCTTGTGAATTGTGGAAGGTAGGTGAGAAAATGGAACATAAACATCTTAGTGAAATGCCATTTGCAGAGTTAGACTCTGCGCAGCTACATCAATTAAAACAAATGGAACAAGAATTAAACATTCAGGGCGATCAGGAGGTCTATCTGATTGCATTCAACAAAAAGCAGGAAGAGTAGCAAACAGCTTCCTAGCACTTGATAATGAATATAAACATGAGAAACTCATTTCTTATAGAGAGTAAAAAGCAAGGTGGATCGAATGTATCCATGTTGCTTTTTTTATATGTATGATGAAAGTGCTTCTTCGCGGGAATACTGCACTACGTTGCTCCTTTACCAAATGCCAAAAGGATGTCGTTTTGCGCCTCGCTGTTCAAAGGTGATGTCAATCTGTGAGCAAGCACAACCTCCTTTACTCGAATTACCTAAACATAAATACCGCTGTTGGCTGTATCAGGAGGTGTCAAAATGACGCAACCTTTAATTAGAAGTAAAAAATTTGAAAAAATATTTTCCGATTCAAGCGGGATTTTTGAACAAAACGGTTGGCCATGTAAAAGCGGTTGAGGTATTCATTAAACGGTCTATCCGGGTGAAACGGTGGGCATTGTAGGAGAATCAGGCTGTGGGAAATCAACGACGGGTCGAACCATTTTATGTTTATTAGAACCGTCTGAAGGAGATCGATTTCTAGTTACATCCTCAAGCAGCTCTGGATGCCCCTAGATGGCAATGGATTGAGGGTAGGTGGTACAGAGATCCACGGACCGATGGAGCCGTGGCTGTCTGGTAAACATACAAGTAGATGGAACACAAAGATAACTCCAGATCACAGAAAAAAGGTTGCCAGCTCTCCATGGTGAGACGGCAACTCTTTTTCACTGTACACGTTTATTGTTACGTGTGGTGGGAAAAAACTAAGCTATAAAAGTTGCTGGATTTTCTTCTTAATACTATCAATTCCAATGGCAAAACCAAGGCATTGACTAGACTGGATGATAAATGCGTTTAGACCTATTACTTCACCGTGTAAATTAATTAAGGGGCCTCCGCTGTTACCGGGATTAATGGCAGCATCTGTCTGGAAGATTTCATCGTATAATCTTTTAGATACCTGAATACGCCTGTTTTTGGCACTTATAATGCCCGCTGTAACTGAATTTTCTAAACCAAGGGGACTTCCGACGCTAATGACCCATTCACCTACGCGTGCCTCACCTGAATTGCCAAGAGGCAGTGGACTAAGACGAATATCTGTTTCAATTTTTACGATAGCGTAATCCCGTTGAGGATCACTAAAAATGAGCTTAGCTTCAAATACCTTTCCGTTCCACATTTTTACATAAATAGATGTGGATTTGCCTATAACGTGTTCACTGGTGAGAATATAGCCCTTGGGATGAAAAATGAAGCCGGAACCAAAGCTTTTTTCCGTCTGACCTGCTTCGAGCGGTTCCATGTCCAAAAAGCTTTGCAAAATCTGATCGATGTCTGGAGGGGAGGTGTTGTCTTCGCAGATAAGAGAAACTACGCCATGCTTTACCTGTTCCACTAACGGAACAAAGAAGTTGAATGGATGTAGATTACTCATCTGCTGATATTTTGTATTCGTATAGGACCAGCCTCTTGGTTTCACAACTTCATCTCCTTACTTCCCTGCAGATAGGTATACATCATCTTATGGAGAGAGGATAAAGGTGGAACGCCCAATTGTGTGAGGAGATATTGTATTCATCTCAAAGCCAAGTAGGAGTAATTAGATATCGCAGAAAATTCCTAAAAACAAAGACAAAAACTAGGAATATAGGATGCTTTTACTATATGCGAGAGAGGGAAATAAGCCTAAAGCAACTTGTGCTATGACGATTTAAAGCGTTACTCTCATAATAAGGGGGAGAAGGATTCATTTCTTGTTAAAATCTTGTTAAAATCTTGCTAATATCAAGTTAAACATTTTATAATATTGAAATAAACAAAGAATAATGTAAGTAAATAATTGAAATTTTGTACCAAGCCTACATCCGGAGGAAATGTTATGGACGTCAAATCAATCATTTTAGGCTTATTACATTATCGTGAAATGAGCGGCTACGATATAAAGCAGTTCTTTACGAGCAGCATAGGTTTCTTTTACGATGCGAGCTACGGCGCGATTTATCCCGCTCTAAAAAAGTTGGAACAAGAAGGACATGTTACAAAAGAAGAAGTGTTACAGACAGGAAAGCCAAACAAGATTATGTATCGTCTGACGCAACAAGGACGCGATCAATTTCATCAGGAGTTAAAGACGGAAATTGAAGGACCGATTGTTCGGTCAGATATGTTAACGCGCTTATTCTTTTGTGATTTACACCCGGCAGAAGATCAAAAGTACTTTTTTGATGATTTGATTGCTTATCAAGAGAAGCGACAGGAGATCATTCGAAACAGTTATCAGAAAAGCGTGGAAGAGTTGAATGAGTATCAAAAAATGTGTTGGGAGTTTACCCTACATCAATTAGAAGGCGCTGTTCAATTTCTAAAGAATAAAAAACAAATGCTTGATAAAGGGCAAAACGTAGTTCATACATCATAAAATGGCTACGCTTCCTTTCAAATGGAACAATTAAAACAAAACCTCGGGGATTTTAGTTCCTCGAGGTTTTGTTTTGTTGCATTTATTTAAGATTTTCAGGGTTGAGACACTCTAGCTCAGGAAGGACAAAGCGTCCATCTTTACGGATCAAAACATCATCAAAGTAGATTTCTCCACCACCCCATTCAGGACGTTGGATTAGTACCATATCCCAGTGAATGGAAGATTTATTACCGTTGAATGCTTCATCGTAAGCTTGTCCTGGTGTAAAGTGAATGCTTCCGTCAATTTTTTCATCAAACAAGATGTCTTTCATTGGGTTTTGAATATAAGGATTCACCCCAATAGCAAATTCTCCAATGTAGCGTGCGCCTTCATCTTCGTCAAAGATTTTGTTAATGCGCTCTGTGTCATTTGCGGTGGCCTCAACGATTTTTCCATCTCTGAAGGTCAGCTTCACATTTTCAAATGTAAAGCCTTGGTATGGAGATGGCGTGTTATAGGAAAGGGTACCATTTACAGAGTCTCTCACAGGAGCTGTGAAAATTTCACCATCCGGAATGTTACACTCGCCTGCGCATTTAATCGCTGGGATGTCTTTAATAGAGAAGGACAAGTCTGTTCCAGGAGCTGTTAAGCGAACTTTATCTGTTTTGTTCATAAGCTCTACAAGGTTGTCCATTGCTTTGGACATTTTGCTGTAGTCTAGATTGCAAACATCAAAGTAAAAGCTTTCAAACGCTTCTGTACTCATACTAGCCAATTGAGCCATGGATTCGTTTGGATAACGCATAACTACCCATTTTGTTTCAGGTACACGGATATCTGTAACAGGTCGCTGCAACTGACGGGAATACATACTCATTTTGTCGCTTGGAACATCGGAGAGTTCTGTAATGTTTTTACCTCCGCGAATCCCAATATAACAATCCATTTTTTTCATAAAAGCAACTTCAGCTTCTCGCATGACAGCAAGATGTTCTTCGTTTGTGTCCATTAACAATTCCCGTTGAATGGCAGGATCTTGAAGTTGTACATATGGGTGAGCTTCAGCTTCATATACCTTGCGAATTAAGGCTTTTACTAATTCAGGCTGATGACCGGTAGAATGAATGAGTACGTGCTCGCCCTTTTGAGCGCGAATGGAATAATTGACCAAATTGTATGCCAATTGTTCTAAACGTGGATCTTTCATATATGTATCTCCTCGCTTTCATGATCTTGCTCATATTGTACACAAAAAAATTTGGAAAGCGAAGTACCTTGGTAAAAATATTTTTACTGATGTTTATTATTCTGAAAATGTGGAAAAGCTGAATGATAACAAAGACATTCACAAAAAGGAAGGGGATGGATATGATGAATCGAGACATTTACGCGTTACAACCCAAGGAACATTTGTATATGACTATTTTTGTGGGAGAAGATTTTAAATCGATTGCTTGGAAAGCGCAATATGATATGGAATTTAACTCTGAGTGCTTGTTCTGTTCCTCAGAAAAAATTACCGGTTATCGGGTAGAGGATGAAATAGGACATTCGGGTAAAATTGCTATTTGCCCTACATGTGAGAAAGTAAACGCTATTTATCACTAATTGTAGGCTATAAGTATGCTGGCATCTTTGGCATTTATCTACCAAATTAAGTGGGTAGATGCCAAAGTTTTCATCTAGTTACAGAAAGTATGACATGTAAAAGTGAAAGGAAACCCCTACAATGTGTAGAGGATACGCTTTTACATATGGGGAAAGCGTTTGTGCGTTTGGAAGTTAAACAAGTACTGCCATCATGTACCAACATACCTTCAGCAGGATTATTATATCCCTCACTCGAAATGGGTGACTTAGAAAAACAGACAGATAAATCTGGAGGAAAGGCAGTTTGAGAGAGGAGAAGTACAGATGAAATATTGCAGCCAATGTGGCAAAGAGATGGACATCGCGCTGCGCAGTGTAATCTATCGCAGTCGGGTGAAAATTCTTAATGTGCCAATTCATGTCTGCAAAGATGAAGAATGTGCTTGCACGTCTGTTGTCGATCTCGTAAAGGATGATCTAAAACAACTGATGAGAAACCTGGGAGACCAACCGGAAGAGCAAGAGGTTGCCTTTGAAGCAATCAGCGAGTTTGCCAATCTACTCGTCATTATAGCGGAACAGAGCGAAGATGAAGAATTGAAAGACAAGATTGATGAGAGAGTAAATGAATTACTTGATCTATATTTGTTGGCCAAGTCACTTCATGCTCAGCAATGGATAAGTGAGATTCAACGGAAGCTGACACAAATCAAACTAGAAGTGTAACGTAACTTGGAAAAAATTTGCCTTTCGCTATCTTTCTCTTTATCATTAATTATCATCTACGTTATTGAGAAGGGAGCGAGTTTATTTGGCATTTCAACAGTTGCAATCCCAAGAAGAACTACAAGCATTCTTAGAGAAGAAAGGCAAACTACTACTGTTTAAACACAGTACAGTTTGTCCGATCAGTACGTCTGCTCATGAGCAGTTCCATGCGTATTTGCAAGCAAACAGCGATGTGGAGGCAGCTGTGGTACTCGTTCGTGAGGCTCGCCCTGTCTCTAATGAAATTGCAGAGCATTTTCAGATTAAACACGAATCACCACAAATCTTTCTAATTGAGAACGGTGCAGTCTCGTGGCATACCTCTCATTGGAAGATTACGAAGGATGCAATCGAGCAAGCTATGAAATAGGCAGACAAGAGAAAGACCCCAGCTATGGGGTCTTTTTTCATGCTATTCCCAGTACAGTTCTACTCTATCCCCACTTACTAAAGGGGTTTGAAAGGAAGCTACTTCATTATTTACCTTCATGATGAAATTGGGCAACTGATTTGTCCCAATAGGCTGAGCGGGAATCTCTACATAACGGAAGATGTCACTTAACATAGGAGCTTCTCCTACTACAGAATGTATCGTTACAACAGCATCATTTTGTAGTTGGGTTTGCATGGTAGCTGGGCTTCCATTAAGTTGTATGTCCATGTGGCCTGTTTCTAAGGATATGAGTTGGTCATTTACATACACGTTCACAGTTTCTTGAACCATATCATCTGGTGTTATCAAATCGCCTATAGTAGGAGTTTCTAGATCATGAACTTCGCAATGAATGATATCTTGTGAATAAACAGAATCCAACAAAGAAGCTTTTTTTCCGTTTAAAAGAATATGTAACTCTTTACGTGGTATGGAATAGGTTTGCTTGTTACATGTCATCACAAACAAGGGAGCTTCGGCTACTTCTTGTATCAGCGAAGCATATTTGCTGGACTGAATAGCTTCTCCGATGGTTTTAGGTAGGCGCATCTCTAGGTCCATACGATCACATAGCAGGGCATCATTTTGTAGGATTAAACTGTCATGTAAAACAATAGGTAGCTGTACAAATTCCTCACCATTAATAGTGAGTGTAAGTGCCATACTTGGATCAATAAGATCATGAGCTACGGCAGTTGCCTCTTTACCATTCATACCAGAGACTACACTAATAGTGTCTCCATCTGAAATGAGAGAGTCCAGAGAGCCTGACAGACCATTGATCAGAATGGTCGGAGAGGTGCCGTGCTCACCTGGAATGATCTTAAGACGTCCGTTTACACTGACTGACATAGCTAGCCCAGGACGACCGTGTAGACGCTTAATATCCATACCAGCAGCTAATAGTGCATCGCCTAATGTCATTTTACGTAGATCAAAGAGTCTTACCTGCGTATCATTAATAGTCACCGTCACATAACGAATAGGCTGTGAATGTGCTGCGAGGGCAATTCCAACAGGTGTTACGAATGCTGGACCATTTAGCAAGGGATGCTCTCCAACAAATTGCTTGATCGCATCTGCTCCTCTAACAGCCACACGATTAGCGGGCAGTCCCAAGTGTTGCGCTACTTTTGTTGGGAGGGTCGGGGTTAAGCTTCCGCCTCCAATTAGCATAACTGCTTGTGGGGCCTTACTATTAAGTTCCAAAATTTTATGGGCGATCTGTTTTGCAAGGGACTCGATATCAGATTCAATAGCCGCAATGACTTGTTCTGTGCTTACATCATGCTCAATTCCCAAAATATCATGGAACTGGACAGTTTCCTGATCATGTAGGTGGCGTTTTACCTCCTCTGCAACAGGGAAATCTAGCAAAAATGCATTCATAAGGGCATCTGTAATCTCATCTCCAGCCGTAGGTACCATGCCATAGGCCGTAATGCTTCCGTCTTCTGTTAATGCAATATCAGAGGTCCCTGCACCGATATCAACTAGTGCAATATTTAATCGGCGCATCGTGGTAGGGATCAACACATGGATGGCAGCGATTGGCTCCAGGGTAAGAGCTTTCATCTCTAGACCACTACGTTTTAGAGCAGCCAATAAGGAATCTACAACGACACGGGGTAAAAATGTGGCAATTACATCAACAGAAGCGTTCGTTCCACGTTGATCGATTAGATTTCCAATGATTTCTTCATCTAAATGGTAGTTGACCACGCTGTATCCTACACAATAATAGCGTGTAATATCCGTCTCATTTAGCTCTTGAGCTAATTCAGCCTGAGCCTTTTGTACAGCGGAAAATTCTAGGGTGAGCACATCATCCCTGGTCAGCACAGGCAAATGCGAGATAGGGAGCTCGAAGCGAACTCGCTTTGTTTTGAGCGAGCGTCCAGCTGCCGCTACTGCTACTTCTTTTAAGGTGCCATGCTTTTGAGACAAATGCTGTTTGATCCGCTCTATTACTTCAGCGACTGCGAGCACATCATGGATTTGCCCATCCAACATAGAACGTTCCGTATGCTCTAAAATGTAACAATCTTTAATTTGAAATTTGTCTTCAAGTGGTTCTACAATAAGTCCTACCACACTACGGGTACCGATATCTAAAGCAAAAAGAGTGTTATTTTGCTTGTCTGCATGTTGTTCTAGCAAATGAATTGACTCTCCTTCCCATCTGGAATGGAAGATTTACGTATTTTCTCTATCATATACTAGCTTCTAAAGATAATAAAACCCTATTAAATTAACCTTTTTCAAAATATTTATGGCTGTTAACAATTACTTTCGCGCTTTTTGGTACTAAAGGGCTGGTCAAACGCCTAATCATCTACTATAATAACAGGTAACTCAGAACGTCTTATGAATAACCATACTGTATTTTGTAAACGATAAGGGAAAAAGTAGAAGGGTGGAGTAGAGATGAGTAATGAGCAGATTGAGGTCATTCGCCAAAAACTGGATACAATTAATTTGCAATTATTAGAATTGATCAACAAGCGTGCCTCTTTGGTTCAGGAGTTAGGCCAAGAGAAGAGCAAGCAGGGCGTAAATCGTTTTGATCCAGAACGTGAGCGTGACATGTTGAATCTAATTGTAGAGAATAACAATGGACCATTCAGTGATGAAGCCATTCGCCATCTATTTAAACAAATCTTTAGTGCATCTCTTGATCTACAAAAAGATGAGGATAAGAAAATTCTATTAGTAAGCCGTAAAAAACAACTAGAAGATACTGTCCTAAACATTAAAGGTGTGGAGTTTGGTGGTAAAGAGAAGGTTCTGATCGCTGGACCATGCTCGGTAGAAAGCTACGATCAAGTTCGTGCTGTAGCTGAAAATCACGTGAAACAAGGCTTACGTGTACTCCGTGGTGGAGCATACAAGCCACGCACATCTCCTTATGACTTCCAAGGACTTGGATTGGAAGGGTTAGAGATTCTTAAACGTATCGGGGATGAATTTAATTTAGTGACGATCAGTGAGATCGTAACGCCTTCTGATCTTGAGATAGCTACTAAATATGTAGATGTTATTCAAATTGGTGCACGTAACATGCAAAACTTCGAACTGTTAAAAGCAGCAGGTCGCACAAACCACCCTATCTTATTAAAACGTGGATTGTCAGCAACCATCGAAGAGTTCATTTACGCTGCTGAATATATTTTATCAGAAGGAAATACGCAAGTTATGCTTTGCGAACGCGGTATTCGTACTTACGAAAAAGCGACACGTAACACCCTTGATATCTCTGCTGTGCCGATCTTAAAACAAGAGACGCATTTGCCAGTATTTGTAGATGTGACACATTCGACTGGTCGCCGAGATCTATTGCTTCCAACAGCGAAAGCTGGCTTAGCAGTAGGTTCTGACGGTATCATGGTAGAGGTTCATCCTGATCCAGATGTAGCGCTATCCGATGCAAAACAACAGCTTACCATCCCTGCTTTCAATGAAATGCTAGATGAACTGTATGCTTCTGGTCTTTACAAGCCAGAGCTTGCTATCGTGAAGTAAAAGCAGAACCGAACCATGTGTAATTCTAGCAGGCCTCTCGTCAGAGCGGTCTGCTTTTCTCTTATGATAGATTAATTTAGGGAATGTTTGTTATACATAACGTAAAGATAAAAACACATGAATTGTTTTCTTCTGTTAAAATTAGACAATATAAATGGACTAGATTCTTTCATTTTCGATCGTGACATATCAGATTGAGAGATAGAAGAGCCAAAAAACGCGAAATTATACCGTTAATAGGAAAAATATAGACCGAGAAAACGGTTGCAACTATGGGTATCATATCGTATTATATGGCTATAAATTTATGAAAATAATACTGAAAGGTATAATTTGGAAAAGATAGGTGGACGTAATATGCCAATTACAATATATGATGTAGCACGTGAAGCAGGGGTATCGATGGCAACTGTATCGAGGGTCGTTAACGGCAATCCCAATGTCAAACCATTGACACGTAAAAAGGTTATGACTGCAATTGAACGCCTAGGATATCGCCCTAATGCAGTAGCACGCGGTCTAGCAAGCAAGAAAACAACAACGGTAGGAGTGATTATTCCGGATATCTCAAGTCAGTTCTTTTCTGAGCTAGCACGAGGAATTGAAGATATCGCTACCATGTACAAATACAACATCATTCTCTGCAACTCTGACCACCGTTTGGAAAAAGAATTGCAATTAATTAATACCTTATTAGAAAAACAAGTAGATGGCTTGTTGTTCATGGGCGCTGAAATTAAAGAAGAACATTTCCATTCTTTAAAAACGGCTTCCATTCCAACTGTTTTGGCAGCTACTCGTGATCCAGAAGGAAAATTGCCTGCCGTGACCATTGATCACTTCCAAGCGGCTTATGATGCTACCCAAGCTCTCATTAGACGTGGGCATAAGCGTATTGCAATCATTACCGGACCAATGTCTTATCCGCTAGAAGGACTCGTACGCTTTGAGGGATACAAACAAGCGTTACTGGATGCAGGTTTGTCTTATGATGAGAATTTGGTTGCCAATGGTTCTTTCCGCTATGAATCAGGCTTGCAAAGCATGGGAGACTTCATGAAACTAGCAGAACCGCCAACAGCAGTATTTGCAGCAAGCGATGAAATGGCTATTGGAGCGATTCATGCTGTACAGGATTTGGGACACTCTGTACCAGAAGATGTGGAAGTAATCGGTCATGACAATGTGCGTCTGGCAGAAATGGTACGCCCTCGCCTGTCTACGGTTGTTCAACCGATGTATGATATTGGGGCTGTTGCTATGAGGTTGTTAACCAAGTATATGAATAATGAACAAGTTGAAGATCATATTGTACTATTGCCGCATCGCATTGAGTATCGTCAAAGCACGAAGGAAATGGCAGAGGAAGAGTAAAGCGTTAGAGGGAGA
This sequence comes from Brevibacillus laterosporus, assembly GCA_007833815.1. Lineage (NCBI taxonomy): Bacteria > Bacillati > Bacillota > Bacilli > Caryophanales > Paenibacillaceae > Brevibacillus > Brevibacillus laterosporus. The sequence continues at coordinate 7,993 of CP033464.1, read as the reverse complement.
GATGAAATGATCATCGGAATCATGGGAGCGATGGATGAAGAGATCGCTCTATATCTAGAGGATATGCAAAACAAACAAGCTGTAACAAAAGCGGGTATAACCTATCATATAGGTGAATTTCACGGACAGAAGGTAGTACTCTGCAAATCGGGTGTAGGCAAGGTAAATGCTGCTGTCTGCACACAAATTCTTATTCAAGAATTTCAGGTGAGTCAAGTGATCTTTACTGGTGTGGCGGGGGCCGTCCATCCTGATTTACACATTGGTGACATTGTCATTTCCACAGATTGTATGCAACATGATATCGATGCTACTTCACTTGGCTTTCAACCAGGAGAGATTCCTTATGAGAAAACCTGGTGTTGGATCGCAGATGAAAAATTAAAGGGATTGGCGATGAATGCTGGGCATCAGCTAGAAGATGATATTCAGATCGGTGCAGGACGCATCCTATCAGGCGATCAATTTATTGCAGATCGTAATAAAGTCCAACAATTATCGGAGACATTTCAAGCATCTTGCACGGAAATGGAAGGGGCAGCAGTAGCTCAAGTGTGCTCTATGAATGAAGTACCTTTTGTTATTGTACGAGCGATGTCTGATCGTGCAGATGGATCTGCACATGTTAATTTCCTTGAATTTACGAAGCTTGCTTCCAAGCGATCTTATCAAATGGTGAGCCATATGCTTCGTACTTTTGAGAAAGAGGGGCTTAACAAGCATGAGTCAAACAACGGCGATTGTCTATTCCACAAAAGGTTGCATCGAGTGCGACATGGTTAAAAAAATGTTGGATGAGAAGGCTGTCACTTATGAAGTGCGAGATGTCATGAGCAGTAGCCAGTATCAGGAAGAGGTAGAGGCATTCGGATTTATGGGGGTGCCTGTTACTGTAGTGAATGGAAAAGCAGTGAAAGGCTACCAGCCTGAAGATATTTTACAAATGTTAGGGGTTTCAAAATAACAAAATAAACTCGGTAACTCATACTTGAGTGTAAGGGATACCGAGATCAGCCAAAGCGGATTTGTATCGTATGCTTCATGCATCGTACGAATTCGCTTTTCTTTTCCAGTAAAAGAGCCAAGAATAACTCATAGTAATGTAAAACTAGATATGAATTGACAAGGATCTTTTTACCATATATACTTACAATAAGTAATCAACTTACTTTTAATTAATTATTGAAAGCTTTTGGATAAGAAATCAGGCAAAAGGGGTTGGAAAGAAATGAACTTTCATGGCTATCCTTATACATTTGTGAGTCAGGTTCATCTTATAATAGAAAATCTAGAACGTTCTGTAACGTTTTACAGAGATATGCTAGGACTTCAGGTTCTCCATCGCACCGAAACAAAAGTAGTATTTACTGCTAATGGCAAAACTCCTCTGGTAACGATCGAACAGCCGGATAAAGTGGTACCAAAAGAACCCCGGACGACAGGGTTATATCATTTCGCCCTCTTAGTACCACAACGTGCCGATTTAGCTAATATCCTATTTCATCTTTTGCAAAAGGGTTATCCCTTACAAGGTGCTTCTGATCATCTTGTCAGTGAGGCGCTTTATTTAGCAGACCCAGATGGTAATGGAATTGAAATATATGTAGATCGCCCTTCCAAGACTTGGATTTGGGATGGTGACAATGTAGGAATGAGTACAGAACCGTTGGATATTGAGGGACTTTTACAAGAGAATAAAGAGCAAGATTGGCAGAGGATGCCAAGTGAGACAATCATGGGACATATTCATTTACAGGTAGCAGATTTAAAACAGGCAGAGGAGTTTTATACGCAGGGGCTTGGATTTGAGGTCACATCAAGATATGGAAGTCAGGCACTCTTTATATCAACAGGGAAATACCATCATCATATCGGTTTAAATACATGGGGAAGTGCTGGAGCACCTGCTCCAAGTCCAAATAGCGTTGGATTACAATCGTATACGCTGGTATTATCTGACGAGGAATCAAGGGAAAGAATGGTTCAGCAGGTAAAAAATATGGGGCATCAATCATAGAAGAAAACGGAGTAATCATTACGAAAGATCCGTTTGGTACTACTATTCATTTAGTGGTTTACTAACATAGAAATTCTAGGTTATCGTGCCTAATGAAATGGAAAGAGGAATGCAAATTATCTGCATACCTCTTTCGCATTTTCGTAAAGAGGTAACGTATAAATGCCTTCACTGATAGTGTGGAAAGCTTTTGAAAACGAAGAAAGTCCAGATCGTCTATTAGAGATATGGAGCATGCAAGACTGCTTTTCCCAAGGACAAACGATTCTTTTCACTAATTTCACCACGTCTTGGTATCGGCATAAAAGAACCCACATCATCAAATAAACAGGTAGGTAATTCTAAAGGACTGTAAGGAAGCCATTTCTGCAACCATTCTATGGGAAGTGGACCGTCCTGTAGATATTGATCAGTCATCTCACTCCACAACATGGTCCAAGCACGTGGAACAACACGCCAAATATCATAACCGCCTCCGCCAACAGCCACCCATTTTCCTTGACATAATTCATGAGCCAGCTGATGAGCAAGTCGGGGAATTTCCTGATAGATACGCATAGAGCAACTCAAATGTGTGAGGGGATCGTAGCTGTGAGCATCGCAACCATTTTGAGTAATGATGATATCAGGTTGGAAGCCGCGTGCGATTCTAGGGAGGAGTGAGTCATAAATTTCTAGGAATGAATCATCTTCGGTGAAGGCATCCAGTGGCACATTTACACAATAACCAAAGCCTTGGCCATCTCCGCGCTCCGTGACATTTCCTGTACCTGGAAAAAGGTATTTGCCTGTCTCATGCAGGGAGATCGTCATGACATTGGGGTCGTCATAAAAAGCCCATTGAACGCCGTCACCATGATGGGCATCAGTATCGATATACAAGACGCGGGCATTCCAATGTTTGCGTATGTATGCGATTGCCACCGAGCAATCGTTGTAAATACAGAAGCCAGATGCTTTCCCGCGAAAGGCATGATGCAATCCACCGGCAGGATTAAAGGAGTGGTCTGCCTGTCCATTCATCACTACATCGACGGCTGCGATTGTGCCCCCTACAATAAGCGATGTGGCTTCATGCATATTTGCAAATATAGGTACATCTTCCGTTCCTAAACCATAGCTAGCGGCAAGGGGCAATTCTTCCTGTTGAGCACCTTGCCGTTTTACTACCTCTACGTATCGTGGATCATGTACAAGCAGTAATTCATCATCGGTGGCATGGCGTGGAGCCATGATATTCTCTGGGGTCAGTAATCCATAAGCTTGCATGAGATCATATGTCAGTAACAGTCGTTTTTGATTAAAGGGGTGCTCCTCATGAAAAAAGTATTTGGTATAGTCAGCTGAATAGATCAAACGGGAGTTACGAGTCACGAAGGGAGTCCCCCCTGATCGGGTCGAGGACATGGAAGCCTTTATCACGTAACATGCTTGTCACTATACGAGTATCCATGGTTGTCACTCGAAATACCAGATTTTTTTTACCTTCTGAGGCTGAGGGAAACACAATAACACTGCTTACATTTACTTTAGATTCGCGGAAAACGTGGCTTACTTCAGCCAACACGCCGTAGCGATCTTCCACTTCTAATTCTATTTGAGAGCTAGCCTTGTTTACACCAAACAGTTCTATCATTTTATATAAAATATCAGATTCTGTTACAATGCCTACTAATTTGTTTTCTTCGAGCACAGGCAACGAGCCTACTTTGTACTCATACATGGTCTTGGCAGCTTCTTCAAGAAAATCGAGAGGATGGGCAGTGATAACATCTGTATTCATGATTTCGTGTACTGGTTTAGCCATGATAATATGATCATCAGATCTAGCGTATAGAGACGAGGGAGAGCATCTCGTAGGTCTCGGTCGGAGACAATCCCTACCAGAATCTGATTATCCAATACAGGCAGATGGCGAATGCGATTTTGCTTTAAGAGGGCTAAAGCTTCTCGAATGCTCGTGGTCGCGGTAGCTGTGACTACCCGTTTGCGCATAAAGTCTTCTAAACGCATAGACAAACTCCTTTCAATCAAGAGATAGATTCTTAATACATATAACGTGATTGAAAACGCATGCTGTCAAAGGTAGTCATACTTTCAAGTGGAACACGTTTACCGATACGGGTCATTAGGCAGTTCGCTGGATGAGAGCAGATTTCAGGATCATCGGTGGCCATCCACATCATGCCGACGCTCCCCATCACTTTTTCCATCATTTTGCGATAGTCCCAGACATTTAATCCTGTTCCTTGTAAATCCCAATGCCAGTAATACTCCGTTGTTAAAATAATGTAATCCTCTAACGCATTGTCCATGAAGGCCACTTCTAGCATCTGTTTTGCTATACCACCGTTACGAATTTTGGAACTTACCTCAATAGCTCCTAACTCCAGTAAATCATCCATTGGTATCATGGACCAACGCTCAAGTGGGTCAGGATGTAGGAAGGTGACGTAGGCCAACACCACATTTTCATGGCGTGCTACAATGATTCGTCCTTCTGGCAGTTCAGCAATTTCGACTAGGGCTTCTTGTTGTAGTTTGGGAGCCCGAAATGCTTTTAAACCTTCATCAAATTCCATGCTAGCCAAGTCTTCAGAGCGTACTGGGCCTTCAATTACGATCTGCGTATCATTAACCCATACTTTTTTTGAAAAAATGTTTTCCTATGAATCATTAGGGCTCACCATCGCTTCCCTCGAATCTTCATGCTTAGTATATCTCATTCCACACAAAAGGAGTCTTATCTTTTCGAAAATTCAATAATCTGTCATGGATGCAAAAAAGACTGCTGGGCTAATCCCCAACAGTCTTTACGTGGTTTGTTAATTTACTTTTGCATGAGCGGAGGGAGCTGATTCACCATAGGTATTAACTGCAGTGATGTAGAAGCTACCCCCAACTTCGTTTGTGGTTAACACAAAGCTTGTCTCGGCTACTGAATCCATCAGTTGATAACTCGTTGTGCCGCTCATAGCATAGTAAACGTTGTAAGCAACAATGTGATCTTTTTCCGGTCCCTTTTTCCAACTAACTTTAACACCATCTGCGGTTTTAGAAGTGCTGACACCTTGGATTTTACCAGGTGCACTTGTAGCTACTGGTGGTGTGTAGTTTGTCCGCCATCAGGTGGAACAATAGGGTCCACTCCAGTGCCAGATTGGTTGTTGTCAGGATTCGGCTGTACAGGTGGATTGATTTCACTTGGTATGTCTATATTTCCGTTCATTCCTGCACCTGACGTAGATTCATTACCCGAGATGTCGACAGCTGTCACATAGTAGCCATGTTCTCCACTGCGTCCAGCATCGGTATAATTGGTCGTTTTCGGGTCTTTTACAGTTGCAATTTTTCAAATCCGCCGTTTAAGCTTGTGCGATAGATACGATAGCCGAGTACATCTGCTTCTGGGCTGGCACTCCAGGATATGGTAGTACCACTACCTGATTTGACAGTAATAACTCCTGCTGGAGCAGCTGGTGTACCATCCACAGCTTCACGTGGATCTACTTTTTCTGGCATTCGTTCTGCCCAGTCGGCAGGCTTGGTTCCAACATTGCTGTTTTTAGCGGAAATTTGATCAGAAGATGGGAGTGGTTCTGGGCTCTTAAAGAAGACGCCCTCCGTAACAAAATCATCTGGTGTATTTTCGCGAGCTAGATAGAGAACTTCACCGACTTGAACGACACGCACTTTTTGATGAGAATCGTCCACTTTAGTTGGTACGAATTTTTTATTAAACAAATCGGTAATGACATGACCGGTTTGTTTGGATAGTTCACTTGGTAATAAACCAGATTTACTATCGATTGTTGCGCTGACAATGCCGCTTGGTTTGACAAACTTCGCTGATTTATCGGCAACTTTTGGATCAATTTTAAAGACCTCAGTCATGACCTTGCCCCAAATTTCCATTGGTCGGCGTTGTGCTGAACTAGGAATGGTGGTTGGAACATCATAGCCTGTCCATACACCAAGTGTAACATCTGGTGTGTACCCTACGAACCAAAGATCCAAAGAATCATTGGTAGTTCCTGTTTTTCCTGCTATATCAACTCCCTGTGGTACATATCTTCGTACAGAAGCACCAGTACCAGAGTTAACTACGGTACGCATCATGTCTGTCATCAGATAGGAGGTCTGCGGGCTAAATACCTTCACTGGCGTGACATTGTGTTCAAAAACGACATTTCCACGACTGTCTACGATTTTTTGAATCATGTAGGCATCTACAAAATTTCCATCATTGGCAAATGTAGAAAATGCATTTGTTATCTCTTCACTGTTCAGACCATAGGCTAGTCCACCAATAACTCCGGTAGCTGCATAATTATCGCTTTCCACCAGTGTAGTGACACCCATTTTCTTCACATAGTCTAAAGCGGTTGGAATTCCCACTTTGAGATAGGTTTTAATAGCTGGTACGTTCCAAGATTGACGCAGAGCTTCACGAGCGCTCATCATACCATGATATTTGCGATCCCAGTTAAGTGGCAAGTGAGTACCCTTGCTTCATCTGCCAACAGTACAGGAGAATCGTCAATAGGACTACCAGGCTGTAAAAGCCCCAATTCAATTGCTGGTGCATATGCAGCGATTGGTTTCATCGCCGAACCTGGTTGTCGTGGTGCGGTTGCGTGATTGGTCTGCTCTACATTAAAATCACGTCCACCCATCATGCCGATTATCGCGCCTGTCTTGTTGTCAATGAGCGTTGCCCCTACTTCCTCCAAGGCGTTTTCGATCTTTTCTTTTTTTCCACCGCGCGTCACAGAGTAAGTACGATTACTACCAAAGTTTTCCGGATTGGCAGCGATCTTCTCCATGGCGTTGTTGATATCTTTGTGTACAGTGGTGTACACATGATAACCCTTTTGTAGAATTTGACGTCGTTGCTCTTCTAGAAGCTGACGATATTCATTACGTCCAATCTGAGACTTATCACGGCCGTCTTTTAATAGCTTTTGGTCCAATAGAACTTCTGCTGTACGTTCCTCAATTTCCATCATGAGGAATGGATGCTCAGCGTACGCACGTTTTTCCGGTTTAGCGAGCTGTGCCTGTAAATTAGTGGAGAGAACCTGTTGTTGCTGAGCAGATGTTATGTAATTGTTCTCTCTCATCCGTTCGAGCACCATTTTCTGGCGCTCCAGTCCACGACGGTACCCTTCTTTGTTAAAAGGAGAGTAGGCGATAGGACTTTGTGGAAGCCCAGCCAAATAAGAGGCTTCTGCTAGATCAAGATTACTTGCATCTTTGCCAAAAATCCTTTTGCAGCTGCTTGAACGCCATAAATGTTGGAGCCATTGGCGTCCTTACCAAAATATACGTCATTCATGTAAGCTTCCAAAATCTGATCCTTGGTAAACATTCTTTCAATTCGTATCGCATGAAGAATTTCTTTTGCTTTCGTTTATGACTTACTTCAGGTGAGAGGATGGTACGTTTAATCAATTGTTGTGTAAGAGTACTACCACCTGTTATGACACTTTGTTTGGTAATCTCCTGAATGGTTCACGTAAGGTGGACTGAACAAAATTCCATTATGTTCATAGAAATACTTATCCTCTGTAGCAATGATTGCGTTAATGAGAGAAGGTGAAATCTCCGAAATTTTAACCATCCGGCGATCTTCTCCCTTGGCTCGAAGCTGACCGATCAAGGAACCATCTTGATAGTAGGCAAACCCTGTCTGAAACTTGCTAAACAAGAGTTCTTGAATTTCATCTTTGCTTCGGATCGGTTCATCTTTCACAAGAGCAGCTATGTAGCCCGTAGCAATCCCGCCTGCGAGAAAAAGCCCCATAAATCCTAACAAAAGACAGAATGTAAGAACTACTAGTATAGGGTTCTTCTTTCTGCCGCGTTGCCTATTTTACGCCTAGGCCTCTTGGCAGAAGCATCTTTATTCTGCATATAAGTCCTTTCCCCCTTAAAAGATCAGCCCCATTATACCATAAGTAAAAATACTGGGGT
>CP033463.1 GCA_007833815.1 Brevibacillus laterosporus | reverse complement strand
ATGACCAAGCATAAATGTTCCAATATGCGACTGGTGATAGCAGGTGATATCATCCGTTTGCGTAGATATGAAAAACCTGTTTACAGTGGATTTATTAGACATAGACAAGTACTGGCAGTAGAAGAAGAGACGTTAACGGACGAAATGGTTGCCGATCTAGATAAAGCTATAGACAATGAACGGGACAAAATGTTGGACAAGTCTTTGGATAGTAGAGCTAGATCGAATAAGCGAGCCAGACGGGAAGTAATCAATCTCGTGAATGCCAATTTTGACCGATATTCTAAATTTATCACTCTTACATATGAAGAAAACATGACGGATGTAGAGACAGCACAGAAGGATTTTAAACAGTTTATACAGCGAATGAGACGCAAGTACGGTAAATTTAGATACATAGTCGTAACAGAGTTCCAAGGGCGTGGAGCGGTACACTATCACATGATGTCAGACCTTCCTTATGTTCCTAAGAAAAAGTTATATGAGATATGGGGACAAGGATACGTAAAAATCAATGCAATCGAGCATGTAGACAACGTAGGGGCTTATATTTCCAAGTACATGACCAAGGCAGAAGCGGACATTCGGATGATAAATAAAAAATGCTACACGACAAGCAAGAACATGATAAAGCCAGTAGTGGTAACCAATCCTTGGGAGATAGCACAATTTTTAAGACAGAATCGTTTGAATGTAGATACCAATGTAGCAGACAAAAAAAGAGTGTTCACTAGCTCCTACACCAGTGAACACTACGGTAATATTATAGATATAGAGTTTAATCTAACACCCAACAGTGATTTTAGATTAAACTAAGCACAGCCAAAATGTTATTGCTTATTATATCTAATTTTACTGGATTTAGACAGGGTGAAACCTGTCTTTTTTTGTTTCTTTATGAAATCTTATAAGAAAACCTTGTGCCAGATTAACATTGAGTATCGAAAAATACAGCCCAATCAGGAGATTTGATTCACAAATGTTGCTCGCAGCGAGCCATTATTTTTCAATTTTTGGGGTTCCCAAACCCTGTTAGAACACATGTAAACAGCCACTTTTGTTATAGGACGATACAATTTTTATAGGTGAAAAAGCCTTGTAAACAGTACAGTTGATAAATCAGGATTTTAGAAAAACACTCTAGTTAATTGACTTTTTACGACTCGCTCCCGATAGAGTTTCTAAACTCCATATAAACTCCAGTTTAACTCCATATAAACTCCAGTTTGAACTGATAAATTATAAACAACGAAGGACATGAACATATGAATTTCACTTTATGTACCTTTAAAACAACACTTATTGCGAAAATTAACTATGAGGGAGTTTGATTCTAATGAATAAAAAAGCATCAAAATGGATGATTGGGGCGTTAGCACTAGCAGTTTTTGCACCAACTGCGGCTTTTGCGGCAACGAATGCAAATGTAAATGAAACAAAAGTAGAGCGAGGCTTTCATCAACACTCGCCATACTTTACCCTTGAAGATAGACTGTCCAATCAACAAGAATTAATGAAAATTATCAATAAATACAATCCCGATCTATCTGACGATTTTCAGAAGCTATTTAAATTGGATGAAGAAGCTAAGAAAGAGATAGATGAAATTAATGAACAAGTGAAGAATGGTACGTTAACTCAAGAACAAGCTAATGAGAAGCTTGGTGTAAAAGTCATTAACCTAAGCCAAGTCACAGAAGTCGTAAAATTTGATGGTACAGCTAATGAGACGACTTCTGAATCAGGTGAGAAGCTTGTTGGGGAATTGGATGAAGAAACCAAGAAAAAGCTAGAGGTTGTTGTGACCACTGAATCAGGGGAATGGGATGAAGAAACCAAGAAAAAGATCGAAGAAATGGAGAAAAAGCTAGATAAAATTAATGAACAGGTGAAGAATGGTACGTTAACTCAAGAACAAGCTGATGAAGAAATGGAAAAACTGGGCGTTATGAAGGCTGTCGTAAAAGAAAATATCATCGAACAGATTAAAGTAGCGGCTGATGCGGATGATGCTGATACAGTGAATAAACTGCTACAGGAGTTGCTAGAAGAAATGGAAAACATTCGGAAGCACTCTGAAGCAAAGGCTGAGTAATTAAAGCGTAAAAACTCCTGCTGGTATAAGGCGGGGGTTTTTTTTGTTGAAACTTCTCCTAACAGTAAATCTATTGTATACGGGGGGTATTTTACATCTAGAATCGATGTGCTGGTAACGACATAGGGCTGAACTCTTCCAGAGCCTCACCCTAGAAGAAGATTTTACGATACGACTTAGGTGATATGTCTATTCCCAAATGAATAAGCTAGACTATTAGAGCGATGTACAAATTAAAAGACCTGTATCTATTTCCGTTGGGAATGAGTGCAGGTTTTTTTATTGTCTAGTAGGTCGAGTGGATCTGCTGTGCCATTTATAAATGCCGTATTTATCGACTTCATGCTGTGTTCGTGTCTATCATTTTGAAATTTAGGTTGGTTTGTGTCCTCTGCTGTGACCATTTAAACAATTGATCTAGTAGGCTTTGACTACTATTTGTGTACCGAAAAGGCTACGTTCCTTATCCTGCATTAGTAACGTTTACCCTCGTACTTGTGAGTACCAGATAAGGGGAGGGGGGGGCAAAACCTTCATAAACGCCAGCGCTAGACCGCATGGTAGTCTTCCGTAAAAAAAGTTCCCAAATAGTTTTTGAATGGTAACGCAGAGTACTACATTCACAAAACAAACTCAAACAACTCAACTCAATAGCGACTAGTAATAAATTCCATTTAATTGTAAAATATTAATAAAATATAAAATTTTGTTAAAAAAAGGAGGGTTTTTGTGATTGGGAGTAATCAAGTAGTTGTTCGATCCATAAGGTCGGAAATTGAAAGTTGTATGAGATCGTATAACTACACAATTAGTAAATTGAGTGAACTAACTGATATCAACAATGGACATTTGAGCGGTTTTTTAATGGTTTAAGGGCGTTAACTATTGGTCATTTGGATTCTATAGCTAAGGCTTTTGGAGAGCCTTCTGGCTGGCTGTATGATCTATATCTAGAAGAGTGTTTTCCAAAGGGAAAGAGTATCCAGAGAAGATTGCGTCCTTATTTGATACGTTGTGTAGAAGTAGGAAGGCATGATTGTATTAAGCCTGTTGTTTCTAGATTGCTAGAGAATCCTAAAAACATAGATATCATTTTTTTGTGGCAGAAGAGTTATTCCAAAAGGGGAAGCAGAAAGAGTCAATCTACTTTATCAATTAGTAATCGAGAGTGAAAAGAATAGTTATTCAGAGCGTTTTATCATGAGTCAATATCGTTTGTTTCGAGCCTTACAGGTACAAATGCTGAGGAAAATTGGAATGCAGTTGTTAGGTTTGAATCCTATTGGAAAAGACTTTCCGAAATTGACCAATTAGATGCATTGCTACAACTTGCTAATGCGTGTTTTACTTTACATAAGTGGAAAGAAGTGAGAAATACGCGGACGAATTAAGAGAATTGGCTACTCTGATTTATCGAAATGAATTAAACAAACAAAGAAGCAATAAGAAAGTCGAATCATCTAAAACAGAACGACATTTGGTTGTATACTATGGGCAAGGTTACTTATTAAAATCAGTATCCTTGGAAAAACAAGGGTTATATGAAGAGGCAAAGGAATTTGTTTCTGGCTATGCCGATCTTAGTTGGTTCCATTTCTTGATGAAGTAGGACAAGGCGAGGTTCAAAAGTTTAGAATATGGGCTACAGCAAATTTGTTTACCTTGGATATACTGATAGGAGATACCAGTATTCTCTCCGACTACATTAATTTCTTGAAGCGATCCTAAAGAGATATTGTCTGGTTTAGTGACAATTGTAGAATCAGCCAATAAGCATGGTTTTTTGATAGATAACATATTAGATCGTTTTTCAGAAGAGATTGTTTGTTTCGACGACTATCACGATCCAATTAATGTAGATCGACATCTTCGATTTAGGTATCATTTGGCTGCCTATAATTTTCGGAACGAATGTTTTGAAAATGGCATAATAAACACCATTCGATGCCTAAATTTATCTACTGTTATGAACAGTCAAAAGGATTTTATACGATGCATGACACTATTTGAAGCATATAGATATCATGCAACAGAGGAACAGATAAAGAATTTAAGAAAATAATGGAGGAGGTAAGATATGATGAAAGTCTTTTTCTTTCGCTGGTAATGGTCTTTGGATTGTTTAGTGGTTTGGGTGGGCATATAGAAATAGCTGAATCAAAAGTGATTCAATATGAACATGGAGTAGGTGGTTAAATTGATTACATATAATCATGGAGTAGGAACCTAACTTTATATTAACCAAGCACTTTCTAAAAAAAGAAGGTGCTTTTTTTTCTTCCAATTTCTTGAATGTCGGTTTTTTGGAAGAATGGTATATAGTCGAATTAGTAAAATTATGGAATTAAGGAGGGAGGTTGATATTAAAAATCATGATTATGAAATAGAAAAGGACATTCCTCTAACCAACAGTAAAGGAACGTCCGAGTTACAAAATTGTGCCATCACTTTATCACAAAACGATTGCGATTTACAACGAAAAACAGAATCCTTACGACATAAGTTAGTGCAATTATTTTTCAAAAAAGGTTCCTTTCTACATCCAGAAGTATTGCAGATGAGCCAACAACTAGATGAGTACATTGTTGCTATTCAAAAAATTCGACTTACGAAATGTAGCTGTCAAAGAATACGCTGTACGGAAACCTACGGAACCCTGTTGGGTTGGGATATAAATGCCGTTTTTCAGCTATTCCATGAAGACGCTAGGAGGTTTCATTGTGTTGGTATGGGTGACTCTTATCAAGAATTGAACTCGAAAGACCCAGCAAAGATATTACGAAAACAAGAATTAAACATCATTGGTCTACACAGCGACTTGAACTGAAGGAAGAAGCTATGAGCATCTTACTTAATAATAAACGTAGGACTATCAAAGCTAAAAAACAAAGGAAGTGTTCATTGTATGAGAAAGAATTAGCTATAGGCGTTATTACTGCTATGGTTGCTACAAGTATGACTACTTCTGTATTTGCTTCTAGCAATCCGTCTTTTTTATCTGAGAATCATCATAACCAACGTGCCATTTCATCTCTTATGCATATAAGCCCTAAAGCTTCCTCTGATTGGGATTCTGAGTACAGTTTCAATCAAACTTATACGAAAAAACAAATAGTTACTGCTATAGCTGGGGGAAGCTCTGCTATTGGATTACTATTGAAAAAGAGTAAGATTCCCGATCTGTTATACGCTCCTTTACTAGCAATGATTACTGCATTGGAGCAAATAGTATAACTGGAGATGTACAAATAAAAAGTTCACTAAAAGTAAAGTGGATTAAATTCCCAACAAAAGCAAAGCAAGAAATGGCGTGGAAGATAACATGGGTTCTAAAGTTTTAACTGAGGGTAAAGACACTGATATTGTTGAAGTAGACCCTAACACAGACTAAAAAGTATTATTTAAACAAGAAAATCTAACCCTTATAAGGTTTAGGTTTTTTTGCATTCTAAACTTCATTTTCTCTTAAAAATTAAATCTGGTAATTTTAAAGAAACCATTATCGCGATAATAATAAGATGCTTCGTATCCAGAAGGACAAGTCTGGAATCATGTTAATCGAATAAAAGGATAAAATAGTAGAACTACTGTTAATAAAGTTTTTTATAGAATCATCCCCTTATGTAAGTGAAAAGCAGACTTTCTTTCCATCCTTTATAATTACAAAAACATTCTACATAGTAAGTATTTGTAAAGTTATTTTGTTCATTTTGGTCATTTTTCGTCCATCGAGTTTTCTTTTCGTATTTTGAGTGATCAACAAGCCAGGTTAAAATCGTTCGTCTTTTTGAGAAAAAAAGTCCAAGAATTCGCCAGCTGCTCAACATGTTTCATTTCAAATTCCGACAAAGGATTTTCCAATTCCTTGCTAGAAGCTTTTAGCGAGGTGAAGCGCTATGGATAATGGCTTTGAACGGATTATTGGGCAACGATGTAGCTGAATTGCTTGGTATATCAACAAGTGCCTTGCGAAAATGGTCATTACGTTTAGAAGGTCAAGGATACTGCATTATTCGTGATGAGAACGACAGGCGTGCTTATAGGGAACGCGATCTCATAGCGTTCCGAACGATGAAGGATTTTCTGGATAAAAAAATGAGCATGGAGAACGCTTCAAAAGCCGTATATACCATGTATTCTAGCCAGTTAGGAACGGATGAAGTGCAGACAAGCGTTCTTCACACAAATAGGGGTTCCAATGAGCGTCTTTTAGAAATAGAAACAAGTTCATAGAGTACATGGAACAGCAAAAGGCGTTCACAGGCGTTACTCGATCAACTACAAAAACGGGATGATATATAGAGAACGCATTGAAATTGCGTGATGAACGCTTAATGCAGTCTCTCAATGAAATAATGGAGACCAAAAAGTTAATAGCTGTAGCACAAGAGCAGCCAAAAAAAAATGGTATCAATTTGGAAATGAAGAAAGCCCCCCACCTATCAAAATAAAGGACTGAGCCTCTAAAGACCGGAGGAGCTTCTTCGTTTTGTCTAAGGGGGTGTTTTTCATGAAGGGGGTAGCAAACCAAGTAGTAAGGTGGTAGTAAACCTAGTAGTAAACCTAGTAACCTCCATCTATGAAAAGCTATGGTAAACAAGGAATTACAACTGACTTTGTGGATCAAAGAGGACTATTTTATCCATTGGCGCACGGGATAAAGAATAGATTATAATAATCTTTAATCTGATGCACCCACCTTATGTAAAGAATGATCTCTATAGCATGCACTGAGGAAGACCGAACCGAACCTTAGGGGCGCGTCGGGCTTCTTTTCATGTTAGGGGGAGGATTAAATACCTCATTTAAGTAAAGGTACTTTTAATTATAAGATGTAAAAATAATTAATGATTCAAAAAAAGGTGTATTTACATTTTACATCATTAATAATATAATAAAAGTATCATTTATTGGAGGTATCAAAAATGGAAAAACAACTTTAATTGTTACGTCCGCAAAAAAGATTATGAGGTAAAATATCAATTTGCGATGGTACTTTGACTTTTACGACCAAAAGAATGAAAATATTCCAAATCTGTTATCAAAAAGCCTCGGAAATGATTCTGGACTGATCTTGGAAAAAGAGCCAGAAAAAGTAGCAGAAATAAAAGAAGAAAGAAGCAAAAAGAAAGAAGCAAAAAATAAAAAACATCAGAAATAAATATACATCAGAAGTGAATTTGATGCGGAATTAGAAAAGTTCTGGAAATAGAAAACGATGTAGAAAAAGAAGTTGAAGCAGAATTTAATTATGATGCAGAAATAGAAATAGAAGATGCAAAAATAAAAGATGTAGAAATGAAAAAGTTGCTTGATAGATTAAAAGAACTTGAGAAAGAGAATGAGAATTTGCGTTCTAGTCGATCGAAGGCAGGACGTAAAAGCATTGGTATTACAAGAAAGGAGTCTTGTTCTACCGATTATATATGGGATCACGTTGATATGCTTGTTCGTTACTAAACGTAAGCACAACTGCTGTTCTTCGTGAGGTGATAACCGATAGTTGGGTTAATTTTAAGAAACGCGAACGTGAAAGATAGGGGGGAGGAATGACATTAAAACTTGCTATGTTGAGGTGCGAGAGAGTCCACAAGGTGGCTCGGATCGTGCAATTAGCATCTTTTGAATTGAACCTATACCCAGCATACAGAGGAGGCTGTAACACGGCTTCTGGCGTTCTGGCAACCCACTTAAAGTCGGACGTGCCCTATTAGCCCAATTTAATCTAGCGTAGGTCATGGTGGAAACTATTACGGGAGAATAGATAAAGTAGGTTGGCGAAATACTATTATACCCTACAACGCACTATGTAACCGATTCTAAGGGGTCAAGGTGCGTTTTTTATATTAACTTGATAGTTTGTATGTGTTATAATAAAAGAAACGATTACAGGGGCAATAGAGACGGTTTAAATAGTATCTATATTTGAGAGAGTAAATAAAAAACCTCCTACGAAATGGTAGGGGGATTTTCTATCAAAAAAACATAGTTTGAAATACAGAAAACATTTGCTAGACTTAATAAACAAGAAAAGCCACCCCTAAAATGACTTGGTCGGTCGAGGGTGACTCTTCACATATAGGGAGCAGTCTACCCTTTTTAGGTAAGACCACCCGTTTCAATTACGTACAGTCTATCAAAGGAGGGTTTAAACCTGCAATACAAAAAATCTAAAAGTTAGGTTTTGTGAGGTTTGCGGAAACATTCGTTCGTAGTATGATGGTTTTTAATCTTTAAAAGGTTTTGAGGTTTTGGCGAGCGAAGTGAGTTTTCTTTATTAGACTTGATTTACGTCACACATCAGACCGCAAAAAGTTGGAGATAATCGCCCTTAAATGCAGTAGTGTCAAGGGGTATAGCCATTTTTCCTTATGAAAAAAATGAAACAAAAAAGGAGCCAAAAAAATAGACAAAAAGAAGAGGTGAAAATTGAATA
>CP033462.1 GCA_007833815.1 Brevibacillus laterosporus | reverse complement strand
AAGGGCTTACTACGCTAATATTGAATTAGGGAGAAAGATTCCTTCGATGGCCATCGCTAAGCGTATTGCAGAAGTTTTACATTCGACAGTAGATTATATTTTTTTCTGGTGATGTTCCTTAAAGGAATAATGTTCGTTTTTGGAACTACGAAGTGAAGGATTGAGGGGGATCGGGAAATGAATGCTAATGACTTTAATCGTCGCCAAGCTGAGATATTAGCTAAGAGTTTGGATCACGAAATGGCTGTAATGCTTCCCGTTTCTGGACAAGCCGTGTGTGATGCAGCCAGGAAGCGGACAGAAGACTTTTGCAAGGAGTATGGGGTTGAGGTAAAGGTGATGAAAAGAAATGAATGAGGAACGTATTCGCAAGATAATACGCGAAGAGCTTGAACTACATCACAAAGCATCCCCTTGCTTTGCGGCAACGGTTGCGCTTTGTGATTACGAGAATGATATGGAAAAGAAGGATAAGAGATTTTGGTTTGGTGTGTACTTTGGTTGTACAGTATTTGGATTCCTGACAGGTTATAGCTCCATGGCCTTGATTATGCAGCTACTGGGTAAGTAGCCTATTAAACCAAAATACTATGATGCCAGAAATGACTGATACAACAATAGGAATAACTATCTTCAAAGTTCTTCTCCGAGTTGAGGTAATGTGCAGAAATGCTTTGCCATCATCTGTTATTGAAATGCCTGGCTTACCAACTACATGAAATCCGGAACTGACAGGTGTTTTTAAGTCTTCTGCTAATCCGATGGAACCACAAACAAACGGAAAATGAACTTTTATGTATCCTTTCGTTTTTAAATATGAAATACACTTCTCATAATCTTTTTCTACTCCTTTAAATAAACATTGTTTAATCAGTTCAGGATCTACTCTGTCAACCCCTTCATCTATGGATTTGTCGAGTAGAAACTGAAGAACTTTATATTCTTTCAAAAGAAATACCACCATTCATTTAGGCATTTATAGACCGACACTCGCCAAAGTTCACGGTCTTACGACATAGTTCTACACTGATGAGTAAAATCCTGTAACAAATAGGCTTATTTACCTAAAAACTTGATTAGGAGGTGCCCAAATTGACAGCAGCGGAACAACAGATAGCAGATATTGACTGGGAGGTAGACAGAATCAAACGGCAGTTGAATGAGTTGACAGAGAAGAACAACGTGTTGGAAAGCGACCTTGTTCCTGAAATAGAGCGATTGCGCCTGGGACGTATAGAGGAAAATGTCCTTAAACACGAGTTGTACAACCTAGGCAACGTCAAGCTGAGGCTAGGTTGGAAATACCATGCGAGTTCCTGACTTTCCAGACCACGTTGAGAAGACAGAATCATATAGACAACAGCAACTAGGTCCTACAGCATTCGATGAGCCAGCAGAGTTGGTGGAGACACGGATCGGCTTGCTTATTGAGTCTCTAGAGAACATTACAGAAGAGGTCAGAAGCGTTCGCGAGACAGCGAGAGATCGCACTCCATCCGAGAATATGGACCTTGTAAAAAACGAGTTAAGGAGGGTTCTGGTGTGGCAGGATGCGTGGTAGAAGATCATTTTCTACAAGTAACTTATGATCGTTTCAATCGAATGCAATTCCATCCTGATTTTCATTCTAATCAAGGAAAACCATACACCACTGAAGAGTTGGAATATCTATGTAGATTCTACGAACATGACCACACCCGAACGATAGCATTTGCACTTGGTAGAACAGAATCAACGCTTAGAAAAAAGGTTGATCGTTTAAGGCAAGATGGCATGTTTGAATACTACGAACGTTCGTGGAATCGAAAATTAGAAGGATGGAAGGACTGATCCTAATGCCAGCAATTGAAAATGTTAACCGTGCAATGAAAGGTAATCGTGCAGAGGAACGTATACCTGTCGCCAAACTGGAATGTGATTACGAGTTAGCCACTTTGTTTGTTGCAATGAGAAGTAGAGATTATGAACAGGTCGAACGGTCTAAAGCAAAGCTACAAGAACTCAGAAGGGAACTACTTCTACTTGAAGCGTGAGGGGAGGTGGTAGTAAAGATGACACTTAAAGAAATCGTAACCCAGTTGGAAAGCTGTCAGTTTGAATGTGTTGCTGGTCCATTAGTAAACAACCTAGCTTTTATTGAGCTAAAGAAATTAGCTGAAAATGAAAAAGACCCTGCGTAGCACCGCAGAGCCTCACTAACATTTTTACACCCAGCCTTATCGTACCGTGTTCAGGCTGGAATTTCAAGGAGGGATATCAAAATGACATTACACGCTTTTCAACAAATCGAGATTGATGAGATTGAGGAATTAGCTTTTCAATCTTCAGAAGCAGATATTAAAGAACGCTTTAAAATACATGATTTAGATAGTCTCAACTGGGCATTAAGAAAAAAGGCTGCTTTAGATGCTCAGCTAAAAGAGAAGCAGGATCTCGCAAATAAAGAATTAGAACGGATCAATTCTTGGTTTAGCCAAGAGTCACAAAAAATAAAACAAAGCCAAGATTTTCTTGAATTATTGATCATGGAATATGCAGGAGAAGAGCGCAAGAAAAATCCAAAATGGAAAGCTTCTACACCATACGGAAAAGTGAGTTTCGCAAGCAGCAAGCAGAATGGATTGTGAACGAAGAAGAAGCCATTCCTTATCTCGAGCGCAATGAAATTCCTTTGCTCAAGATCGAAAAGAAAATCATGAAGGCCGAACTAAAAAAGCTTCCATACGATTTAACTATTAATGATGGCACGGTTTACAACAAGTTAACAGGTGAAGAGGTACCAGGCATACGTGTTTATGAACGCGGGGAGTCCATCCATATCAAGGCAGGTGATTAGTTTGAATAGTAGCGACTCAATCAAATCTATAGCAGAGGCACTAGCAAACTTTAACGCTGAGGTTTCCAAAGTGGCAAAGGATGCAAATAATCCTTTTTTCAAAAACACTTATGCAACGCTAGATCAAATTATTGATGAGGTTAGACCAATCTTGCAAAAGAACGGTTTATCTATCCTTCAGTTACCTGGAGGAGATGGAGAGAAGGTTGCTCTCAGAACGTTGCTGATCCACCAGAGCGGTGAATGGATAGAGTCTGAACCTTTATCCATGAAGCCAGTAAAAAATGATCCTCAGAGTGTAGGGAGTGCCATAACTTATGCACGTCGATATTCCATGGCGGCGTTCCTTTCTCTCAACACTGGTGAAGACGACGATGGTAATGCGGCCACACACAAGCGTGCTCCAAATAACACACCACAAAACAAGTCCCAACCTAGTAACAACGGCAACAAAGCGAGCGAGGCACAGATAAAAAAACTAAACACCGTAATGAGCAAACTTATAAGCTTTGGCGGAACTAGAGAACAGATTTGCAATTGGTTGATGCAAAAAGAAGATGTTGGTCAGTTCAACAGTATGAAAGATTTGACAAGCGCCCAAGTATCTAAAGCAATTCAGTACATCGAATCATCCATAACCCTTAAAGAAAAAGAAGGTGCTCCGAATGCTTAACCGGGTAATTTTGATAGGCAATCTTACTAAAGACCCTGAGTTGCGTTACACGCCAAATGGTGTTGCAGTCGCCACATTTACTTTAGCAATAAACCGTCCTTACTCTGGTTCGAATGGTGAGAAAGAAACGGATTTCATCAACATAGTGGCATGGAGACAACTAGCTGATCTATGCGCCAACTATCTTGCAAAAGGTAAAAAGGCTGCTGTTGAAGGGCGACTCCAAACACGTAGTTACGACAACAAAGAAGGCAAGAAAGTTTATGTCACCGAGGTTGTAGCTGATAACGTGCAGTTCCTGTCATCACAAGGTTCTCAAGCTTCTGGATCGTCTGGAAATAACAATTCTGACCCGTTTGCTGAGTCTGGAAAACCGATCAATATCTCAGACGATGACTTACCGTTCTGAAGAGAGGGGAATGCGTGAATGAAACGTAAATTACACCTGAAAGAAGCAAAGGTTTTGAAAATCGTCATGCCTAGCCTTAATACCGAAAATTGGTTGATTGATAAAAAACTTCCGACCGAATGGCACTTGGTCCACAAGAACACTGGCACGTTAAAACGGGTGCCGATTTGTGGGTGGTAGAAGATGAGATATAAGCGGAAAAAGAAACTCTTTGATCGAAAATTTTATCGTAATGGTGAGGACTGGGACTCCATCAGATTGTACCCATGGAATTGGAGTAGGGAGTGGAAACCTAAGAAATGTCCGTGTTGCGGAAAACAATTATACACAGACTCATGGGACGATGAGATTTTTTTTGGATTAGTTGAGGACATAGAAGAATGTTTGTCTTGTAACTACAAAAATCACTGGTCATACGGGCGTTTTTACTTGTCAGTTGGTTCGTGGAGCTGGGTAGGCAAGGGAATTCTTGATTCAGTATCTGATGATTTTAAACTACAAATTAATTTATACAAAAACAAAAGATCGCGGTTAATCCAACTGTACTGGAGAAAGAAAAAACGCCAAAGAAAACGTGGTGGTAGAAGATGATCGGACAAGTCTATCATCTCCAAGGGTTGCAATGGAAGGTTAGGGACACATTTTGCAAGCGTAACGTTAAATTTGCCAGATTGCAGTGTTTGGACGAGCGAAAAAAGCCATGGATCGTTAGTGTAGATTTCTTGGATTTAGTAGCTAAAGTAAGACGAATTAGTTAGGCAGGTGAACACCATTGAACGAGATCAAGTGGATCAAAATAACGACAACAATGTTCGATGACCAGAAGATAGATTTCTTGGAGAGTCTACCTGAAGCAGATGCGATCCTTGTAATTTGGATTAAGCTTTTGACTTTAGCAGGGAAATGCAATGCGGGTGGCTACATCCTTTTAACGGAGTCGATACCTTACACGGATGAAATGCTTTCACACAAGTTCAAACGACCGTTAAACACGATTAGATTAGCCCTTCAAACATTCCAGAACCTCGACATGATCGACAACGAGAACAATACGATTCACATCACGAACTGGGAAAAGCACCAAAACATCGATGCTCTTGAAAAAATTAGAGAGCGAGAAAGACTAAAAAAACAGCGTCAACGCGAGAAACAAAAGGTGCAATTGTCACTTCCGGAAGTTGTCCCGGGGACAGAAGGTGGACATGTCCCTCCGTGTCCCGCAACAGAGATAGAAAAAGAATTAGATAAAGATAAAGAATTAAAAGATATATATATACCCTTTTCGGAAATCGTGGATTACCTAAATCAAAAAGCACAAACAGCCTACAAACATACGTCAAAGAAAACTAGAGATTTAATCAGAGCCAGGTGGAACGACGGATCTACCCTAGATGACTTTAGAAAGGTTATCGACAATAAAACGGCTGAATGGCTAGGAAATACAGAGTGGTCTAAGTACCTGCGTCCAGAAACTCTATTTTCAAACAAGTTCGAAGGCTATTTGAATCAAAAATCTACAAGCAAAGGGAGTGGAGCGAATGTCGGACCTCTTCCAGCAGGTCGTGCAGCATTGTATGACAAATATGGGCTCGAATGATCGGAACTGTAGTATTTGCGGAAAACTTCTGAACCCTATGGAAATAGAGATCCTTGGGATAAAGCGCACTGTCGGAGTAGCTTGCCCATGTGAAACAGAGCAATTAGCCAAAGAGGAGAAGAAACGATCTGAAGCAGAGCGGATAAAACGAATACAGGCTTTCAGTGATGATGATCAGATGGTACCAGGAGCAACCTTTCGGAAAGAAGTACGCCCATCTGCAAGAAAGGCGAACGTCTTTCTAAGGGATTTTGCTGAAGATGTAAAACGATGGGGTTCACGAGGGTTGTACATCTACGGACCAAATGGCGTAGGGAAATCAACGTTACTCTCAGCTGTTGCAGTCAGGTTAAGAGAACAAGGGTTCAGCGTAATTTACACAACCACCAACAGCCTAATTAACCGAATTGCAAACACAGAGATTAAAGCTGCTGCGTTACATGCATACAAAGTAGCTGACGTGTTGATTGTCGATGAAATCGGTTCTGATGTTCCAGCAGAGTGGAGAATGAGTGATTTGTTCGAGATCTTAAACGCAAGGCAAGACAGGCTCCCCATATTGTTCGGATCGAACTTGAGCATTAAAGAGTTGGAGGTAAAGTACAATCTCAAGAAATTTAATTTTGGAAAAAATGACAACAGTGACGGCCTTGAAAAAAATAGAGGCACGCAGCTGATGGAAAGAGTCTTCGGGAATTGCATCCCTGTCAAGGTGGATGGAGAAAGTCAACGGTTCGAAAAGTTTGAAGAGAACGTTGCGTGGGCTAACAGGCAGGTGAACAACCATGTTTGACATGCAAGAGCTGCCACATAGCCATGAAGCAGAACAAGCGGTATTAGGTTCGATTCTGAAAGAGCCAGCGGTCATGGAGAAGGTGTTGGAACGGATTAGCTATGAATCACTCTACCAGCCTCCGCACAAGAAAATCATGAAGGCTATGACAGAGCTGTTCGAAGCAGGAACCAAGATCGACATCCTTACCGTCACGACAAAGTTGGCTTCTGACAATCTATTTATTTCAGTTAACGGCGCGGCCTATTTGACAGATTTGGTAGGCGCAATAGCTACCACCGAAACGATAGATTACCACGTTGGAATAGTTGCAGATCAAGCAAAGCGGCGAAAGCTTATCAGGATTGGCGAGCAGCTACAAAAGGACGGTCACAGTGCCGAGGACATCGATGCTGTCCTTGCTAACCTAGACAATGCAAAAGCGGAATTAGAACCTAGCGTACAATCTCAAGGCTTCAGGCATGCGGGTGAAGTGGTCAAGGAATCGTATGCTGCCATTGAAAAAGTGAGCGAGTTTAAAGGGCAGATGACAGGCATTCCAAGTGGATACGTTGACATCGACAAAATGACAGCCGGTTTGAACAAGTCAGACTTGATCATCTGGGCAGCACGCCCATCTGTTGGTAAGACAGCACTTGCCTTGAATGTGGCTCAGAGCGTGGCAATAAAAGCGAATGAAACGGTAGCTATTTTCTCTCTGGAGATGTCAGCACCACAGCTAGTGACCCGTATGCTTTGTGCAGAAGGCATGATCGATGCTTCTCGAATTAGATCGGGTTTGCTAGAAGAGAACGACTGGCAGAAGCTCACAATGGCTATAGGCACGATTTCGAAAGCGCCGATCTACATAGACGACACAGCAGGAATAACAACAGCAGATATACGGCGTAGATGCAAAAAGCTTCAGCAAGAGAAAGGGCTCGGTCTAATCCTCATCGATTATCTGCAATTACTTCGAGGCAAAGGCGGAAATCGTCAAGAAGAGGTGTCAGGCATATCACGCGAATTAAAAGCGATTGCTCGTGAGCTTAATGTGCCAATCATTGCTCTTTCACAGTTGAGTCGTTCTGTTGAGCAACGTCAAGACAAGCGCCCAATGATGTCCGATATTCGTGAATCGGGATCTATCGAGCAGGATGCGGACCTTGTTGCTTTCCTTTACCGAGATGACTACTACAACAAAGAGAGTGAGAGCAAGAACATTGTTGAGTTCATCATAGCCAAGCAACGTAACGGTCCTACTGGAACGGTTGAGCTAGTCTTCCTGAAGGAGTACAACAAGTTTTCCAGTCTGCCAAAACAAATGAGCATGGATGACAAGGCCTAATGCTACGCGACATTGAAGTGCGCATCCCGATACCTGAGTGGATCTTAGCAATCGAGGATCAGAGCAAACGGAGAGCAGCCATGAAAGAGTGCTGGGAAAAGTACATGTTGCGATACGGTGATGATTACGAATTAAAGCAGGTTAGAAAAGGCGAGTTCATCATGATAAAGAAATAACATCGCTAGAACGAGCTGAAGGTACCGCCACGAGGTTTTAATAGCAAAGATACACAAATATATGTTCGTAAATAAAAGTCGCTAGAAAAGGCGCTGAGAAGGTCAGAGGCGTGTGTATAAATTTAGATATCGAAACATTTCAAAATATGAATAAAAGAGAAGGTGGGAAATGAGACGACATATTTGCCCACTGCTGAAACGGATTCAAGCCGAAGGAAAGCTTGACTATCGAGCATTAACAAAAGGTTTGTATTACTCAGACGAAGAGATTGTTCATCAACTGCTCATGGAATATCGCTCCAAGCGGTTGATAGATTTCCAGGGGGAAATTGACGAGTTTACAGTGTTTGAGATTGTGAGGAGGAACAGACGTGGGAAAAAACTACGTAGGGCTAGATTTATCAACTAAGACAGGGTTTGTAAGGCTAGATGAAAAGGGAAACGTTCTGGAAGACCTTGAGATAGTTAGTAAAGGAGAAGGGCCAGAACCGATGGCTTACCTAATAGACGAGGTTGTGGGACGTGTTAAGGACGATGATGTTGTAACGATTGAGGGGTTTGGTTTTGCTAGTTTGCGTGCCATCCAAATGGGTGGAATCGGTTGGGGGGTTCGTATCGCTCTTTGGAAACGTGGTATCTCCTTTCATGAAGCGGCGCCTAGTCAGTTAAAAAAATTCGCAACTGGAAAAGGCGTTGGCGACAAAGCCGCAGTTGCAGTTGGAGTAGCAGAACGTTTTGGATTCAAACATAAATCAGATAACGTGCGAGACGCCTACGTACTGGCTCAAATAGGACGTGCTTTGAACGGACATGGTGAGCTGATCAAGCCACAAAAAGAGGTTGTAGAAGCTATTCTCAACCCTAAACCAAAAGCTAAGAAAACAAGAAAGAAAGCCTAAATTGAGAGGGGAAAATAACAATGGAAAACACAAAATTTGAGGCTTATTTGAAAAAGATTGCTTCCGGCAAGGGTGACAGCATTGAGATTGTCTTGGAAATAGAAAACCCTAATGATCAGGAACTACTGAACTTAATGCGCCTGCGTAAAACAGATGTTTTTGTCGCTATAGGTGACACCCAATTGTCATTCGATTTAGATACACAAACGGACGAAGAAACTCCTCAAACCGCATTTACGGTTGATGCATCCGGAGTGGTAGAAGTGAAGTCAGACGAAACTTCAGAAACTGTCCAAGATTCTGAAACCGAAGCCCAAGAAGACCAGCCACAAGAGGGAGCTACTCCTGAAATAGATGGCGATCAAGAAGCCTCTCAACAAGATGACACACCTCAAGTTGAACCTAAAGTAATCAACGAATTTATCCTTTCTGGACAAGCTCCAACATTCGAAGACCTACCTTACGATTTCATCGATATTGTAACTCGCCGTGAAGCAGGCGAACGCTCTATGGATATTGCTTCTTCTCTCGATTTGAACCCTAGCAAATGGAGCAAGATTTGGAAGGATTATAAAAATCGCATAGCTCCAGCAGCGAGAGATTGGGACGACCTCAGAAGCTTGACACAAGTTACCCCAGAATATTCCGATCCTGAAGCCGAACAATCTGACGGAGGAGCAGCGTAAAGCTGCTTCTTCCCTAAGGGGAGGGAACGAGGATGATGACGAATTTTGGCTCAACACTAGGTCTTGAAAAGAGAGCGCGCCCCAAAACAGATCGACCAGTTTATAGTGCTGGACCATTGATTAGGTGGGAAATGACGCTAGAAGAAAGGTTGCGGCTTGAAACGATGCCAGTACCACCACAACAAAAGAGACGTCGTCCTTTTACAGATGTCACTGAAATGACTGTTTCCCGCAACAAAATCAAAAAGCAAAAGTTGGGCATATGAGCCTACAAAAGAAACTGGAACGGGAACGAGCTGCTGGCATTGAGCACGGAACAATCGCATCGTGGGAACTTTTCACAAGAGCATTGGATGAGACACCTGGTATCGGACCAAAACGTACGGTAGCAATAATGGCGACCGCAACCAGATTGGCGCAGGAGAAAGTAAAAGAATTGGGGAGGAATTGATCATGCAAGTGAAGATAAAAAAACTCCATCCAGATGCAGTAATACCTACGTATGCAACGATTGGTAGTGCAGGATTTGATCTTGTAGCGGTTGAGGAAACAATTATTGAGCCTGGCGAAACTATGAAAATACCTTTAGGTTTGGCGTTTGAAATTCCAGAAGGCTATGAGTTGCAAATTCGCCCTCGATCTGGCGTTTCACTTAGAACAAAACTAAGGCAATCAAACAGCATTGGAACTATAGATAGTGACTATCGCGGTGAGGTTTGCGGGATGTTTGACAACATAAATGAGTATAGCGATTCTGCTACTTGTTATTGTTTCAACATTGCAGGTGACGAAATTTATGTGCCAAATGGCCGTGGATTTTTACCAAGTGGCTCATACATCATCCGAAAAGGAGACCGTGTTGCACAAGGTGTTATTGCACCCGTTATTCAAGCGAGTTTTGTTGAGTCAGAAAAATTAAGTGATACGCAGCGAGGAACAGGCGGATTCGGATCAACGGGGGTGCATACCGATGAAAAATAGCTACGGATTTACATGGGTTGAGATTGATGAAGCTCAGGCATTGCGAGAGTGGGCGGAGAAAGCGAGTGGGGATTGATGGCTAGATCACCTTTGATATGGTTCGGAGGTAAAGGAAGAGTGGCCGTTGGGACAAAAAAAGAAAATGGATGTGGAGAGAGGATGAAATCAAACTTTAATCAAGGTGTATTCTTCAATCCTCAAACTGTTACGAACGTTTGGGAAACACCGCAGGATCTCTTTGATAGGCTCAATGAAATGTTTAATTTCACCATTGATGTGTGCGCATTGCCTGACAATGCAAAATGTGAGAGATACTTCACACCAGATCAGGACGGATTAAAGCAAGAGTGGACAGGTGTTTGTTGGATGAATCCCCCCTATGGACGCGAAATCAGTAAATGGGTTCAGAAAGCATTTGAGGAAGCACAAAAAGGAGCCACAGTTGTTTGCTTAGTACCAGCTAGAACTTGCTCAGAGTGGTGGCACAAGTATTGTATGCAAGGCGAAATTTGGTTCATTAGGCATCGTTTGAAATTTGGTGGAAGTAAAATAAATGCGCCATTTACTAATGCTTTAGTTGTTTTCAAGAAAATAGGATATCAACGTGCATATAAAGCGATAGACAGACACGGGTCAATATTGTGATTGCTTGATAGAGCATATCTCTATCATTTGGGACAAAAATAGGAGGCGTTAGAATGCGAGAGATAAAGTTCAGAATTTGGGATAAAGCAAATGAAATCATCATTCAAGACGACGGCCATTTTTATATTACAGCAGATGGAGATGTCATTGGTGTAAACGATGACTTAGATATTTCTGAGAGTGTTATCCTCATGCAATACACCGGACTCAAAGACCGCAACGGCAAGGAGATTTATGAGGGGGATATCGTCAAACGCAATTTTGAAATTGGTAGAGTTGTTATAAACCCTATAAGTCTGGGAGCAGAAGATTATGAAATTGACGATTCAGGCTATTTTATTGGAGTTGTTAGTTATCGACCATCGGAAGGTTACGTTTTAAATAAATGTAAGAAGTTCAATGATGATGATGAACTTCAATCTAAAAAAAGCGGAGTGAAAATTTATCCAAATCATGCGGAAGTAATCGGCAATATCTACGAAAATCCAGAGCTATTGGAGGAAGCACAATGACCGAACAGCAGATCATTGAAACACTGGCAACTAAGGTGATGGGGTGGGAGCAAAAGAATTTGCCGAACAACGACGCTGGATTACCGTATTACGCTGAATATTGGGTCAATGATGAAGGTTTGAAAATAAAGCCAGTGAACTTTTGGAATCCTTTTCACAGCCTGACAGATGCGTTCCAAGTGGTGGATAAGTTACTTGGGCACTTTTATCTGTTTGAGCTTATGTCTAATGAAGATGGATGGATTGCAACATTTAAGCTTGTAGACGGTAATTTCATTTATCCAAAAGAGTGGGAAGGTGCAGGAGAAACTAGGGAACAAGCCATCTGCAACGCTGCTATGAAAGTGGTTGCCCTTAAAAAGGAGGATTCGAATGTCAAATTTTGATCATTTACCATTGCAGATCGGAGACAGTCTCGTTTTATTGCAAGATATGAAGTTTGTGGATATCGAAGGCGATACTTTCACAGTTGAGAAAGGTGCAGTTTTTGAGGTTGAGTCAATGGATTGGAATAATGGTTATTACCGCGATTACGGGTATCATGCTGTAGCTAAAACAGGAACCAGCGATAAAAATATTTGCGTCAAGCACTCTGACTATGGGATCAAGTTTGCAAAACAAGAAAAGCCCACGGAGAAGGGACCATTAAGTGCATGCACTTGTGAAGAACATGAATGCTGCCCAGAATGCTCGCCAGATGAGAATTAAACATATCACTCGACGTGAAATGGAGGTATTGATTATGAAAAAAAGACTTGTAATGTGGGCAATTGGTTTCGAGCATCAGGTAGATACATTTTACAATTTCATGAAAGGTGAAGAAGATACAAACCTAACTTTTAATCATCTAGTCCCAACAAAAGATATGGCAATGGATTTTATTGAGGATTACTTGGCAATTTCATATGTGCCAATTCCTGTAACGATTATCAGTTATTCCGAGGATGGAACTTTTGCCTACGCCTATGATCCACTTCATGAATGGGAGTAATAGTAAAAACCATTACTTGTGATAAGGGAGGGCAAATATCATGAACCAAATCAAACGGAATTATCTCAAACAACTAATTAGCGCAGCGTATCGGATGGCTTTTATCCTTTCAAATAAAGAGGAAGAAGAGCTAACTGTCCAAGAGGATGGTCTGTTAAATGCTGTAAACCACTGCGCTGAGTTCGGTATATCAGATCAATCAGTGGATGATATCGGCAGAACGGTCTCAGTATTTACAAACAAAAGCTTTGTTGGAAGTTATGAGTATCATGAGATTTTTGGAAAGCGTTACTTGGTATCGACTGGAACGGTAGTAGAGCTAAATGATGAGAAGTATGTTGTTCTTAATGTCATGTTGAAATCGGACAAACAAATTACTTTAGAGGTGGAGCGCAATGAACGAATACAAACTATTCAAGGTAAATGAAGAATATCCAGAGTACATTGTTGCCCAAACAGCAGAAGAGGCATTGAATGACCATAACGAACGTGGAGGAGAAGATTTTGCAATAACGATGGATGAGGTTGAAGAGATATCGCTTGATACGGTTGGTGACTTCGAGCAAGAGGACGGCAGCCGCAAGCCAATGACCTTTCGAGAGTATATTGGACAAGACTTTGTTTATGAAGAGCCAACGTGGATTTCTTTTTCAGAATAGGAGGGGTAGGAATGGCAATCAATTACGATAAATTGGTCAAAGATTTGAAAGAAGCAAACAAAATCGCTTGCGAAGCAGTTGTACAAGTCTCTGATGGAGGAACAGCCAACCTAGATTCTGTTTTCTTAATAATTCCAAGGGCGAGGGAAGTATCAGTATTGGACGCAATCAAAAAATCTGGATTGTACTGCGGGATGAAAAGCAACTGGATCGGACATGGGTATTTTATTTCACCGACGTGTGGCGGACAAGGAGACAAGCGAGCAGTAGCAGTTAAAGTGATGGTTGAAACACTGAATAATCTTGGATGGGATGCACTAACGTTTTACAAAGTAGATTAGAGGAGGAAGCCAATGAGCAGAGAGATTGACGCGAAAGTGGCGGAGTTGTTGGGATGCGAAAGAGAAGAAAAGCAAATTGGAATTACAGTTAACGGTTATATAGTAGGCAATACATGGCATTCTTCTATTCCTGATTTTTCTACAAGTTGTAGCGAAATGTTGCTGTTGATGGAAGAAGCGAGGAAACAAGGCCTACACTTCAAAATTACTCAGTATGAGAGTTCTTACATGGTTATTGTTGGTGAGAAATCAGGTGAAAGCTTCTCCCTTATTTGCTCCGAAAAACATACTCGTTTACCTACAGCAGTAGCACTAGCCTATCTAAAAGCTAAAGGCGTGGATATTACGCTGTATCTGGAGGATAAAAAATGAATCAAACGGAAGACAAGCTTAAACGTTACGAAGAAGCTCTGCAAGAAATCGAACGATTGGTTTTAAATAATCAAAGCATACCATTAAACATCCGAGCAAGCATTCAAGAACAGATAATTGTAAAAGCTGGTGTCCACATTGTTAGAGAAGGGCGTGCGAATAGTGCGTAACTTACACGAAGACTTAGAGATATGTAATGCGGCTACAAAGGGCCCTTGGGGCGCGAGTCATGATGAGTGGCCGGGGAATGCTAACTTGCGCCATTGGGTATCTACGCATTGGGACGGATTAGCTTGCGCTGTAAGTTACGAAGATGCTCGGTTTATTGCTGAAGCCCGCATCGGATGGTCTCATGCAATTGAACGCGCGTTAAAGGCAGAGGCAGATGCCAAAATATTACGAGGAGTACTACGTGTAATAGCGAGGAACCCGTCTACAGAAGCCTCTTCTTACAAAAGAATGGCATTACAAGCGTTAATAAATGAGGGGGAGCAACAGTAGATGAACATTTCAGACTTTGATCAGTTTTCTACATTTTTGATTGATCACACCAAGATTTTATCGGAGTATATGAAAAAGGTGCAAAACGAAGGATTTTCAAGACAGGAAGCCTTGCAACTGACTATAAATTTTCAAACAAACATGATGATGATTGCAAATAAGTAAATAAAAAAAGCCCCCTCAACGGGAGCGTGAATTTAACTTAGATAAGTAATATTATATCACGCCAAGCCGTTGAGGGGGAGTAGGAAGTGGAATATAAACAATTAACTTTGCCTGGTCTACCGGATATTGATAAAGAAGCAACTGAAAATAACGTAAAAGAAGCCCTCGACCTTGCTAGAGATTTCAT
Organism: Brevibacillus laterosporus; assembly: GCA_007833815.1. Classification (NCBI taxonomy): domain Bacteria; kingdom Bacillati; phylum Bacillota; class Bacilli; order Caryophanales; family Paenibacillaceae; genus Brevibacillus; species Brevibacillus laterosporus. The sequence goes on along the minus strand of CP033462.1, from coordinate 45,746 downwards.
ACGAATGGGCTTCCACCCAGGAATTGAGGCAAGCACAACAGCCAGTTACTCTTTAGTGCCGCCAACGCAAACAAATGCCTTCCACAGTAGCACAGAGAACGCTGCTGTTAAGAATGTATCTATAGAAGAACAACGCAAGAATCATGTGCAGCGTGTCTTGAACGCCACTAAACGATTAAGCAAGAAAGAAAAACAAATCATAATGACCAGATGGTTTGGCGAAGACGATATCACGGATATTGAAGCATACACGGAACTGGATATGCCCCATTCTACTTACTATAAATATCGTGGAAAGGCATTCTATCGACTAGCATTTGCTTTGAAAATCGAGGTTTATAAAAACGTGGAGACATCGTAGAGGGAATACGGATAAAATTCGTACAGTATTGATACACATTTTGCTTTTAAACATGATAAATTTGTATTATCAAGAGAATATGAAATGAGCCATCCAATTGTGGGTGGCTTTTGTAATATTGCTTGACATATATTTTAGCCTTTTGTACTTTAACAGGAACGAAAGGTTGTGGAAGATTTGGATTTTAGTGTAAACATGTGGCCTGTGTTCGGGATGCTTGTTAAAGTAATATTATGCTTGGCTATACCAGGTTTTATAGCAGCAATACTAACCTCAAGGTTTCCTGATAACATTGGCAGGATTGCTATAAGAATGAGCATCTTGGGTGGTATGTACGTTTGTTTTAAGTATGTCATATAAGGAAGAAGTCACTCTTGATGAGTGGCTTTTTTTATTGGGGTGATATAGATGCGTAAGGGGGTAATTAAAAAGAGATCTCCGTTACAGGACGACAAGAACCATAAGTGCTATCAATGCGTGTGGGCTAGTTACGCGGGATATAAGATTTTGTGTAGCAAACAGGTGTGTGTTAGGGAGCAAACAAAAAACTTAGGTAGGTGAATAGAAATGAAATGGAGTACCCTACTGAATTTGAGATGTGCCTCATTAATTATATTAATCTTTGCAATGCTAGCTCATCTAACGGGCAAGGACGTGAGAATTGGTGAGTTAGCAATCTTTTATATGATAACGGCAATTTATCTTGAAATGATCGAGAAGTAAAAGAACAGACAATTATCTACTATTGTAAAGGATAGTAGTTCATTTGAATCACGATATATCATAGACAAAAGTCCTCTGCTCAATCAAAATGAATTTGAGGAGGCGACACATGATCAAACATCAGCTGTTTTTTCATCTTAGATTAAAAGAAAATGAAGTATTCACAGAACAATTAGGGCTTACAGTGAATGAATTGAAAGAAACGATGTCGATGCACTCAATAGAGGTACATCAAGTAGTTCCTCTTGAAAATAATGAGTACACCTTAATCCTAAACTGTTTTTTTGAAGACAGGACACATTAGGGTTTCTGCTACAAATTGAAACTTCCAGATTCATACAACGTATTACTAGAAAAGGTTATTTTTAGGAGGTGTACAATGATGGAATTAAATTTAATTCCCAAAGATGGCATGCTACAAATATTATCTTATGCTATGGAATTTGGATGGCCACTATTTCTGATTGCTGGAGCAATATTAGGAATAAGAAAGTTTCAAGGCGCTTAACTAAGCGTCTTTTTATTTTGCCCATCGTTGGGCTTCCGAGGTTCGGTAGGAAACTGCCACAGCGCGATGGACTTCGGAACCCGAACGGTGGGTGAGAAATGGAGGTTTTGAAATGAAATCAGGAATATATAAAATTACTTGTCTCTCAAATAGCAAATTCTATATTGGAAGTACCAAGGATTTAAGTAAACGAAAAATCCAACATTGGAGCAATCTAACCAATGGGAATCATCACAATAAACATTTGCAACGCGCATGGAATAAGTATGGACAGGAACAATTTACTTTTGAAGTACTTGAAGATCTAAGTTTAGTTCCTGAAAGACTAATTGAACGAGAGCAATGTTGGATAGATAATACTGGCTGCTGTGACCCAAATATAGGGTTCAACATTGCAAATAAGGCAGGTATACCTTCAGGTGGTAAAGGACACAAACATGTAGTGATTTACACAAGCGAGGAAGCAAACCAGATATGGGATGAGCTTACATTAGGTGAAGCTGGATTTTTACATCGGTTAATGTTGTACATGGACGAAAACAATTGTGTTATGGGAGATAATGAATTAGGAACAGTGAATCAACCACTGTCAACAAAGCATTTAATTAAAATGTCTCAGAAGAACAAATCTTTTGTATACACATGTCTGAAAAGACTTCAAGAAAATGGTGCCATTTCAATCGATGTGAAGGAGAAAATTAGATATATTTTCATAAGCGAAATTCTTGGAACCGTAGGAAGCTTAAAAATGAATGATGACTAAAAGGGAAAGGAGGGAAGTGCAAATGAATGAGAGAGAAATATGTTGACACTGAAACAGGAGAAATCATGCGTAGAGAAACGCACTTTCTGAGGGGAAGAGAATTTGTAAAAATCATCAACCCCACAAAGAGTGGCCGAAGCATCAAGTTTATTAAAACACGAGCAAGCCAGAAAGCTAAGCGTCGTATGTTCAACCTGAGCTCTCATGAACGGGGTATGCTTTCAATCATCTCTTTGTACGCTGCTCCTGGTACCAATGTTCTAATTGGAGATGGCGAAAAGGGAATACGTGGGGATGCACTAAACGCTGCTGAACTATGTAAGATAGGTGGTTACTCCAAAACGCAAGGATATAGGCTCCTGCAATCACTTATAAAAAAGAAGGTATTAGGGATGTTACCAATCTACGGTGAGGAAAAAGTGTATGTGGTAAATCCTGATTACTACATAAATGGTCGGGAAGTCTTACCTGAAATATATCGGTATTTTGAGTGCGAGGAGGGTCCGAAAATGGACACCCCCCCGACAGACCCAAAATCGTCAAATCCGTTGGGAGAGTAAGTCGGAAGGCTGTTTTTCCTTTCCCGTATACGGGACAAAATCGGCGTTTTTTTCCCAAACCAGAATCCTCCAAACCATTGGGACTCTAAGGCTAACCCCGTTTCGTGCTGTCAATATTCTTATATTCTATATACTACCGCCAGAACACAAAAAGCTGTCATTTAGAAGCCTTAAAAACAAAAACAAGCGTAAACAATTGAAACGATATAAACAAGGATGCCAGCAGCATCTTTTTTTGTTGGCCAAAATCAGAAAGGATGGTTTTACTTATGAAAGTTACCATGGAAAACATGACAATTGAAGGCACTCCTGAAGAGATCAGTACATTCATAACACTTGAAAAGATATCGAAAATGACAGCGAAACGATTAGAACCACTGCACGAGGAACTATGTCGTCAATTTGGCATATATAATGCCGATGCTTACTAGTATCTGTCTGATCTTCCTCATGAGCTTTATTGTTATATCAGTTGGTGGATTACTCGGATTGGCTTGGGATGTGAAGAAAAACCACCCGTAGTGGGTGGCTTTCTTGGTTAAGCTGCTTTAGGCTTATCTTGTTCTTGAGCGTTTTCTGCTGTTGGCTTTGGCATTGCTGTGGCTGATGGACCATTATCGTCCGGGTCTGGTGACGTTTTCCCCTTAGATTCTTTTGATAGCTTGTCCCTAAGACCAAGCAACTGATTTATAATATCTAATATTTCTTTAATGAGGGCAAGTATCAATACGACTACGGCTAATGTCATAATCAAACACCTTCCTTTTCTTTTAATTTTTGTGATACTACCTTGTATACAGATGGTAGTTGGGTTATTCACTTTGATATGTTTTATACACAGTAGCAGTCGGAATGACCCCCTAGATAGTTGCGATTAAATTTATGATATATAGAAATATCTTTCCTACTTTCTCTATACGAGGTGAATGCAGCAGAGTTAAACGTGAGATATTTTTGCCCTCTTACTTATAGGTGGCATTTGGGTGACAAAAGAAAAAGGACTATCATCATCAAAAAATATCTTCTTACTGACTAGAGTGATAAGGACATAGTGTGTTCATGCATTCTGGCAACAGGGGTAAATAAGTGGTATTTGGAAATGGATGGAATTGATGATTGAGGGTGGGCTACATGGCTCTCGATCATGGCAATTTATTAGCATCTGGGAATTTAGGTCGATTCTGTTTCTACATTAGAATGAAAAAGGAAAAAATCATAAGTTAGCGATTCTATTCAATACCACACAATTATATTAAGTGGTATTCATGAGTGTGCTATAAACATAGTAGTACCAAGGGTTCAATGGCTGTTTGTAAAGATGATTAAATCCCTTATTTACTTTCAATACCACATAATATATTATATAAGTATAAATAAGTGGTATTGGAGATGTTGGGCAATGAATACTGTTCAGCCGATAAGAGATACGAAAAAAATAAAAATCATAAGAGACTTTTTGAAGAAAACTAACCTTAGAAATTATGCATTGTTTGAAGTTGGAATCAGAATTGGATTGCGTATATCTGATCTGCTCGAACTAAAGTGGAAAGATGTACTGGAGAATGAAAAGAAGTTTAAAGATCGCATTATCATCAAAGAGGAAAAAACGGAGAAGACAAAAAGCTTTTTCCTTCAAGAAGATGCGATTAAAGCATTGAAAGAGTACATGTCCAGTATTGAGAATTTGAACACAGACTGGTACATATTTAAATCGCGCAAAGGAGAAAACAGACCAATCGATCGTTTTCAAGCGCATAAGATCATAAGTGAAGCAGCTCAAGTGGCACGTATTGCTGATCCTATCGGAACGCACTCACTTAGAAAGACATTCGGGTATCATGCTTATAAACAAGGAACTGATATTGTTTTATTGATGGACGTGTTTAATCACAGCACGCCGTCTATGACAAAGAAATACATTGGAATCACCGACGATGACATCAAAGATGTTTATATAAACCTAAAGCTTTAATTGAAGACTCCTACTTGGGGTCTTTTTCTTTTGGAGTCTCAAGGAAGGAGAATTTCAAATGGCAAAGATACGCAAGGTTAAGAAAAAGCAAATAAGAGGGCTGCTAACCCAGCGTCCAGAACAACCGAATTTAAGGCATGGCGTATTCCCGTTTATTAAATCTGGAGTACATCCCTGCAATAAGTGCATTAAAAAAGAGGTATGTCCACGATTCCAAGAAGACTCAGACTGCGCATTCTTGGCTGAGTACCAGGATCAAGTAGAGTATGCGGTAATGGACATTGATATCATTTCCGAAGCAGATAGACCAGTCGCTCAAATGCTTGCCAAGCAATTGGCTGTACTTGCTCTATGTGAGATGTATTTTGCCAAGGAAGGCATGGTCATACATGAGAATCAAAGGGTTGAGGCACAGCCTTTACTTAATTCCTATAACACATTCATGCGTTCAGCTATGCAAACCATGCAGGGGCTTGGGCTTGGTCCTTCTGCACGTTCTAAAATTAACATGGACCGAATGACGACAGTCAGAATGATGAGGGAGCTAGGGGTCAATGATGGTGAACAGAAGCCGAAACAAGTAGAAAACGAAGGTTACGGTTTTCTAGATGAGTAACATTACTTTTGCGAAAGAAATCCTGAAAAAGATTAGTGATTTAGCAAAGAAGAATCCTCTTGAAGGAGAAAAGGCTTCTGAAATACTAAGGAGTTTTGAACAGTTCTCGGAGAAGTGTCTCAAGATAAAAACAACAAAAGGAGTTATCTTGCCATTTGTTTTGAATACAGCTCAACGCAAATTAGCGAGGGGGATCTTTGAAGCTATATCTAAAGGTAAAGCAGTTCGAATCATTATCCTTAAAGCCCGTCAATTAGGATTTTCTACCCTAGCGGAGGCGATTGTGTATTATCTTACTTCTCTTCAAGAAGCCAAAAACTCTTACATCGTTGCTCATGAGGATGAGGCTGTTAACAACCTGTTCGATATGTTCAAGTTGTATTATGAGATGGTTCCGACAGTCTACAAGCCCATGAAAAAGCACGACAACAGCAAAAAGCTTACCTTTGAAAATCCAACGTCATTTGAATCTGATAAAAAACGTAATCCTGGATTGAAATCGAAAATTACTGTTGCATCTGCTGAGAAGAAATCTCTCGGACGTTCTGGGACGATTCATTACTTGCATATCTCGGAGCTTGCGTTCTGGCCTGAAAATAGACAATCAAAGCACATGCTGTCATTGCTACAAGCATTATCAGATGCCCCAGGAACATTGTGTATCATTGAGTCCACAGCAAACGGTATAGGAGAGTATTTTCAGCAGATGTGGGAAAGAGCTGTAAACGGTAAAAACGACTATACCCCCATATTTGTCGCTTGGCACGAAAATCCCGATTATGCTGAACCGTTTAATACAAGCGCTGAGAAGAAACTTTTCGAGGAGAAACTTTCGACAGACGAAATTGAGCTTAGAAAACGATTCAACCTCACGTTAGAACAATTAAAATGGCGACAAGTTACAATAAAAAACAAGTGTGGAGGCGATCCGAAGTCGTTCCAACAGGAGTACCCTGCGTTTCCAGAGGAAGCATTTTTAGTTTCAGGTAGATCGAGCTTTAATCAAGAGCAGGTCAACAAGGATCTGAATAGTGCACGAATCCCAATAAAAACACATAATGACGGTGATATTTGGGTGTGGGAAGAACCCATAGAAGGTGAGTTATATGACGCGGGGGCTGACGTGGCAGAAGGTTTAGACGATGACGATCACGACTCCTCAACGTTTTCTATTCGTAAAAGGAGCACAGGAGAAAAGGTAGCTGAGTGCCAATGCAAAGAGGAACCTTTTCAGTTTGCTAACATCCTGGATGAGTGGGGTCATAAGTACAATAACGCTTTGTTAGGCGTTGAACGGAATAATCACGGACATGCTGTATTAGCAGTACTCATTCACAATCATGATTACCCTAACCTTTATTATCACGCCGATTACGATTCTAAGACGAAAGAAATGCAAAGGCGTCCTGGGTGGCCAACTACACCAAAGACTCGTCCCATTCTCGTAGAAAACTATCGACAAGACTATAAAGAGGGTGAAATTGATGTGCCGTCCAAACGACAGCTGTCCGAAATGAGGACATTCATCAAGAAGAACGGTAAGCATCAACATCAAGTTGGCTGTCACGACGATATCTTGATTGCAGATATGATCTGTTGGGAGATGCGAAAATACACACACAAAGGGCAAATAAAGGCCTATGGCTTCTCAATCATGCCTGACTTAGACTCATTATTCGCATAGCAAGGAGGTGAACAGGCTTGAGTATCGCTTCAAAAATAACTAACAAGGTGTTTGATTACTTTGGATACGAGAAAAAAGGTATTGGCAAAAGCGATGAAGTGAAAAGAATTTCTAATTCAGAATCACCACAAACGTATATATTTGATCAATTTAATGTGTCTACGGATCGCATACAAATCATTCGTGAGGTCCGAGAACTTTTCAAAACAGAACTACGGTTCAGGATAACGAACCTGCGTTTAGGTGCTGATGCCACCCGTGGTGGATGCAAGGTAATCGTCCAAGGTAGTGAGGCTCATCGTAGCCATATGAAAATGCTAGGAAAAGCACAACCTAAGAGGCTTGTCCCTGGTGCGAATGTTGCCCAACAAGTTATCGATGATTTCATGCGGCGCACTAAGCTTTCCTCGAAATCAAACGAACATATACGGGTGTTACTACGTGATGGAGATATTTTTTTGAACGCAGTGGTTGATCATGTTAGAGGACTTATTTTAGATGTTGTCAGAGCACCTGCATTGACGATGAAGCGCAATGCTGATGAATATGGGATATTTACAGATCCAGAACGAGCTTTTAGTCAAATCGACCCACGTACACAGATCAATTCATTTCTGGAAATTGGTCCACCCTCTGTTTCAAGAGGAGACTTTGCCCTGTACCAGATGAATCATATTCGGTGGATGTCCGATGAAACAGAACTTTACGGGACTTCTCATTACGCAACTGCTAGGAAACTCTATAGAAAGTTAGATAAAATGGAGACGGCAGCAGCCGTACGCAGGGAATTTCGATCTGTTCAGAAGAATAGTCACAAGTTGCCTGATGGAACGAGTATTTCTGACGCATTGGAGTACGCAAAGCAAAACCGATTGGTCGATGATCACGGTGATCCGACTAAAAATTCTCACCTGCTGAGTGATTTTTTCGGTACAGCAGATGTAAAAGCTGTGCAAGGTGATGCAAACCTGTCAGAAATGGCTGATATCGAATATTTTGACGATCTAATATGGTTAAATCTCGGTGTTCCAAAAGCTATTTTAACAAGTGGCCAGAACTTGAATAGAGACATCTTAAAGGTGCAGTACCCACAGTACCTTCAGTCTCTGGACGATATGACAGACTTACTAGAATACGGAGACATCGGGCCATACAGTGGTTATCGAGGCTTAATAGATTTACAGCTACTGTTAGCAGGCATTAATCCTTCTTCTATTGCCTACGATGTTGTTTGGAGTACAAAGACAACCGAAACAGCGTTAGAACGCCTAGAGCGTGTACAGAGAGCGCGTGGTGCCAATGGTGGCGATACCCTTGTTACAAACATCAAAGCTATTCAAACAATCGCGAGTGACTTCGATATTGAAGACCCAGTGGAAATGGCCATGATGATTGAAGAGGAGAAGGCTCGCAATGTCGCCTTGGTAGCCAAGTCACTTCCACCTAAAGAAGATGTGAAACTTGACGAAGAAAAGGACAAACAAACGATCACGGATGTGGCGTTAGAAGATCGATCAAAACTTAAAGAGGTTGAAGTCGAAGCGGAGGAGACAGTCCTTCGTTTTTTTAATGCCGTAAATAAACGTCTTGCCAGCTATGAGGCTGATGAAGGAGTAACGGACTCTATCATTTTGGATTATGCCGAGGATGAGATCCTGAATGCATTTGAAGAAACATGGGAAGCTGAACAAGGTAAGCTTCAGCTGTCGTTGGTCAAAGCAATGACTCTAGCTGGTGTGATGGGCGCAGAAAAGGCAACATCACTTCTTACAACAGAGATCAAGCCACGCATCGTGCGAAGTGACATAAGAGAGGATCTACTTCAGCAATCTGCCGAACGAATTAAAGGCATGGAAGAAACGACCATGAAAAGAATTCGTGAAGAGTTGGCAAACGGCTTCGAAGAAAACCTTGGTTGGCGTAAGATAACAAAGAGGTTAGAGCCGATCATCATGGATAAGGAAAGAGCCAGCCTTATAGCCAGAAACGAACTAAGCTGGGCTTACGATCGAATGCAAATTCGAACCTATAAAGGTGCTGGCATTAAGAGGGTCCAATGTGATGAGGTTTTAGACATGCGCACCTGCGATAAATGCCGAACTAGGCATGGGAAAACATATGACATTGACGACTATCCAGGTCTTGCCCATCCATTGTGCAGGGTTAGTTGGTTGCCAGTGGATGAATAGCAGTTGAAAGGTGGTGGTTTTGTATGATTGGTTTGAAATCAATATCAATGACGTAACGAAAGGGTGAGAAAACGTGTTTACACAGAGATTCAAGGTCAAATTACTGTTTGAAATGAATCTACAGTACTTTGCAAAAGTAGGCTTCACGGCGGATGAAGAACCCATAAAAGATGCATTAACCGATGACCCATTGATGAAACAGATTTTAGAAGCAAACAGCGCTATTGCTCTTCTGACCATAAAGAAAAGTTTGGCCAATACTCCACTAACAGAAGTGGACCGTCGTATTTACTATGAGGCAATGGATGCAAAAGCAAGGGCTGAATTTAGTACTTGGTCCGTTGAAGAAGCAGCAAAAGAGGAAACTGGCGAACAGCAGAAGCCAAGAATGGGTTTTACTGACTCAGTTGAACCACTTTTTTCTGTTTTAGAAGATAGTGCAGAAGATCAAAGAGAACTTTGTTTTTCAAGAGCTGTGCCAATCATGGATGAAGCGGGGAAATCATCAGGTTGGTATCGTCAACCTGTTTCCAAAGTTGACGCAATCAATGGCAACAATCGGCTCTATCCAAAAGCTGTTTATCAGGCGGCCCTCGATTCATTAAAATCTACTAATTTTCCATATGCAGGAGAGCACCCACACCCTCGCTGTTACAAAGGCACAGATGGTAGGGTGCTTTTTGATTCTAGTGTACCTAATCAAGCAGTTGTATTCCGTGACGCCAGCATTGATGCAAGTGGTATCGTCTGGGCTGAATATAAACCTTTGGCTACAGACATGGGAAAACAGGTCCAAGCGATGTTAGATGAAGGACTGCCGATCGGCTTTTCAAATCGTATGACAGGTGACATCATTACAGCCAAAGTAGAAGGCAAGAACGTCGGGGTTGCAAAGAGACTATCTCTATACACTTGGGACATTGTATTGAACCCGGCTGAACCCGACGCCTTTACTACTCCCATTTCTTTAACGGATTCAACCGTAGAAACTATTTTAGATTCACTATCCAAGGAGGATGATAAAATGAAAAAGAATTTCCTTTCAATGTCATTAGTTGAACTACGTACATGGAAGAAACAAAATCCTGGCCACGATGATATAGCGGTATGTGATGCTGCTATCGAAGCTAAGGAAAAAGAACAGGCATTAACGGACGAGTTGGAAGGGCTGCGTAAGGATAAACAACAACGTGAACAACAAGAAGAGGCAAATCGTAAGAAAGAAGAAGCACAGCAAGCATTAACAGATGCAATCAACGCACTTCCGTACGACAAACAAGTAAAAGATGGGCTACTTCAAAAGGGCGCAGCCATTATGGACGCTTCTGAAGTAGCCTCTTTTATTGAGACGGAACAAGCATTTGTTGATGCTATTCAAATAGATAACCAAAAGCAGAATTTAGGCATTCCTTCTGGTCGAGCGGCAATTATCAACCAGGAAGTTCAAGTGGGTGCAGAAGGGCAATCGTGGAGACCTGTCATGGACAATATGATGGCTGCTCTTGACGACCGACTGAGATCAGTGGATCGAAATTTTAGAGTTGATAGCGAATTGCGTAAAGCCAACAAAGAAAACTTGGATCGTGTCCTAGCTAAGATGGAACGAGACAACCACGAGCAATATCGTCGTCACATGAACGAATTAAACGATGCAGCTCAGACTTTCCAGGGCGGAGCCATTACTGATAGCGCAATGAGTAAAACGGGTGACTTTGCCCAAGCATCGTTAATTTCTCACGCTTTTATGTACCAGGTATGGCAAGATTTGAATTTTGCACAATTAGTCATGGCGGAACCTTTCTCTGGATCAACCTATAGAATTCCTGTTGAGTTCCAAGGTCATGATTTGTTTACACAGGATGATTTTGTGACAGGCGAATACGATGGTATCACAACTGAGGGCGTTGAAACGTTCTTGCTAGAGTTCGGTGGAGAGTGGCTAAAACGAGGTACGGTTCTTTCTAAAGAAGCTCAACACGAATTACAGACAGGACCATTAAGTTATGATGCTCTAGCGCGCAATCTAGCAAACCTTGCATCACGGTACCAGCGAGTTATAGATCAAAAACTTAGTCTCGAAATGTTACATGTTTCAGATGAGTATGGTGCTATAACCGTTAAGGACGAGAAAGCAGCGGCTACTGAATTTTCCCCATCTGCTGGTAAAGTTCCCATCGGTTCAAACGCAGCCTTTGTATTAACTTTACTTTGTGGAAATAGCGCTGGTACTCAGTTTAAGCAAGTGCCCCCAATTGTAAGACCTCGTGCAAAAGTATGGTTGGATCAATCTGGACGCAAGCAGTCAGCTATGGTTAATGATATCGTGGTTAAGCTTGGTAGCACTGTATTAAAACGCGGTACATGGGACCCGATCAAAGGTCTTATTAATAACGGGGACTATGCCATTGATTTTGAAAATGCTAAAGCATACTTTACAGCCTCATCTGGAGTAATCGAGTCGGCCTTGCCTACTATTAGCTATGCATACGCAACAAACGTATCTTTCTTGGACATAACCGTACCTGCATCGTATAACGGTCGTAGTTCTTTGTATTTTAATAAACTATTAGAGCAACTAGACTACGAAAAAGCTTACATGGGCAGTGCCCCACGTTACGTTACGCCTGACTTTGTACTTGGTAGCCTGAATGCAATGGTTAACTTTAAAAATGCTGAACTGTTCTATAAGTGGGCAAGTCCCGAAGGAACAAATCTTTTGAAAGGCCAAATGTGGTTCGCTAATCGTAATGGATTGGAGATCGGCGAAATGAACACACCATGGGTAGCAGGTGATCAACGTTTACTCATTGGTAAAGTGAATTCGACCCGCCTTGGTATTGGTAGCCCTATGTCCATCGAAGGACCTGAGCCGTATTTTGATCCTAAGAATATGAAGATCACTTCTGCACGCCAGTACTTTGCAACTGAACAAGTAGCAATTGCCACACCTCTTGTCATTGATGATGCTGGAAATACCTACAATCCGCCATATCGCACGATCAAATTGTTCAATAGCTAGGGGGTAATAATTATGAAGTTAAATACAGGTTGCTCATTTCTTCATCCGTTAACGGGCCAGATGATTCACCCTGGCCAGTCTTACGAGGAGCATTACACTCAACCGATTCCCACTGAACTGGAAGAAGTGGTGAAAAATGAAATCGATCCTGCCAATGAAGCCACTCCTGATGAAGTAGTAGCCCAGGAGTTTCTTACGTTAGAGCAATTCGACAAATTGGATGCAGTCAAACAAAAAGAAGTGCTAGTAGAAAATCTAATTGTTTCTGTCGAGGACGCAGACGCGGTTAGCAATAAAGAAAAACGTCTGCAATTGTATAAGCAGTTCTTGGAGGCGAATACACATGATGGAGCTAGTTGATAAGTTACGCTATGAGCTAGGAGACATGGAGGAGCCCTTTTTCTATTCTAACGATGACTTAATCAGTAGATTGACAGAAGCACTTTACGATTATTCTCGTTACCGTCCAAGAAGACGAAAGGGCTTGATAAAGCTAGTACCAGGTGTGACAGAATACGAGCTTCCAGAAGATTATCAAACATGGATAGAAGGCTTAGCGGGGTATGAGATTCTTGATCGCACCCTGATAACTCCTTCAACACCTGCTGGCCATTCTGAACTAAGGTTTCATTACTACGCAGACCATACAATTGAAAGCTTATCAGTAAGAGACCATAGAATTTTACTAGATTACTGCATGGCGAAGATCCTATATGAGATTGTTCGTGAGGGCGCAGAGATCAGCGGCTTAAAACTGGGCAAAGGCCTTCAAATTAGCTTTGATAACTTTGATAAAATCGCACAGGAAGCAAATTTCCGCCAGAAACGTTATGAACAATCGGTGAAGAAGCCCATAGGGATGTGGACGTAATGAATGCCTCAAAGTTGGCCAAGAAAATCAAAAGAATTATTGATCGTCACATCAAGCAAAAAGGCTACGAGGTAGAAGCTGTCTTGCAAACATTGACGGGTGAAAAAATGTCTAGCGGGCTATCTATTATCGATAACGATCTACCCGAACCCATAAAAGAGACGATCAAAATAGTCGTCACAGGTCATTCTATCGATGAGGAAGCTACTGCATTAGGAGATAATCCAATTCAAAAGCTAGACTTTATCTCTATCGAAAAGGGCATAGAATCACCTGAAAAAGTAGTAGAAGAAGGCAAAGTGCTAGTTTATGACGGCAAGCATTTCAACATTATTTTGGCTTCCCCTGCAACCTTAGCCGGTGACCTCATCATAAAAGAATGCCAAGCGAGGTCGATGTCATAATGGGTGATTTTAACGACTTGTATCGAGCGTTAGGTAACATCCCGAATTTGATGGCTAAAGCAGAAAAAAATGCATTGAAGAAAGGCGCATCCATTGTGATGGGAGCAGCCAAAGAAAAGCTCGGTACTTACCAAGCTGGATCTGGTGGATATAAATCGTGGGTAAAGCTTAGACCAGAAACCATTCGAAAAAAACACATGTCCAAAACAAAAGCCGGCGCCCTAACAAGAGCAGGGAGGAAATATATGAAGAAGCATGGTTCTTGGGGAGCTGGCGGAAACGACGATTCACCATTGGTTGATTCTGGTCATTTAAGACAGGCAATCACCACAGATGAAAAGCAAATCAAGAAAGGCGTTGTTTATGTAGGGGTTGCTACTGGAAAATCAAATAGCAAGAAAGGTGATCCAGGTAGTTATGCTGCCACTCATGAATTTGGATTAGAGGCAAAAAACATACCTGCCAGACCTTTTCTGCGCCCTGCTTTACATGAGAATAAAGCTAAAATTAAAGAGATAGCTAAAAAAGAAGTGGTTAAACAGATAAGGAGGCTTGGGCATTGAGAGATCCACTAGTTTCAGTTTATACTGCCCTTGAAAATGCCATAAAGACTGTTCATGGTTCTGGATTTCTCGTGACTGATGATATCCCTAACCCTATTGAGACAAAAAAAAGAGTGCTTCCTGCCGCCAATATCACGCATGTTAGCGGCACATCTGAGAAAGCTCTCATGAGGGAACACGAGCCACACGGTATTCTTTCAAACGGCAACGGAACCTTTACAGTGGGTACAGAGTCTGTACGATTTGAATACCTCATTCAAGTGTCTTTTTTTGCTGAGCGACCAAGCCAGGCACAACAACTATCAACTAAGTTCCTAGCCTACATCGAAACAGAAAACGAAATAGTCATTCCGGAAGATAAGTGGGGGGACCTTGTGCAGATATTCATTACTTCCCCACCTCTGCCACCACGTGGTGAACCTAATCTCTACCAAGTGGATGCGACTTATCAATGTACAGGAAAGCTGATAGTGGAGGAGCAAGTCAACGCTATTGATGTATCTAAATTTAAGCCAAAATTAACGTAAGGGAGCTGGTCTTGTTGACCATGTTACGCGGAGTGACTTCGCTACAGGATTACCCACCTGGGTTATATGTAAACGAACTGCCTGTACCTCAAAGCGAAGAAGTAAGTACATCACACTTTATCTTAGGCTTTATCGGTGAATTTGACCGAGGCCCGATTGATAAATACATGTTGATTTCTGAAACACCATCCAAGCGGTTAGCTGAAATTGCTGAACCCATTCTTGGGCCATATACAAAGAAACATGCTGGCAATCAACTGCTGGACCACTTGAACCACGCAAGAATTAAAAAGGTTGCGTTTGTACGTGTACTGGGTAGTGGGCATCAAACGGCTAGTCTACAACTCAAGGATCGCGAGGACAAAGATACTGCACGCATCTATCCAAAAGCCGGTCCAGGTGAATACGCAAATATTTTCACTGTTGAAGTGCAAGAAGGAACGAAAGCAAACACCTTTAAGCTGATCTTGTGGTCGGACTTAGGCGGGTTTGAAACTTACGACAACCTATCTAAGAATCAAGATGATGCTCGTTACGTGGAGAAAGTAATCAAATCCACTAGCGAGCATTTTGTGTATGAAGACGTCAAAGAGGACAGCGATTTTGATACAACACGACCAATAGTAATGGCTAAAACCCAATTAAAAAATGGCTCAAATGGAGCACCTATAACAGATGCAGACCGAATCGGTACATTTGATCCAGGTACTGGTGTTCGAACTGGTCAAAAACTGCTAGGAGTCATCGGTAGCATCGTGACAGACGTTGCCCATATCAACTACTCCAGCCCAGAGGTAGATAAGTCATTAATTTCTCTTGGTGAAAAGCATAACTTTATTGCTTACACGGGGACAAAGAATGCTCAAACGATAACGGATGCCTCTGAATATCGAGAACAATTTGATAGCGACTTTGGCCAAATGGTCTACGGCTATTACAACTCTACGACTGGTCAACGTATTTCTGGTAGTTGCCTTTCAGCTATCGCCCATGTAAGAGGACAAATTGAAGACTCTGGTCTAGCCGTAGAATGCAATTGGATTGTTGGTACTGATCAGGAATTGGAATTTGAAGACTACCAGGAGCTCTTTAACAACCAGATAGCAGCGTTTCAACTCAAGCCATCTGCCAAAGGTGATGGATCTTATGCCTGGCGCATGGCTAACGACTATACACTCGCTAAAAACGATGTAGCCGGCAATCCTATTGCGGACAACGAGAATCGAAAAGTAAATCGTCGTCGTCTGAATAGCTGGATCGAAAAGCAACTAGAAGCTGTAGCCGCACCATGGCAAGGTAAAGCGATGACCAAACCGATGAGAGAAGCAGCAGACATGCGCATTCGGACATTCTTTGATAATTTGGTGCAACCAACCAATAAATTAGAGACAAGTAAGATCGAAAGCTACTCTATTCGATTTGATTCCAAAGCACGATCCATTGACCAATTCATCCAAGAGTTGAAAGTCAAACATTACAATACAGCCGATTGGATTCTGTTGAATTATCAAGGCGGTACAAACGTGGAGGTGGATGTTTAATGGCAGAGGCGGGCTTACTTGGTAAAAAGCTAGTAATTGCACTGGCAGACGACAACGGTAGGGTATTGGAAAAGTCACCTGAAATACTAAAGTGGTCTGAAGAAGTAATTACTACCGAAGAAAAAAAGGCACCTATTGGTGAAGAAAGTGAATGGCGTCAAGTCATGCACAGTGGATGGAAAGGCTCTATCAGTGGTCAAGATACAAACGGTGCTTACGATGCTATTGTCGATGCTCAAATTAAATACCAAGATGAGACAGGAGATTCCCTGTCTTTTCTTATTTTTACGACTCGGGTCTATAAAGATGGCACAGTGAAAAAGTACAAGTTTACCGATGTAACATTCGATGGCTACAAAGCGGATGTCGATGGGAACAACAAACCGATCAACAATTCAATCAACTGGCACGCTACTAAGCGTGTACCACTATAGGAGGAATTAAACATGGAAAAAGTACTATCAACAGGTAAAAAAATTACTCTTCGTAAAAAGAAAGGCCCGCACCACTTTATTGAACGTAATCTTCTTTCTACCGTGCAAGGGGAAGGTGGAGCAAATCTTGGTGGAATTACACTAACAATCTTAGTCAAGGCAGTAGTTGCTATAGAAAGCGTAGATGGGGAGAAAGTCAAAATTCCTGAAGATCTTACTGGACTCCTTGAATTCATGGCTAGCTTTGAATATGAGGAATGGGACGAAGTAGAAAAGGTGGTACTAACTCCGGAAGAGAAAGCTAAACTTGAGGAAGCGGCAAAAAACTCACTGAACAGTCCTGGTTCAGAAACAGAGTAGAGCTTGCTTTAAATACCGGGGCTGGAATTTCATTAACTGAATCAATGGAAATGGATGATGTGACACTTGCAGCTACTATGATAATTTCAAGCGAATGGTTAGAAAAGAATCCTCCGGTGCGACTTTAATCGGAGGATTCCTATATCTATGGATGTTACTTGAGGAAAGTAACAATTTAACTCGTGATCGCCAATACGCGGTCTTTTTTTGTTGGAGGTGATTTAAGTGAGTACTATTCTTGACTTAGCTATTGCTGTCTCGTTGGCTGATCATGTATCTACGGGTGCACAAAACGTGATAGGTCAGTTCCGCATGATGGATCGAGCTACGCAGGAAACACAAAAGAAAATGGAGTACTTTAAAAACCTTGGATGGGTAGGTGCATCAATCGGAGCAGCTGGAGCAGCGGGTTTGTATGCCCTTCAAAAACTTGCTGATAAAGCTGGGGACGTACAAATGCAACTAATTCAGTTAGGAGGAGTGTACGGCTTAAATCTGGATGATTCTCAACTTGTAGACCTTGAAAAGAAAGCACAGGATCTATCACAGCAGACCCTGTTCTCCCAAAAAGAAGTACTTGGAATTGATCTAGAGCTCGCCCATGCTGGTATCTCTAAAGACGTATTAAACGACGTTTTGAAGGAGTCGACCTATTTAGCAGAAATTGAAGTAGGTATGGGGAAATCTGGTTCAGCAGAACGATCAGCGTACAACTTTGCGCGTATGGCCGAGGATGCAGGTATCACAAACGACTTAAAAAGGATGCAAGAGTTTGCCGATACGATGAACCGCGTTATTAACGTAACGCATGCTAGCTCTGAAAGTCTAGGGGAAAGTTTTAAATACAGCATGCCTGTAGTTAAACACCTTGGTTGGACAGAACAAGACAACTTGTTGGCTACTGCAATGGCTGCCCGAGCAGGCGTGGAAGGTTCAATGGCAGGTACCCACATTAAGGATTTTGCCGAGCGAGTAAATCCTTTTAAGTATTTGAATACAAAAGGTGGCCAAAAGCAGTTAGCTGCTATGGCAGAAGCAGGTTTGTTAGAAGGTATTAAAGAGGTTACTTCAAAGGGTGGCGCAAAAAAAATTGTAGGATTTGATAATGCCGCACTATTAGAAGATAAAAACCACATTAAAAGCTATGCTGAAATGATAGATATTCTCCACAATAAATACGAAGTTTTTAAGAAAAAAAGTAGTAATAGCACCAAGTTTATATCGCAAACATCTGCTGATGATCTTAAAAAAATTCAAGAATCAGCTAAAAGTATGACTGGAAAAGCATTTTCAGGTGGTGACCTTGAATGGGCTGCCATGATGAATCATATTTTTGGTGAGCAAGGCCAGGATTTTGCCATAATCTCAAGTCATACGGAGATGTTTCAAAAGCTAAAAGGACAAATGGAGCAACAGAAACACTTACACGACCAAATAGATACGATCCGGCAGAGCTTTGTCGGTCAAAAACACGTTGCGTCTGGGCAATTAGAAACGATTGGCTTGCAAATCGGGAAGCCGATCATGGAAATGGTGATACCAGCCTTTAACGTTTTAACTGAAACTCTTGCGAAAGTAATTAAATACTTAGATGATAATCCGGCTGTTACAAAATTTATGACCACAATGGCAATGGGCACAAGCATCTTTTTGATACTAAGCGGAGCGGTTCTTGTTACCGTTTCAGCATTTAAAGGAATGCAACTAGCTCTCCAAATGATGGGGATTGGTTTTAGATCCATTCTATTTTGGGGTGGAGGAATTACTCTTGCTATAGGCGCTATTGCAGGGGCAGCGTATCTAATTTATGAAAATTGGGATACGTTAAAGCCTTATGCAGAGGCTGTATGGAAAGGAATAAAAGAGTCCATATCTCCTGTGGTCGATTGGCTCAAAGTAAATGTAGTTCCGGTTTTTAAAGCTGTTGGCGACTCGTTAGAAGAACAGTTTAAGCGGATAGAAGGATGGATAAGTACAAATAAAGGAAAAATAGAAAGTTTCCTTGGTTTCACGCGAAAAAGTGAAAAAGTGGGTAACGATCCAGAAGGAAAAGAAACATTGTCATGGAAGCCACCTGGTTGGCTAAAAACAGCAGGAGGAATAGGGGCGCTATTTATAGGCGGTAAAGCCCTCGACAAGACTGTATCGACATTAAGTAAGCTAAGAGGGGTAATGAGCGCTGTAGGTAGAATCGGGGGTCCTGTTAAGTTTTTTGCCGCATGGGTACAGGGTAAAGTTGAACTTAAACTGTTTGGTGGTCTACTAACTAAAACCTTTGGCCTTCTCAAAAAAATACCTGGTGTATCAGGAATTACGCGAATCGGTACCGCCTTTTTTGCTGTAGGCAAACGAATGATTGGTATATTTCCCATCATCACTCGCTTCGGAGGTCTGTTCGCTAGAATTATGGGGTCGAATGCAAAGCTAATTGGAATAGGGCTTTTGCAAATTGCGAAACTAGGCGGAAGTTTTACTTGGTTGGCTGCTCGTGCATTGTGGATGGGTGGACGTTTTGCATTAGCTTGGATAATTGGACTAGGACCAGTTGCATGGATTATAGCCGGAGTTACAGCTTTAGTGGTAGCTGGTATAGTGGCTTGGAATACCAATTTCTTAGGATTCCGAGACAAAATGACTGCCTTGTGGCAATACATTAAAGAGAAAGCATCGGCTGTATGGGACTGGTTATCTTCTCTACCTTCTGAAGCGGTTCAATGGGGTGAAAACTTAATGAAGATGCTAGCTCAAGGCATAACTAACGGAATTGCTTGGGTACAGAAATCAGTTGAAGATGTTTCCGAAACCGTTAAGAATTTCATTGGTTGGTCCTCTCCAACAAAGAAAGGGCCTGCTTCGAAATCAGATAAATGGGCTCCTAATTTAATGAAAATGCTCAGCTCAGGCATTACTGATTATCTTCCACATTTAGAGTCAGCGGCGGGGTCAGTGGCAGATACTTTACGTCGTAACTTGAATGGGTCTATTGAAGTTCAGCCCAACCTCAACAGTAGAATCTCTCAAAATAAAAGTTCTGGATACAGCGACAAAACACAACTACCAGATTTACATTTCAATATCTATCAACAACCAGGAGAAGATTCCGAAGCATTAGTTAAACGTATTAAACGTGAAGTCATGAATGAGCTTGGCCGATCTACTCAAAGAGCGAACATGACTATGGGACGCGGTGCGTTTGGAGGGATTAACTAATGAAAGTTGTCCTTGGAGGAATAGAATTAAAAACGTTCGAAAAGCCAGATGAAATACCATTAGGTGGACAACAAACATTAGCTATTAATCGATTCCCTGGTGGGGATGTAAGTATCCAAAATATGGGACCACAATACCGGCCGATAACCTGGACTGGTATTTTTATTGGTCCGGATGCTTACGATCGGATGATACGGATTGGAAATATGCGAACGGCTGGAAAACAGATTATCTTTGAAACGGAAAAATATTCGCTACCTGTGGTTATTAGCGAGTTTTCACCAGATCACAAGACAAATACGCGAATACCCTTTTCTATTACGTTAGAACGGGTCATTTCCCAAAAGGGTAGTGGCAGTTCTCAAAAAAATGATCCCATTGCAAAAGCAGTACAAGCCGTAGCGAAAAGCAAATCGTCTCCTGCACAAAATAAACAACCTGCAGGTAAAGAAAAATACACCATCCAAAAAGGAGATACACTTTCAGGTATCGCCCAAAGAAAGAAGAAAAAATGGGAAGACATCTACAATAGTAACAAAAAGGTACTGGTGAACGGCCCTCATAAACTTACGCCAGGATGGGTGATCTATGTTTAACAATCCATTAATCAATCGCTCAGGCCCATTCCGACCTACAGGAACCCCTATCGTAAAAATCACAATCAATGGAAAGCCGGTACCCCACTGGCTTTCTTTTCGTGTGGAGCTAAATGGGCTAGGGTCTGTCGACAATTACGAGGTGACTTTACCGTGGGAAGTAACAGAGCAATTGCCCGATCACGAGCTTCTATATAGCGGTCCTAGCAAGTCGTCACCACTTGTAGCAGGACCTGCAATTGTCGGAATTGAGCTGGGGTTTGAGGGAGAGGGCGCTCTACAAAAGCTTATTGAAGGTGACATGGACTACCCCGTTTGGAATTTCGCTGAAGGCGAGACTGTGACCATTACAGGCAGATCGTATGGAGCAAGGGCTTTTGATTTTAAGGAATCTATTAAAATGCAAAACTTAACGGCCAGTGCGGCTTTTAAAAAAATTGCTGCTCAACACAACCTTAAACCGGTGGTACCTGTGGCAACAGATACCTTTATTGGTGAGTATATCGGAGAAGACCATGCCAATGCCAAACGGGAAGTATCCCATTGGGATTTTGTTTTGTACCTTGCACAGAACGAAGGATTTACCACACACGTTCGGGGAACAGAGTGGTATTTCGGACCACGTGAAAAACTACCTAACTATATGTTAGAACCTGTCATCTTTACATGGGGTCATAACATTAAACCCGGGCTTCAGATCGAACGGGCTCCAAAGGCTGCTAGAAACTTAATCGTTGAGATTATTTCGTGGATACCTGGTAGGGCGAAGAAAAAGGGCAAAGGAAATCTCAAAGGACAGCGGATTGTAGAAAAAGCCTCTTTTGCAGGATCATCGTCCGGAGAGAAAAAAACGCTTCGCTACTATTATCCAAACGTCACACGAGATCAAGCTCAACGTCTGGCCAGAAAAAAACTAGAGGAGCTTTCCAAGACACAGGTCTACGGCTCCTTTCAAACAGATTGGTTTCCAAATGTGCAGATCGATCGGCGTATTTCCTTGAGAGGGGTAGGCACTGGCCTATCTCAAGATTACTTTACATCAAAGCTAACAATCTCTGGACAAGTTGATTCAGGGATAGAAGCCGAGATTGATTTCACCAATTTGGAAGCGGAAGACGGGGGTAACTTTGGATGAGTAGATTTTATTCGGAACAACAGGAATCAACTAGACGTTCTTTACCAGAATCCAGTTTGTCCTTCGCGGTCATTACAGGGGTCAATGAAGAAGAGCGCTTGCTAAAAGTCGTTTTGGAACCCTACGGCAATGAATCCGGATGGTGTCGCGTGTTAAAAGACACTTTCTATCCCATACCAAAACACAAAGACCACCCCGATCCAGATGGAGTACACACACATGACGAACATGATCCTCAATGGCCATACAAACCAGGACAGGAAGTATTGGTGGGCGCTATTACTGGAATGGGCCATGAGCAGTACGTTGTACTTGGACTAATTGATCAAGGGGCGGTGAGCGACCAATGACGGACTTTGGAAATGACGTAATGATCGCAAATGGCGAAATCGTTTGGAACGGTGACGAAATTGTCATGGTGGAAGGCGAACGAAACGTTTTACAGCAAGCGTATCTACGATGCATGGCAGATTTAGGAGAGAGTTCATTCTTTCCTGAGTACGGCAGTACGTTAAGAGGTTATCTGGGCAAGCCATTTACAAAAGAAAATAAGTTAGCAGCTAAGATAGCAGCCGAATCCGAAGTCACTCAGCGCTTATTGATGGTAGGTGACGGGTGGATTGAGGAAGTATTACGATGTGACGTTTCCTTGGTTAAAGTCGCTGAGCAAGACATGATCTTCGTACAAGCAACGGTGCGGATACGCGGAGAAGAAACACCTCAAGAGATGGAATGGAGATTCTAAAGGAGGTACTCAGAATTGAAATTTCCAACAAAAGATGAACTCACACAAGAACTTGTCACCTATATAGCGGGTGAGGGAAAAGTGATTACGGATTTATCGAATCAGTGGTTTATCAAGTTCTTAATCCTTGCCCTACGGGAATCTCTGTTTGCGATTATTATCGTGATCCAATCCGTGTATGAACAAATAACCACCCTTGGGGCAAAGGGCGAAATACTGGACCAGAGAGGGTCAGAATCCGGTGTCGATCGGAAACAGCCTCTGAAAGCTGTTCACTCTGTAACCATTTGGAAAAGTGCACCTGTATATGAGGACACGCCTGTTCCTGATCTTTTCTTGTTAACAACAACGCCAAACGGTAGCAGCCCACCCATCATGTTTCGAGTGTTAGAAGGCCAAAACAAGAGAATTGTTGCTGGTCAGAGCTCCGTTGAAAACGTGCTGATTGAATGTGAACAAGAAGGTGAAGTTGGGAATGTGCTACCCAATTCTATCAACCTTATTGCCCAAGCAGGCTTTGACTACGTGACTGATTCAAAGATAGTTAGTTACGGAACCGACCTGGAAGATGAGGAAGTCTATCGTGGAAGAATTTTGGATAGAAAACGCAGACCTGGGCGCGGTGGTGCTGAAGACGACTATAAATTTTGGGCAGAGACAGTCCAAGGCGTTGTTTCAGCTAGAGTGATTCCTTTGCGTCGAGGTAATGGAACGATCGATATTATCATAACCGGTGTTAACGGTATTCCAGATCAGGAAGTCATAAAGCGATGCCAAGCTTTTGTTGATAAGAAAGCGGCAGCGGGCATGAATGAAGGTGGCATTCTTGTCATTGGGCCTAAACCAGTAACAATCAACGTTACTCTATCCCATACCGTTTGGACATTTGGCTTTGATCTTAATTCAGGATCTCCTTACGTAATAGACAATTTAAAAAACTATATCGAGAAAACATCTAATAAAGATCGTATCATTCGATTACTGGATCTCATCACGACCGCAAAACAAACGTTTGAACCGACAGACTCGAAAAAGAAAAACCCTATCTTACTTGATTTTGTCATGGAACATCCTCTTGAAAATAGGGTGTTAGCTGAAGATGAAATGGCCATAGTTGGGGAAATAAGCTTGAAATAAGGTGATGGAATGGGGTTTAAAGATTTTCTCTTTAGTTTCTTTCCTTCTGGATGGCTCAACCCTAAATTAGAAGGAAACAAACGATTTTTTAATGGCATTGGTAATTCGCTAGATTACGTCTATGACCTTGCTCATCAAGTCGAATTAGAATCATCTGTTTCGACAGCAGTTCTTACTTTGTCTGATAGAGAAATAGAATACGGTCTTGCTCCTGATCCGTCACTTGATGTTGAGTCGCGTAGATCCCGATTACTGGCTCGAATGCAAGAGGAAGACGGTCCGGTTAATACGGAAGATTTTGAGAAGGCGTTGGGGGTCCTATCGAGCGGCGTAGCAAAGGTTATTCCGAATCATAATAATTATTCGGTTCTTTATCACTTAACAGTGACCAGCAGTTTTCATTTAAATTTAACACTGTTGGAGGAATATATCCGGAGAAATAAGCTTGCTCATTATGCCCATTCATTTCGCATTGGCGGATTGACTAACATATTAACCTATTCCACCAATCGTTCAGAACCCATCTATGAGAGCATCCCTTTGTATTGTGGCGCATTCTATGCCGGAGGTGAAAACGACTTATGCTAACAAACTATGCCCTAGAGCGACAGACAAACGCATTGGAGTCCCTTTTCTACAGCGCGGAAGTAGAATTAGACGGAGAACTTATGACCGTTCCCGTACTTGTGACTCACCAAGGACCGACAAAGGTAACATTTTTGCTACGTCTAGTCGATTCGCGAACAGGTAGGATAACAAAACGAATCATTAGAGATTCAAATGGAGTAGTCGTTTGGCAAGATGAAATCAATATTGTTAAGCCCCCTAGAGAAATCGCTCTAAGCATACCGATTGAACTGCAATGGAAGGCAGGTGAATAATTTGGCGTATGAAAAACAGCTCCACATCAACCGTCTTGTTGATCGCCCCAACACATACAACTTTCATCAAAATGAAGACGGTACAGTTTCCATTATCCCTGCGTGGGAACAGATTGCAGGTACGCCTGTAGATGAAATTCGATTGAATTACATTGAGGATGGGATTTATAATGCCCACTTTTTGATTGAAAAAGCGAGTCGCCGTATTTCCCGGATAGAAGCACATTTAGACATTGATAGCCGCGGAGTCTCAGGAGCACAGGCAAGATTTGCAGATACCTATGATGGGCAGACCGACCCAGTTTTACAATTGGATGAGACGAAAACCTATGCCACAACAGCACTAGCCTCTAGTGTTTCTACTGTGGCTATTTCTGTTGCCTCAACAACAGGCTTCACGGTTGGACAAGAAGTTACGATTTGTGATGATGTAGCTTTTGAGAACCAAACAATTACAGCAATTGGATCAGGGAAGATAACCCTTCCTAAGCTGGTCAACAGCTACAAAAAAGGAGCCATAATCGCACGATCAACAGTGAATCGTGATACAGCTGTGCAGAAGATGAGAATCGGTGGTTGGAATACACACACGATTACGGTCAAGCAGGCATAAAGGAGGGAGAAACGTGGCAAATTTACTTACACTCAATCAATCTACAGGAGCAACAGGCACTGACGGATTAGAAGCTATTGCTATGTATTCCCAATTGAAAAGCGAACCAGGTGCTGGGGTTACTGGAGGAACAGCTGTAAAGTGCAGTACTAGAGGTAAAATAGATAGCTTTTCAACAGAAATACGATCAACGAAAATATCTGTCAATCCTGGTCAAGAATATGAATTTATCGTATGGCTTAAAAAATCAGAATTAGTGGGCATAATGCAATCTCATATATACTGGTATAAATATAAAGACGATTCTTTTGGGGTAAAAGTAGGGACAACTTACGGAGTAAGTCAATCCTCTGTAAACGATAAAGGCATCTACTACAAATTCATAGCAAAAGCTGTGGTGCCGCCAGGGGCGTATTATGCTGAGGTTTCCGCAAAACAATACACTGGGGCTTATAATCAAGCCTATGAGTTTTACTGGTCCGAAGCATATTTTGGTGTAACAAATACAAAACCCACAATTTCTGTAACAGCTCAAGATAACCAAGTCTTAACAGAAAGTAAAATACTTACACTGCAAGGTAGTACTATGGATGTAGACAACGGGAACGTCGTCACCACTAAATTCCAAATCAATACAGGAACGGCAAGGGCGGCGCAATCCGGAGTATCAAACGGTAGCACGCCTCTTTCTTTTTCAAAGGTACTGACCTACCGAGGCGGGAGACTGTACGACGGCTCCATAGATGTATCAGGATTACTTGCAGAGGGAACCAATCACACGTTATCCATATGGGCTGAAGACGATGAGGGCGGTAAATCTGAAGTCGTCACCCGTACTTTTACCGTTAAGCACAATAAAGCCCCTACTATCACTGTGGGTACGTTCCCTGCTGTTCAATCTGGTCTGATTCCACCTGACTCTATTACTCTCTCAGGTACTTCATCCGATCCAGACGGAAATACTCTCACGGTAAAAGGGAAGCTCAACAGCGGTACGGAACAAACGGTGCTCAGCGGTGTTGCAAGTGGTAATTGGTCGTATTCGTTTAAAGTGAGTGATCTTAAAGCTGGAGCCAACACCGTAACCATAACGGCTACAGACCAGTTTGGTCTATCGACAGTTAAGACCTTCAATGTAAACAATGCCGTAACAGAAACACCAATGAAGAAATCTGTTGCCCGTTATAAAATCCTAGCACCAAAAGGATCAGCCAAAGAAATCCTTGCTTGGCTAAAGAGAGAAAAAGGCAATCTAGTTGTTGATGCTGAGGCGTCTTTTGTAGATAAGGGACTGCCAGAGCAATATACAGCCATGACCAAGGAAAGTGTTGATCTTACTACTTTGATTTCAGAGGATGAGCTGATTAGCACTGTAGCTACAGCAAAATCAGATGTTATGTTCAAGCTGACATTGAGCAGGACCAATACAAGTGCAAAAGAAGCAGCTGTCATGCTAGTGGGGGTGATTAGCTAGTGGAATATATAAAAAGAAATCCAGATGGAACACTTGGTGGTGTGGTAGAGACTCCTGGGCACCAAGTGCCATTGCCTCCTGAATTGATATCTGCCTTAGAAGCAATTGTGCAGTTAAACAAGCAAAACGTATCCTTTCAAGAGACTATAAAACAACTAAGTGATCGTATTTCAGCTTTGGAGGAAGAAGTGAAATCGCTGAAGGGAGGTGAGCAATAATGGTTAAACAATATATGATTTCGGTATATGCTATCCTGTTCAAGTCTGGTGGATGGATACTTGAGCCAGTTGGTGCCACGGAAGAAAAAGTGGTACCAGAAGCATACCGTATACCTGTAGCGGAATATCTAGCCGCACAAATAGCACAAAAATAGAGCGCCTTTTCCAATCGGAGAGGCGTTTTTTCATGGGGAGCCGGTTGTGCGGCTCTCTTTTATTTTTGCCCCAAGGGGTGAGGAGGCATGATACATGCGGCTAACAATGGAGATTCAAACCTTATTCAAACCAGGAAACGGTATTGCTGCTCTTATAGGAGCCGTGGTCCTCCCGTGGGTAGACATTCTATACGGTGCAGAACGTCGGGAAGTATTGTTTTTCTTCTGTCTAATAATTGGAGCAGATTGGCTTACAGGTGTTTGTGCATCGAAAAGAGAGAAAACCTATTCATCTGATTATGGAATCAGGAAAGGGATACCACGTACTCTATTCGTTTTCTTGTTACCCGTAATTGCTAATTTTTTTGACGCTGCCTTACAGACTCCTGGATTCCTTTTTTATGGAGTCATATTTGGCTTGTCCTACCACACATGGGTAAGCGTAACAGCAAATACGGTGCGCGCGGGATGGGGGCGGATAGTACCTGTATCTGTTATGAGACTTATAGGTTCGGAACTGAAGGCAAAATCAGAACGTTCCCAAAAGCATAAGGAGGGGAAATGATGGATATGACCTATGACATTGCTACATTAGCGGCAATTGTTGCGGCGCTTACTGGTGTGGCTAAAGGCTTTGGGTTTCCGAATAAATACGCTCCAGTGGTCGCTATGGTGTTTTCGGCCCTTTTTGTATTTCTGCCAACTGGGGAATTAAAAAACAATCTACTAACAACGGTGGTTGTCGGATTAACGGCTGCGGGAGCTTATAGCTATGTAAAACCGGACAACGGAGGGAACAAGCAATGAAACCACAGGATTTTATAGATAAGATCGCGCCAAGTGCTGTAGCTGACATGAAGAAAACAAAGATACCTGCGTCTCTTACGATCGCTCAGGCTATCCTTGAATCAGCTTGGGGCGAAAGTGGACTAACTAAGCAAGGGAATAACTTGTTTGGTATCAAAGGAACAGGTCCAGCAGGCGTTTGTGCTATGCCTACAAAGGAGAATTATAACGGTCAATGGACGACCATCACAGCTAATTTCCGAGCTTACAACAACTGGGGAGAGTCTATTGCAGATCATTCTAAGCTAATTCTTAATGGTACGAGAGACAAGCCTACACGTTATCATGGCGTGCTAGGTGTTGATTATAAGACTGCTTGCTACGCAATCCACAAAGGTGGCTACGCAACTGATCCCGACTATCCAGGTAAGCTAATTGGATTGATTGAAAAATATGGTTTAGCTACATATGACAAGGAGGAACCAACAGTGAAACCAGAGGTAGCAAATGAAATTATCAGCCATTTACAAGGTCAGTGGGCTTTCTATAATCAGATGGGGATGAAGGATAAGGCTGTGAGGATTGGGCAGTTGGCGGATGAGTTGCGCGTTGCTAGTGGGCAAGTCGTACAGAATAAATAGCTTCAAGTAAGTGCCATCCAAACGGGTGGCTTTTTCTTTTCCCTACTACGCACATAATCTACTACATCATGGGAGCTGATACGATGATCTTTAACATGGATTGCATAACTGGAGCAAAACAACACCTACAAGACGAAACTATTGACCTACTCATTGCAGATCCACCCTACAATCTAGGTTTTGGTGGCACTACGCAAACCAAGACGAAAAAGCCTAGATTTAACATCATCGCAAACGATCAGCTACACCCACGAGACTATCAGCGATTCACTTTTCAATGGCTCCAAGAAGCGTACAGGGTTTTAAAGCCTGGTAGACACATTTATGTGTTTATCGATTGGCGTATGTATCCCCTCTTATATTTGTGGATGCAGCGCGTGGGATTTATCATAAAAAACTGTCTGGTCTGGAACAAAGTACACATGGGGATGGGCTGGCAATACCGCTATCAACACGAGTTTATCATTTTTGCTGTAAAGGGTAAGAACAAGGCCCGTCGTGTTTCGAATCGTCGTGCAACGGACATCTGGCCAATACCACGAATCGCAAGTCAAAAGACCATTCATCCCACCGAGAAGCCTGCTAAACTTATGGAGAGTATCATTCTGAACAGTAGTCAGGAAGGTGAAACGGTAGCAGATTTTTTCTTAGGCTCTGGTCCAACAGTTGAAGCGGCAAACAAGCTTGGCCGTAAAATAACAGGCTTTGAAATAGATGAGAACTACTTTAATTTAGCAAATAACAGAAAAAAATTGCCTCCCTTATAGGGGGCAATTTTTAATAACAAATGAAAAAAGTACCATATATAGAAGTAAGTATTTATGTCGAAAGGAGGTAATTTAGTTTGACTCATTTTCTATATGTTTGTATTTTAAACCATTATTTAAGTCAGAGGCACTTGGCTCAATTTGACGCCATTCTCCTACATCTCTATCAGTGTATTTGTAAATAATATTAGGCTCATCATTGAAAACTACATCTACCCAATACTTTGGCATTTTTCCACGATGACCCTGAATACTTTTAATGTCATTTTCGGAGTAATGCTTTTCGTTTATTAAGTAGGATTTTAACTCATCTTCAAGGTAATTAATATGGTTACGAGTATTTATATAATAAGCTAGATAAGAAAATACTACTACCACTACTATTATTATTAGAATAATAAATTTCTTCTTCACAATAAACACCACACTTGTTTTTATTTAATATTATTGCATGCTGGTTTAAATATCAAATATTTTTAATTTTTACAATAAAAATTAAATATTGATTTTACTGTAAATAAAAGCTATTATATAATTTAACAAAAAAAGGAGGTTATAGAAATGATTGGTAATCTAACAAAAAAGACACTATTTTACTTTTTTACTTTGGCTCTATTAATTATTCCTTTCTCTGCTCAAGCAGCAAAAGAAAGTGCTGTTCCAAATCCTGAATATCCAGGAACAACCCTTTCAATGAAAGTAGGTGATGTTTTATATTCAAGTAAAACTTTGGGTGGGTCCACTCAAATTGTAGGCCATGTAGGTATTATTGGCCCAGATTTCTTAGTTTATCATGTTACACCCGCTACTGGAACCAAGGGTGGTGGGGTTGCAGATACAATTACTAATTATATGAGCAGACATGGAAAAGGAGAAACTATTGAAGTTTACCAGTATAGATCAAGTAGTTCAGCGAATGCTGCAAAATGGGCAAAAAATAACTACAGTCGTGTAACAGAATATAAAATTTCTATTGCAAAATTAAGCCAAACAAATCCAAACTACTGCTCAAAATTTCTATGGCAAGCATTTTATTATGGAGCAGGAGAAGATATAGTCGGTTATGATCTATCAGATACTCAAGTTACTACAATACATCCATGGCACTTTACTACTGATGAATTTGTAAAAAGAGGTTCTTTCAAAGCTAAATAAAAAGCAAATTAAAACCTGGATGAGCTAGCCGAGTTTTGCTACAGGATATCTGACTCACGTCAGTATGACTATGCCCTGACAATTAGTTGGTGGAAAGCAACAAAAGGAGATCGAGGCGTGATTGAATCTGCTTGGGGATGGATAGAGAAGTTGGATTCAACGTTTAAACAGATCAAATTAAAGAACGATGAAGATTACTGGTGGATACCTGTAGAGGATGTAGAAGCCTAAGCAGTACCTCTTAGACTTACATACAATGTATTGCCTGTGGGAACAGGGATACAGCAATCCCCCGCCAAGATCGACCAGGCGGGGTGTTTGTTATTTCATTTCGTTCAAAGCGTACTGATAAAGGATATTTGAAAACTCTTCTGCCTCGTAATCAAACATGTACCCTTTTAATGATTCGGACATCTGCCCTAAGCTAACCTTGAAGTCAATTTCGTAATCAATTAAATAACTCCAGTTCCATGCAGGAATGGCAACGAGACAACTAGATTTCATTATGTTTTCAGCGAAATACACAGCAGGATTCCCGAATTTCTGCGTGTCCAAGAACTTGAAGTTCTTTGCTTGATAGCTTTTCATCAAAAGACCTCCTTTTTTATAGAAACAGAACCGATCAAAGTTGATTTGGTTGTTGATTTATCACTTCTAAAATCCTGTCTTTTAATTTAGAGATATCGGTCTCATTTATATCTGCATTTAATTCTTGTCTAAACTTAAGTTCTTGTTCTTCCAATATTTTTTCAAAGCTAGCATAACTTTGTAATGGCTCTTCAACGCTAGTTTTACTGAAAAAAGCATAGAATTTCATCAGATCATGGGAATCTAGTTGAAACCATTCACCCATTTTCCTTTTTTCTTTAAATTGGACATGAAGCTGTGACTCTGTTTCTGTAGCATTATCTACTTTATAAATGGCAACAATATCCCATTCAAATGGTAGTTTTACCCCAAAAACATCTAGTCTATTTTTTATGTTGGATGATCTTCCTATTTTGTAGGTATAAGTTTGCTTCTCTTTAATTAAATATATATATCCAGAAGGGCTGTCAAGATTTTCGAGTTTACTTAATTCTCTTGCTAATGAGGTGTTAAGTAACAAGCATTCCGCATAAAACAACTTGTCTTTCTCAACCTCACTCAAAGATCTCTTCAAGATATCAAACTTCCACTCAAGAATTTCAACCAGCCGTTTGTATCCCTTTTGCATTAATTCATATTGCTCTAAACGCTTGTTTGCTCGTTCACTTAGTTGGAAGTATTTTGAAACCATATAATCACTGTATGGCATAACTTTAAATAACACTTCACAGTTTCGGTATCTAAGATAGCGTTCCGTAACACCCTTTGATTTACTTATTGCTTCTTCTTCATCTAATGACATTTTTACATGCAAAGGAAATAGCCTATACAAATCTGAAATCCGTTTATGCATTTCCTTCTCAAAAACTTCCAAACTCTCAATAGCATCCAGAGGAATCATCTTATTTTCCTCCTCAGTTACGTTTTAATCATAAATGGATTAAAAGGTTCGTCATCATCTGTGGTACTAGCTACTTCATCGCGAGAAGCAAACGGGTTCGCAGGGACATCCGAAACACTTCTTGATCTCGTAGTAGTTTTGAACGGGTTTGGTAAACTCAGTTCCCCACCGAGATCAAAACCAGATGATTTACTCTCACGTTCTTGCTGTTCCTTGACTAGTTGTTGTGATTCTTCTTCCAATTTTCTCGCTCGTTCAGGCAATCCTTGCAAACTTACTAGAGTATACACAAGTGCATGCTTAGAGTCCCATGTAGATTTACCGTAATACACTGGGACACCAGGTAGCTCTTCCTGAATACGCTTATTGATTTTTTCTAATGTATTTATGTTTAACAAATCTTCTTTACTTTTTGGCATAACTACATGAAGCCCAAATGCGCGAGCATCTTTTGAATAATTAAAACCATTTGCCAATACGTTTTTCTCACGGTATGTGGATACGATTTCGTTAATTAAATCATTCTCGCTCTTCAAAGCATTCTCTTGCAGATTGATTCGCTTCTTTGCGTAAGTAAGTACACCACCGTTACATAATAATTTGTTTCTAAAATCCTCTGCGTCTAATGTTTTGTCAGATTCTAGCGTCGTTGATACATTCCATTCATGGAGGATACTTGCAACCTTGTAATTGGAATATTGGTCCCATGAGATACTACTATCCAAATCAGTATCAGCTAGGTGATCCTCAATTAGTTTTTTATTATCAATAATCGTAAGGTTCTCTAGAACTCGATAAGTATTCCCCTGCTTATCTTTTCTCATTTCTTGGAGTTTAGGTGTAAGTTCTTTAAGCGCATAGTATGCATTAAGATTCTCGTCAATGTGCGGATTTGGTAGTGATACAATAGCCATAACTGGCTTTCCTACGAAGTCCGCCACTACGTCAATAACCATATTTATAGCTCCTGTACCGGTCCCCCCGCCTAAAGAGGCAGCCACTACGATTACATCAGCATCCTTCAAAACTCGATTAATTTCATTAAACACAATTTGACCATTCGCTTGTACGGCTAACTTCCCTTTACTTGGGTCCATACCAGCGCCACGTTCGAATTCTTTCCCTTTTAATGAGACGCGGTTGTTTTTATCTACATTCTTTAAAGATTTTAAATCACCCATGTTTGTATTAAGGCAAAGCACAGGATACGCTGGTTCGTTATTAATTGGGTTACGGATGCCAGCGAAGGTATCTACAATCTTCCCGCCACCTTGGCCAATCCCGATAAAACCAAACTTAATTCCAAGGTCGGCCCCCTTTTGTTTAACGAAGCTTTCCAAATCCCATACATTATCAATTGTAATTTTACTCATTGTTTTGTCTCCCCTTCCATTATTTTAGCAATGATATTGCTAGTCTTCACTAAATCCGGGTTTTCTTTTAGAATCCGCCCCATCTTAGGTATTACCAATTTTCCGTTATCTGTTAAGAAATATTTGAAAGAAGTTCCATCTGGATAGTAATCGATAAAAGTTGTTCCCAACAAAACTGCTATCCCTTCTTCTACCGTGGATCTGTATTTTTGAGATAACTTATCAGGCGATAACTGTAATCCCATCCGATTTTGGTATTCTTTTAAGATATCTATCTTTGATATCCCATTCGGATTAAGAGTTACTAAGTAAAATACATCAAGAGCCGCATCTTTTAACACCTTATCACAAATATATGCGACTACATCATCAGCGAAAATCAAACGCACTCCCCTCCTCTTACTGTGCAATTCAAATTTAGTTTTTATATTATGTTATATTATGTAACTCATTTACGTAACGTTATTGTGTTACACAATGTTCTTGTCTAAATCATACAATACCAACCATATTTTTGGCAAGATTTTCTTTGAATGACCTTGTAAGACAAATATACAGCGTCTTACATTCACGAAAACAAAATGAATCATAGTACCATAATCAAAAGCGCACTCTATCATTTTGACTTTATTTGACTTTCCTAGAAAAAGATCGTACTTACAACGATGTATGAGCTTGTAAGATATATCAACATCACTAAATAGACCACATCATTTATTCAATAACCAATTACAAGATACAATACTCTATGTTAAATTTATCTTAAGGAAGGGGGATTGACCGTGGAGCATCCAGTATTCTATTTCACTCATCAAATGGCTAAACACTTTAATACAACAACTACGACCATGTATCGTTGGTCAGAAGCTCTGGAAGAGCAGGGATATAAATTCAAGTTGGATGATAGAGGCCAGAGGGCATACAGAGACATTGATATAGAGGCAATGGCTATGTTCGTGGAGCTTAAAGACGTAAACCGTATGAGAGTAGATACAGCAGCACGTCAGGTAGTAGATAAATTCAAAGATAGGGTAGAGATGGATATAGAGCTGTTGGGTAAACGCAAAGCAAACGTAGACCTGCCAGCAGATCCAGAAGAGTTCAAACGTTTAATGGAAAGTATGGCTCATACATATAGAGAAGTTTTGAATCAAAATCAGATTTTATTTGAGGAATTGAAAAGCACTCGAACAGAGTTGGAAGAATTGAAGGGGAGTTTAAGACTCTTACCAGGAGACGTACATAGCACGCAGCAACAATTGTCCGAAATGAGAGAAGAGATCAAGCTTTTACCTGAAAGTGTTCATGCCACACAACATCAGTTAAGCGAGATGAGGGATGAGCTGAGCCAAATTGGCGAGCTAAAACAAGCACTTGAAGAAGTGGCTACCGCATCTACTCAAAACAACGAAGCTGAGATGCGCACTATGATACGCACAGTTCAATTCGACATACGCATGGCTGAGCTGGAAGTCACGAATCGCTTAAAGAAACAGGCCCAGGATGAATGGAATCGGCTTCCTGAAGGGGAGCGCTACCGTAAGAAGGGGTTCTTCGGTAAAGAAGAGGATCTAGGCAAACGCGAATTATTCGTACAGCGATATATTGAAGATAACCTAGCCAACGAAATGGCAAAAACGAAAGAACGGTAAATCCAAGCAAAAGGATTACCGTTCTTTTTTATTGCTAACAATAAAAAACCTTGCTGCACAACAAGGAGCGCAAGGCTATATAGTAACGTTTCATTGGCGATTGTTTCATATAGGATAAATTGATTAAAAGACTGTTAATATGAGCTTTTTAACGGTCACATGTTCCTACACACGCCTACATACCTCAATTTAGCTACGTTTTATACGCTATTATCGGAGAACTGTATAGACACAAATACTAACCAAATATTGCAGAATATTTATCCTAATCTTTATAACTTCCAGAAGTCATTTTGATTTACTCTAGAGTCCACTTTACGTAATGCTAGGAGTATTTTTTGAATCGTCCTCAAATTAGGTGTGTACTCATTCTCTGACGCAATCCTGGATATCGTTGTGGTCACAACAATAGCGTTCCGCACCAGAGACAGCATTCAATCCAGAATCATCTTAGACAACGAAAAGGCGTTCGATCTACCTGACATACCAGGTAGAGCCATCTTCCAGCAGGGCAAAGACAGTGAAATACAAACATTCTTCTTGTCCTATAAAGAAGCAAAAGAGCTCCTGAAAAATGTTGAGAGGAGAGAGGTCGATGAACATAGCAACCATCAAGAAGCAATCTCGCTGGACGCAGATACTATCGTCCTTGGATGATCTAGGATTTCTTACAACGAGCCAGATCCAACGCCTTCATGGGTTAGGTAGCAGGCGAAACACTCATCGCATTTTAACAGACATGGGCAATACCTTACATTCTTTTCGACTAGATGAGTCAGTCTACTACCTCTCAGCTAGTGGAAGGAAAGCTATCGGGTCAAAAAAGGTACGCAGAAAGACGCTCACAGCCCCGCACACGCTTCTTAGGAACGAAGTGTACATTTGGACTCGACCTCGATTATGGAAGCAGGAACAAGCCATCAAATGGGAGGGAAAGGCACTGGTTCCGGATGCCTTATACCAGAAAAGTGAGCAGTACTTTTTTCTTGAAGTTGATTCCACGCAATCGATGACTGTTAATCGGCAGAAGATAAATTTGTACAGAGAACTGCGAGACAGTGGATTATTCCAGAAACGATTTGGCCAGTTCCCCACGATTCAATTCGTGACTACAACCGAATACCGCAGAAGGGGCTTACGAGCATCTCTTGATGGTCTAAAAGCAGAGGTGTTGCTCCACTCGGAGTTGAGATGACACTTGTAGGAATAGACACATTTACTTGGGCATATATATCTTGTAAAAGCGTTACAGTGTAACACCGTAAATGTAACGATGTAGCAGTGTAACCAGGTAACTCTGTAAATGTGTTACTGAGATAAGTCCAGATTTCACCCAATAAAATTTCAAAGCAGAGTGGGGGAGTAGCCAAATGGATACTAAACAATGGGTGCCTATTCGTAAGGTTCGTTCAGATAAAAAAATCCGAGTAAATCCATCTCTTAATACAGACACCCATAATAAGCTTGAACAATTAGCTTTAAGTTGCGAGATGACAAAAACAAAATTAGCTGAAGAGATACTAAAGCTTTCTCTTAACAGTCCGGATATCGTGAGGTACTTGCAAACCAAATACAACAAGAATCCTCGTCATAAAATCAACCCAGTCATTGTAGACAAAAGAGTACAGTACATGTACTTTGATTAACGCAACATGGCCCCGTATTTAGCAATATTTTTACCAATTGCTTTCCATTGCTTATAGCACGAAATACAGTGATTCTCTCGTTTACTGAGACCTTTATCAGTCGTTTTGTTCCCACAACATTTGCATTTAGCCATAAGTTTCAATCCCTTCTAAATCGTCTGGATGTTAGAAGGATCGCCAAGATAACTATAGTCTAAACATCTTGTGAGGGTATACCCACCCTTACGCTGTGTAAGGGCATAAAATCTGTGGATAACCTACCCTTACACAGTGTAAGAGTATGAGTTTTGTGGATAACTCAGCCTTTCATAGTGTTAGCTATGGCAAGTCATTAGTCACTTGGTTTAAATCCATTGCTAACAATTTGGCTTCTACCCAAGACAAATTTGTCTCTTCTTGAATTTTTGAAACGACCTGATTCCATTTTTCTGATTTCGGAAGATCCGTATTTTTTATCTTGTCAATAATAGGTTTTGTCAATGTATGCAACTCGATTAGATTTTCTGGAATCGCAATTTCATCAATAGTCTTTGGGTGAGGAACATTTGGACTTGTAACTAAATTCATATGATTTTGCATCGATTTTCGCAGAAGTCCCTTGAAAGATGTTTTGGCTGTTGTATCTAATACGCGATTACATACTTCTACAAACGTTTGATCTGTAAATTCGTGAGTATCTATCAATTCAAAATAAATATCACAAATAGTTTTTAGTTTACGTCCATCCGTCAATCTTTCTAAAAGAATTTGTTTTTCAATCCACTCGCGAACTTTTTCGCTCATAGATAGATTAGATAGATATTTATTTAAAAGATTAGATAAGGATTTATAAGAATTAGATAGATTTAAGTCTTTATTATTGGGTTCTATTTCAGAACCAGGGTGGTTCTCATCTGGAACCAGGGGTGGTTCTATTTCAGAACCGGGGTGGTTCTCATCTAGAACCACCTTTGATTTAGAATTTTTAGGACGTCCACCTTTTTTTCCATCTTCACGAGCCTTTGAATTGTAATCTTTTTCATAATCACGAATCTGTTTTAAAGGTTCTGTTTTTAAAGCTTTAGTATTTTGTGGGTATTTGTACACGATAATATTTACATAAGTATTTGAAGCTTTTACTACTTGCTCTAGATCAATCAATCCATAGTTCCAGAGAGGTTTTATGATTTTGTTGTATAAAGTGTCTTTTCCTACTCCAAGTTTTTTTGCTAGTTTATTCATACTGTTAGGGATCGCATCGTGTTCACGATTTTTATCTGAACGATCGCACCAGGTAAAGAATTTCAACCAGCTAATAAATGCTGTGTCACCTAGTTTATCAACCCAATCATCCATTGCGACAAAATGCAATTGGGGTAAATCTAATTCATTCCTTGGTGTTTTAGATGCTCCTTGTGTAAAGCTCAATTTGCTGGTACTCATCTCTATCTCTCCCTTTTTTCGGAGATCAAAAAAGCCCTGCCACCGGTTTATTTGGGTGACAGGGCTCACGTATTTATACGAAAGCTTGCGTAAATCCTAGAAAAATGGCGAACACCATACAGAAAAAGCCAAGTTTTTCCGTTGTCTATAGTCAATAGAGATGTTATAATGTTGCCAAGAAAGGTTGCTTTGATGGCAGCCTATTATAAACTCTATGGACAAAGAGCCATATGGGACCAGTAATCTTCGGATTGCCTGTTCACCGTGTCTAGACGGTTGGACAGAATCGATAGGAGCGCCAACTCCAGTCGATCCCGGTGGCTTTTTTTTCATTTCCGAATCGTTTTTTATTGACCCCATTCTACCATTGATTCGGAAGATTTGTCCACATGTGTATAACTTTTTTGCTAGATTCACAGGAATATACGAGAAAAATGCGCCCCCCCCCGTTCTTTTCGGGTTATAGGGCGCATTTTTGTTTTTTGATATCCACAATTGTGAGTAATTTTACAGATTTTCCGAACGGGAAAGCCCACTTCTTTAGGTGTGGGAGTGTCAATTTGGCTCTTTTTTGATTAAGAAAGACATCAAAATTATTACGGCACTTATTGCTAATTCCCAATAGAAAAGTGTATAGAACGAATCTAAAGGGTGATTGTAGTATGCTTTAGTAAATTTATATTCTTCTAACGCGAACCATTCACCCCAAACCATCGCCAAAAATAACTGAAAAAACGCTCCAAAAAGAAAAGCAACACCTACTTTAAACATGAAATGGTTCCTCCTAAATTAATGCTGTTTATATTTAAAATACTACAAATGATTTGGAATATCCAATTATTGTATGCTAATATAAAAATGATTAAATTTTACAAAAATGGAGGAATTAGTATTGTGAAAAAGCTAGTAAGTTTATCATTAGTGGCAGCATTATCAATTGGAATTACGATGCCTTGGATGGGTAATAATGTCCAAGCCAATGAGTTACCAGCTACATTGAGCGAAAGCAGCATTGTACCAGACAAGATTGAATACATCACAAGTGAAAAAGGGGAAAGAGTACCTGTTATTTACATCGATGATCCTGATAAAGCACAAAAATTCATGGAGCAAAATGGATTTAAAAAAGAATCCGCCATTAAGGATCAAACTGCTAAAGACAGTGAAAAAAGAAAAGGTATCCAGCCAGCGCTTTTTGATACTTATGGATATGTAGACTACGTCGGGCCTATGAAATACGATTATAAAGTGGACTATACAGAAAA
Source organism: Brevibacillus laterosporus (assembly GCA_007833815.1). NCBI lineage: Bacteria > Bacillati > Bacillota > Bacilli > Caryophanales > Paenibacillaceae > Brevibacillus > Brevibacillus laterosporus. The sequence continues at coordinate 6,291 of CP033462.1, read as the reverse complement.
TAGGACAAAAAAGGATTTTCAATGGGTACGTACAGTGGAGAGAGAGTCATTCTCCGAAACGTCAATAACTGTGGGCGGGGAATTTGAAAAGGTTTTTAAGGCAGAGGTAGGAAAGAAATGGGCAGAAAAATTCACCTTTAAAGATACATTTACCGTGAAAATTCCTCCCCAAAAACAAGGGGAAATTTGGACCTGGAATAATGCTAAGGTGTATAAATTTAAAGAAATTGGAACGTTCAGTACGGTCAATTTCACCGCCACTCTAGTAACCGATTATTTTGGTAATAGCATTGTCGTCACAAACTTTAGAGATCCACACGGCAAAATTCCTAAATAAAAAGAGCGCATCCGAAAGGGTGCGTTTTTTTGTTATGCTAATCAAATTATTCTGGTATAATCTTCCTTAATACAATAGATTCGGCTTTCTCAAGGGCGGCGGCTCACTCCTATATCCTCGTGGAGAGGGGGTGAGAACATGGTGTCAGTCGTTGATGCAATTAACCTAGCAATTAACTTCGGAGTGTTTACATTAACGCTTATAGGCGTGGTCGTTGCTATTCTGACACTGATCAAAAAGAAATAGACCCTCCCTTGAGCCTGGAAACTAAGGGGAGAGTCTGTTCTTCACTTTAAATCCTGTGAGCCGACCCCTTTGAGGGGACAGTCTATTGTATGGCCGTAGGTGCGTTAACACCTGCGGTCTTTTTAGTGTATGCATTCCTGTACTTATAATACCACATTATAGGCATGAATAAACTACGAAAATCTTTGGACACTCCCAAATGCTTTTTTGTTCATGATAGTCTAATCAATTCCCAATCACCCGCACATATGGTATATTTTTCTTAGTTAAAATTTACTATATTTTGTGGGGGTTGGTAATTTTGATAGTTCACAAGTTAGGGATGGTTTCAGTAATAGCAGTCATGTCTTGTTCTTTATTTATGTCAGGTTGCGGAACTGAAGTTAGCAAGACAGGCTCTGGTGCTGTATTAGCCACTGAAGAGAAGGCTACGGAGGCAAAGGAAGAGGCAGAACCTGCATTGGCGAAATTAAATGAAAAAGTGGCTGTAGGGAAATTTGAAGTAGTTGCAAAAAAAACTAGCACTGCTAAGCAAGTTGGTAATGAATTTATGAACAAAAAACCTCAAGGTACATACATTTTGATTGATTTAGAAGTAAAAAACGTGGATAAAGAAGCGCGTATGATTGATTCTTCAATGTTTAATCTAGTTGATGCAGATGGAACTACTTATGATCCAGATCCAGAGGCTAACCTTTATGCGAATCAACAAAATAACTTCTTTCTAGCAAATGTAAACCCTAAGCTATCTGCTAAAGGACAAGTGGTGTTTGATATGCCGGCGGATGCTAAGGGATTGAAATTGAAAGTAGCAAGCGGGGTAGCATTTGCGGCTGGGGAGACTGTTCTGATCGATCTACAACCTGCTAAGAAAAAATAATATAAAGCTACAAGACTTTACGCATCCAAAAGGGTGCGTTTTTTTTGATTATATTGATCATACTAGTTGTTCCTATTGCTTTTCTAAACCATACTATATGTTTCAATAGAAATATATAAGTGACTAGGAACAATACGCGAGGTAAAATGTTAATCGAAGTGAAAAAATCAGCATCGGGGAAATGTTATGGATATTTTGTTATATCTTATGTTTGGTGTACTGGACCAAATGGCTATCATGATTATCGCTTTTAAGATGTTCCGGTTTCCTGTTCGTTACTACCTGAAAGATTTTTTACTAATTGCGTGTGTATTATCACTAATTTCTTATTTTAACAGGGTGGTACTAGACATACCCCAATATGATACTGGGATACAGTACATAGCACTAGTTATATTTTTTAGGCACATGTTAGAGTTTAGATTATACGAGGCTACATTAGTCACAGCTGCTGGTTGTATAGCCTTTACGGGAATACAATTTGTAGCACTGTCCTTGTTACTAAAAACTAGCCTAGTAAATCTAAACGATTTAGGCCAATTCACAGAACTAGGAACTTTTATCATACAGTTTGTTGCAGATGTTTTAGTAGTGTTGGTTGCGTGGCTGCTGAAAGTTCTAAATCTAGGCTATAGCTTTATATCTCAACCTCCACATAGCATGACCTATAAGCCAGAAATGAACAAACTATCATACTTATTAATCTTAGCAGTAGGGTTAACTGTCTTTGTTCTAACAACGGTTTTATACGTGCTAATTATGAGTCAAGCTAATACGTTCATCATACTCGCATACGTATTAATTCCACTTGCTATTCTGCTTTGGCTCCTAAGGAAACGGGATTATTTATGATGATTGAAAAAATTTCAAAGAAAATCGCTACTCTAATTAATAAAGCAAATCCTGCTCAAACAAGTAGCGTCGCTGTATTAACCTATTCTATATCTGTGACCATCAATTTTTTGGTGGTCTTGATATTTTCAATTTTGCTTGGGTATTTATTTGGGAGATTGGCTGAAACAATAATAGCCTTGTTTTCGTTTATGTTGCTGAGAGCGTTTTCAGGTGGATACCATCTAAAGTCATTAGATGGGTGTGCAGTGGTTACAGTAGGTATCATGTCGATTATTCCTCACATTCCCATGACCTCTATAGTCAATACTGTATTAACTGCTATTTCAGGACTCCTAGTATTGCTACTAGCTCCTAACAACGTCTACGACGGAGTGAAAGTGCCAAGGGAGAAACATTTATTACTCAAGGTGATCTCATTTCTAATTGTTTGCTCTAATTTTTTATTTATTTCTCCGATATTATCATTGTCGTTCTTTGTTCAATCTATTTTATTAATCCCTAAAAGGAGGTGACATCATGACAAACAAAACGGCAGTTACACTATCTAAATTTTTTGCTGCACTCGCAAGCATCTATGTAGTTAGCTTCAAGTTCACAATCGGAAGCCCTGAAGTACCAGTAGAATTAAAAAAGTAAGTGAGTGTACGCTATGACAATGTTTTCGGGCATTCGCTTTGGAACCAATGAAATTGAAGATTTTAAAATTGAAGAGGTCAATAAGGTTGACCTCTTCAGACCAAAGAACTCTAAAAATGGAATCTTACAATATCACACCAATAAAGGAAAATTTCTCGGACTAACGACTCTTGAGGATGTTGGCCAAAAGTGGGAAAAGTTCGGTTTCATGCAATTAGATCCTGTAAATGTTGTAAACATAAACGCAATAAAATATATAGTAGATGATTCTTTTTCAATCCGAGTGTACTTCGAAGATGGTTCATATGCCGAAGTCTCAAGACCCAAATACAAGAAAATAGAACACTTAGGAATACCAAAAAGGGACCGTCCAGATTAAATTGGGCGATCCCTTTTTGGTATTTTTGTGGGTAAACATTATAATGCGTGCTGTTTATAAAGTCAAGATAAATCGTCCGCGGACAATAGTTGCTGAACAACCGCAAAATTCGACAGAGTTTTTAATTTTTCAGTGTTATATTTTAATCGATCAAACAAAAGTTTATCCATTCTTAACAAACTAGTCCTTTTATAGGGAAAAGATGGAATTTAAATCATATCTATTCCAAATTTTTCATAAATAAGGCTAGCTTATAAAGTTAATTTTTGTTAAGATAAAGAAAATTTGATCGGAAATGAAAAGCAAGCCAACATGCTTACCGAGGACTCCCCAGTCCTGGTAAGTCTGACCACCGACTCGCCCTCGGTGAACAGAGGCACTTTTCGTACCCGTCAGCTTGCTTGGTACATATTGTATCGAGTTTTCAAATTTTTGTCATTAGTTATTATTCAGTTACTGACAAAAGTTTAGCTGATGGACGAAAGTTTTCCTTATGGAAAAAGCTCTGTCACCAGAAAACCGGTGATGGAGCTTTTCGTTTTCAGAAGGGGAGATTTTTTGTGAGTAGTGGTACCTTAGGTCAGTTAATTCACACCTACCGAAAGAAATGTGGCAAGTCTATAGCGGATATAAAAAAAGAAACAAACATCTCGGAAAAAGCTTTACGCAGGCTAGAAAGTGATCTGACAAACCACCCTAAACTTGAAACAGTCGAAAAAGTAGCGAAATCATTAGTTATTCCGTTTACCGAAATTGTTGGAAAAGTTGTACCGATTCAAAAAAATCAAGAATGTGTAAAAGAAATACTGATTCGAGTTTTACCTGAAGCATCTAAGAGTCTTTTAACCGAAGTTGTACATCAATACGTGACATTAGGACAGGATGTACGAAAAGGGTTAATTGATGTCTTAAATATTGCGGAGGAAACCAACTCTATTAGTAGTGCTGAAAAACTATATTCGGTTTTAGGGAAACATGCAATGAGTTATCAGGAATGCGATATCATGGCAGCCGCCATGTTTGAGGAATATCTCATTGCACGTGATAAGGATATGTCCAATAGCTATTACCTAGGGAAGCGATTGATTGAAGTTTCGAATTTCTTAACGGAAGAAAATCGTGTAATAGCGTACTATAAAGTTGGGGTACATGCTTTAATCATAAAAAAACCTTATGAAAGTAATGAATTTCTAGGAAAGATAGTTCTAGATAGCACTATTAGAGATACAGTTTTTAAGGAAAAAGCTTACCATGCATTTTATAATAATTTAATAGATATCGGGGACATTGATAGAGCAGATCAATTTCTGGAGGAGTACGCTTTAAAATTTAATAAGTATGAAAGCTCTTACTACAAAATAGATAAAGCAATTGTTTATGCAAGAAGAAATGATGTGGGTCGAGCTATACCTTTACTAGAAAAATATTTAGAGGACTATGAGTTTCATCATAATACGATTGTTGCTATTAATGAGCTAATGCAGTTATATATTAAGAGCAACAATATGCACGAGGCTAGAAAACTGTACTGCTTTGAAGAGATAGTTAATAAAATTTTAGAGAGTAAGAACCTTAAAGGACCTTTTAACGAACTGTATTATGGTTTATACTTACGTAATAAGGGGAGAGTGGAGTTTTTACTAGGTGAAGTAAAAAATTCTGTAAAAGCTCTCTTGGGAAGTATGCGTATCTTTGCACAATTAGGCTTGCAACAAGAGTTTTTGGAAAGTATGGAATTGTTGTACAAACTTAATGCAACTCAAGTTACAGGTTTGTATGCTTCTGGCAAGAGTATGATAGGTATTGATTCTCAACTTATTATTACAGATTTATTGAACATGGTTATTCAAAAAGGAAAGAGGGGTTTGTAACATGAAAAAACTATTCGCTTCTTCTCTAGTTTTATTCGCTTTGCTTTTAATGTCTTCAATGGCCAGCGCGGAGGAATCAGCTCAGTTTAGCGCTAAAAAAGCCACAACATATTTCACCCAGTACTCCACCGCACCTGACTGGTAGACCGAAATTATTTAATAATAACTTTTTTGTTACTAAAGCCCCTTTTATAAGGGGCTTTTTTCGTGTCGAATTTCCATACAATTTGTCGAAAGCTCAAAAACGCGCCCCTCATAGTATAATTAAAATCACACCATGCAAAAAGAGACAAGGGGGAAGCCTAATGAGCAACTCTATTCAAAATTCTATGGAAACGACAGAAGAATTGACAGCTACTGAAATTTTGCAATTGGGAGTTCTTATTATAAAGAGTAGGACAGATGAAGAAGCTAAAGAGCAAATAAAAAAAATACACGCCACTGTCCCGTGAAGGAGATGGCATGTCTAAGAGGTTCTAATGTGTTCTCGAATTGCGTTTTGTTTTTCTTTTGGGAGGGAACGGAATTTTTTAATCATCTGTATTTCTTCTGGAGTGAATGAGTTATTTTCTAATAGGATATCCCAAGTATTTTTGTTAGATTGTGGCTCGTCCGTTCTCCCAAGCAGATAATCCACAGAAACTCCAAATTCGTTTGCGATATGGATCAGGTTTTCTTCTCTCGGAACCCTGAATTTTGATTTAGATTCATATCCCGCTATAGTTGGTCTTGTAATGCCCAAAGCCTCAGCAGCCTCTTGTTGAGTCCAGCCCTTGAGTTCACGTAGGGCTTTGAAACGTTCAGCAAACTTATTCTCCATGCTCTTCACTCCTGAGAAATATAATCCAAGATTAATCTTGCTATGTTAAGAGTATAACCTTTGTAAGGTTATATTTATTTTACCTAATAGTGTTCCTGAAAGAAACAAAAATTTTTCAAAGTGCATTGACTTTTGTTCCGAATAGGAACTACAATGTATACAAAGGCGCAGGTTGTGAGGTGTAAGTATGGCTTTAAATAGATTGATATCTTGCAGAAAAAACTTAGGATGGACACAGGCTAAGATTGCTAAAAAAGCAAATATATC
>CP033461.1 GCA_007833815.1 Brevibacillus laterosporus | reverse complement strand
CGTATTTCCCGAACATATGCCTATTCCTAACGATAGATACATCTCCTAAATAAGTGAATAATTTCACAATCGATGCCTCTGATGGAAATCTTTTAAGTATTTTAACCCCTATTCTAAAAGGAAGGATATTCAATTCCTCATTAATTATCTGTTTATCATTTACAATCTGATTATAGTAACGGCTTCCCTTCATAAGGATTATTATATTTCTAAGACTTGAGTTCTTAAGTTCAAAGATTATTTTCTCTAAGGTGTATTCTCTAGGAGTTTTTTCTAAAATATACAGAGCATACTCTTTTCCATCTATGCTTTTAATACCACCTTTTATTACTGATCCCCTATTTAAACCTCTTATACGCTTGTAGTCTCTTTGTTCGATAAATTCCCATCCCACATTTTCTAAAGCTAAAAATATACCATTACGTTCAATGATTGATTGCCTTATTCTTTTACTTGGGCGATTCTTAGCCGATGTCCTTATTATGGTATTGTTTTGTGAACCATTAGAATCAATCCACCCTCTTCCAATCAGTATTTTAATCCCCTTATCAGTGTTAGAATAACAAGCTCCATTTTTTCTACCTTCCTCATTAACCAGCGGCCAACACTCAACTAGTCCTGCCACCTTTAATTGATGTAGCCGCAAATACGTATATCCTTTTCCATTGTTCGAAAAATACGTATCATGTATCTGTTTTATTGTTAAGGTTCTCATTTTATGCAGACCAAACAATATTTCTAAGTCCCTCTGAGTCAATCTTTTTGCTGCCCATGATCTTTTTTTAGGACTTTCAGCTTTAGCCTTTTTTTCAGCCTTTGGATTTCTCATCAATTTACACCACCCTTCATCTTCATTCTCAGAAATTACTGCCTGTTTTTCCTCATCTCACTCGCAATAAATTGCTCGATCCATTCCGGGTATTCTCGGTTCATGTTTGGACATGACCCTCCAATACTTTGGTTTTTGGGTCTTGTCCAGGAAAAGTGGCTAAAACCCTTTACTTAAGCCATACAGTCGCCATTATCTGTATATAAATGGGGATTTTATCTCAAATATTAAAAAATCGTTGTAATAGCAAGGTTTTCGAGCCAAAAAACGTATATAAACAGCAAGAAAAAATGGTATATAAATGGTGATGTATTAGATCAAGCCTTTTGAGGCACTGTTTATATACCATTTTTCATCTATTTCTTGATGTATTTTTCTTCTACCATTTTAATAATCTCAATATTATTATCTTCTTCACCAATCCATATCTCGACTCTCTCACGGTTGCTATCGAGTAACCCGCGTTCCATGTATGATATGTTTTTCCATGAATCATCTCTGATGATTCCGCTATATCTGATACCATCAAATATAAATTTTTTACTTCTATTATCTAAATCACGGGGCACTTCATTTCTGAAGAAATGGATAAGGTAAATAAAAGCTTTTTTGTAGGACACTCGACTATTGATATCAAAAACGTTCGTAAATTGAATTATTTTTTGTTGATAATGATCTCTTATTTTTTGTTTATATTTAGCGTCTTCAATGTCGAAATGGGGCAATCTTCCGTTGATACAAAACTTAAAAATACCATTCTCGATAGAAAAATCTTCAATCATAGAAATTTGCTTAGCATAAGTATCTTCCTCCATAGCAATAAATTCCTGCAATTGATCTATCATAGTACATTTCACTAATTCCAAGTGCTTTATTGCTTCTTCCAATTTTAGTTTTTTCTCAACAATCTCTTCTCGAAAGAAACTATAGACCCTTATATCATTGTTCATAAAGCACCTCACTTTGTTAAACGAGTAATTAGCAACCGCAATCATGATCTTTTTGGCAATTTCATTTATTTTGTTAAACAATCTACTTTCTGATCATTTTTGTTTAACAAGACGAAATAAAAAAAGCCTCAATCCCATTGTAAATAAGGAATTAAGCCGTTCAACAACTGCTCTTATAATTAATATTTCACTAAGCTTGCGTACCCTCTTCCCTTACTTGTTAAACACTAATAGCCTTATTGGACAGTGCCTTTCTAATCATTTCTTTTTTATTTGTTAGACAAAGATGTGTCATGTAATTTGTTAAACAATAGGCCTGGATATATTCTTATATACCTACTGGTACGACCTTTTTCGTGTTTAACTTAGAAATCAAAGAAACCATCTAATAGATTTTGACTATTCTTATCCAAACTCACCTCAGTTTGAGAAATCTCATCTACATTTTCAGTATTCTTCTCATTATTTATTTGATCCCGTTCAGCATTAGGATGAAACATACCTGCATCAATTTTACTCTCTATGCGTTTGAGAATTTCTAACATATCTATTTGGTCTATGTGGCCATATATTATTTGCTTCACCACATCAGATACATTCGCTTGTTTATTTAACCATTCAGCTAATTTTTCATCATTTTTACCTATTCGAAAACCCGCTATGCTGCCTACACCATACACTTTCTTTTTTGTCATACATTCTCAGACCTCATCCAGTAATTTTAGTCATTCTTTCTTTCATAGCTCTCATCATGAAATAGAATGCATATGCATTATAGTAAACTGTTTCATCTGGGTTTTCCGTTAACCAAATGAGTTCGCTCATAATTTTTGAACTCAGAGTGTCTTTAAGATACTTCTGATAATCTACGGCCCCCCCACCGAAAACAAAAAAACGTGCTACTTGTGATGCCTTTGGATTCTTCATTAGCTCAATAATACCAAGTGATATTTGATTTGATGTAGCTCTGAAATTGGCTTCGACAATATCATTAATGGGAATAACCTTAGCTCCAATCCTCATTTGACAATTATCTTTATTAATGAATTTTTCAATCATATGTCTAGGAAATTCGTAATCATACTTCTTAGCGATCGCCTTACTAATTTCATCTAATGCAGTAGCAGCTCCTAACTGAAACCCTCTACATAAATTTCCATCTGGTTTATGATTTTCATCAATGATACCAACATCGGTACTAAAACCGCCAATGTCAATACTCCCCATTGATTGCCCTTTCCATTCAGGTCGAATAAGTCTACCATCTTGACCTATCATTTGTCTTAAAATTACAAGTAAACTTTCGGGTTTTAGATGAGGTATTAGTTTAAACTTCACCTTCCAGCCTTTTAGAGAAGCAGTTGTTACAAACTCAATCTCATATTCACCAGTTATTTTATTTTTAAACTTCTCTCTCTCACTCTCTTTCTCATTCCCACTAATGTATTCAAGCATCGGAAGACCTATTATTCCCTCAGCAATGAATTCTTCCTTACTATGGTTGGCTTGAAGAGCTATGGCTGCCAACAAAGGGACCAGGATGAGATCATTCTCAGTTTTTTTGGTTTTAACACTCGTCTGGTACTCATCCATACCCAATGCGTTGTTTCCAACCCAGAATCTTCTATTATTTAAGGCTTCGTAATGTGGGCATCTAATTATTATATCTAATGTATCAATTACCTTTTCATCCTCCCCAATAATGGGTCTAGACTTAGTTTTTCCCACTTCTCTTACCGTGTTAATCATATAAAAACGATTATAATTTCCAAAGACAGCCTTTAAAGCATGGTTCCCAATGTCTCCACCAAAAATCATGTGTCTCATTATTTATGGCACATAAACGTGCCTTCCCCCCTTATATTAAATCAATTAGAAATTGCTAATCGTTCGATTGATACCTCTCAATCACTATCACCTCATTATGAGAGGAATACAAAGCAAAAAACTGGCTAAAACAAATGGAGCAAACTGAATCTCTTTTCTTTTAGTTATAACTACTTTAATGATTGCTAATAAGAAGGCGCCCATAATAATGAAGTTAGATATAGGCAATCCAAAAGCAATTCCAATGAAAGTCATAAGCCATATATCTCCACCACCTATTCCATCTCCTATTAGAAGAATAAGAAGCACAGTGAATATAAAAATACAAGCTCCACTTAAAAGAGCGTGTATAACCTCCCCATTCCATAAATGAATAAGAATGGCCAAAAAAATTCCCGAAAAATTTAACCAGTGAGGTATAATGCTTTTCTTTATATCAATCCAGCTGGCAACAGCTAATATTGAAAGACTCAATAGAAAAATAAGCATTCTATCTACTCCAAACTTGAGAAGTATATGTTGCTGATGCCTTCAAAGGAAACTCAGCTTTTACTCCGATAATATTTAGTGATTTGAATCGATAGCTAGAACTAACTTCAATAATTCCTTCCTCACCTTTAAATAGTGGTCCACTTGTTAAAGTTAAGTCCCATTTAGCTGGATCAAGTCCCGAGCTTGCAAATCTTTGTTCCATATACTTCACGGTTCCTTCAAGCTGTCCCCCATGCTCACCCATTTTTTGAGCAGTATCATTAACTATGACCTGAGCATTTACGTAGTTCCCCCCCATTGGACAAAATCGGGAAGGAGCATAACAAATGGAAATATTAACGCAAAAATAACCATATATTCGATAGCTAAAAATCCATCTTGGCTTCTTAGGTGTTCACAAATATTGGAACGCTTTTTTTTCTTCATTTTATTGTCACACTCCTGAATTGACTATTCTTTCCAGCATTTTCAACCGAGTCAGAGTAGTCGGTAAAATAGTCTTTAATCCAAGGTATCATTAAGGAACCCAACAACAGTATCATGCTGACACTAACCACCATAAGGACTTTACTTTCAAGTAATACAGTACCGCTTTCATTAACAATAACTTCCTTTAAATGGTGCAATCTCATATCATCATCTCCTGCTTAAAAAGAATAGAAAGGTCGGCAAAGAACCGACCTTTCATTTTTTTTACCATTCCACAGTTTCATTGATTTGGGTATTATTTTTAATTGAATCGGAGGTAGTCTTCCAATATTCTTTCAAAAAAAGATAACCCAGACTACTTAACCCTAAAATACCAACTACAATAACAACCAATAGCACTTTCTTTTCTAGTAATACAGTGCCACGATTATTGGTAAAAAACGCCTTAGTCTCATTCCATTTTTTTGTTAATTTCTTATTCATACATTATGCCCCCTAATTTTTAATGTAAAATACGAACTTATATTCATTCCTAAATGCTACTCTGGAGGATCTCTCATCTTATCTACAAGCACCTAAAAAGCTGGTCCCTTAGAAAGGGTAGTAGACAGATATAAGGCCAATAGGGTAGTTATAAACAAGAATCCGTCCATCATAATAAGAAAGTTCATTGCTTTTATCTTTACTGGACGAACTTCTTTTTCTCTTTCCATTAGCTTTTTGTCTAACTCCCGGAATGTATGTTCCAGTTGGGATAAGATAGCCTCTCCCTCTTTTCCAGCACCTACTGTCATGTATTGTGAGAGGGCTGTACTAAATTCGATCATTTCGGGTACTTGAGTACTAAAGGAAAATTTCTGCATGGCTTCGTGTGGTTGCAAAAACAATAAATCCTGTTTTAGCATATTTGCATAAGCTTTTAGTCCTTCCTTTGAGCCATAATCACAAGCAATATTCAAAGCCTCAACAGGTGTTTGCCCTCCTTTCAAAAGCAATCTAACAGTTAAAGCAAAATCAGGAGTATCTTTTCGAATATTTTCTCTGATCATAATCGTTTTTCTCTTAAGCTTTCTTCTTGGCTCATTGAAAAAATAGATAGGTAAAGCAATCGCTAGAATAAGGAAAAACATTGACTCAAAACAAAAATATAAGATTAGAAACAGGAACAGCATTATTGCAGAGTTTAGTATCTGCTCAATAAATACTTGCTCAGGAGTAACTTTATCAGCAGCTTCTTCAATTTCTCTCTCTATACTCCGTTTCACTTTTTTAAAGATTCCTCCTGAAATTTTAGGAACAAAGTAAAAATGGTTATGCCATGTGTTGTTGGATTCAATTTTTTCAAGGAGCATTGATGCTTCATAAGCTGTACGCTTGGGTTTAAATAATACATAAAGGACAGTAAAAAGGAGAAGTGCGATTAGCACTCCCCCTGCAATAAGAAGGTATAACACTGTTTAAGCCTCCTTTTTAATAATAAAATAGCTAACAATGGGTACACAAATGGCAATCCCAATATAGATAGCCAAAAGTAATTGTCCGATGAAATTATTCATATATACTACAAAAAACTCCTCATAAAACAACCGGAAAAATAAGACAATTCCTATAAAAATATACGTTAGCATGCGATTTTCCTTAACAGCAGATAACATAGCATTTGCTAAGTCAGCCATTGCTAATCTTTTGGTCTGAAAATATGACCCTGCGACCATGACCCCTTCTGATGCTCCTTCCCCAACAGTCTGAGATAATTCAGCCATGGTTACAAATAATTTCATTTCAGGTACTTTCATACGAATCATCATCTCGTTAAACGCATCTCCAATTAGGACATTACTCGTATGTAGCTGATATACACGTTCAAATTCATTTTTTAGAGGTTCTTGCAACGTTGGTATTATCGTTTCTAACGATTTAACCCAAGATTTCGTTATCCTATAGGCTGCTCCTAAGTTCTGAAGTGCTGGTCCAAGTTGTTCCTTTGCCTTCTCCCTGATCTCCCTCTCTTTTTTAAAGAAATACATTTTTACTGAGAAATAATTTGCAATACAAGCTATAAAAATCATGGCTGGATTTTGTAAAGCGATCATTGCAATAAATCCTATTGTAATTGCTATAGCCCACCAAGCAATAAATACCTCAAACCGAAGCCCAACCTTATCTAATTGATTCAATAAAGGGGTTTTGGACTTTGAGGTTTCTTTCGAGACTTGAATCCATACAATCTTTTCTTTCTTACCTGTCTGATAGTAAAAAAGAGTTAATAAACCTATTATCCCAATACCAAATGCAATAAGAATTCCTAACATACACCTATCCCCTATTCAACTGGCTCTAGATATTTCTGATATTGTTCCTTTGGTAATTCAGCATGTTTAAAGAGTTTAACTAAGCGATCAGAAATTGGACTTTTCCTGAAAAACTCTTTAGTATCCCAATCATATTCAAAGATTGGAGTCAAGATGAGCTCACCATTCTTATCAATACCAGCAATCTCGGTAATCTCAAAGACTCTTCGTTTATCATCTTCCTCAAAATGTTTTTGCATCATAATAACGTTTAAAGACTTAGATAAAAGAGAATTAGCATCATGTTTGCTCATATAGCGACCAAGCATCATATTAAATCTTTCAGCTAGCTCCGTAGCTGTTAATCCATGAGCAGTAAACCATAGTGGATGACCAAGCAAAGAAGCCTCAATTACACTTAACAAATCGGAGCCTTTGCGTATCTCGCCAATTATAAGCCTCTTAATCGTTTGTCTAAGGGCCGCAACTACTAACATTTGAATGGTAATGTCTGTCTCGGGGTCTCCCTGGATTCGGCATTCTTCCGAAAAAAAGTGATAACCATCCTTGTAAGGGTATATCTTTTCAAGTCCAATTTCAGCTGTATCTTCAATTACTTTAGTTCTTTCCCTTTTTTTTATGAAACCAGACATCAGTTTAAATGTTGTTGTCTTACCAGAGCCTGTGCTTCCTCCTAAGCACAAAGAAGCCCCTCCTTTTACTAAGAGCTTAATAAAATCAAACATCTCTTCTGAAGCTGTACCATTAGCCAGGAATTCGTCTTCCGTTAGTGTAATAGGTGGGAATTTCCTGATTGTTAAAATTGGCCCTTTCATTTGACTGATAGGTCCCCAAATTACACTCACACGGCACTCTCCAACACGCGCATCGACAATAGGCTTATTATCTGAGACAGACTTGTTGCAAGCATTTAGGATTTTTGTAATGATAGTTGTTTGAAAATGCTTCAAATCATCAAATCTTATTCTTATTCTCTTCCCACTTTCTAGTTCAAGATGATCATATACTTGCTTATCTTTTCCCTTATGTTTTACCCAAGGTTCATCGAAACCATTTACCATGATTTCTGTAATACTATCCTCCTCTAAAGCTTCATCAAGTGGTCCTAATGAGAAAATGTTTTGCCATAAACGTGTTACTATATCTTCTACACTTAAACCAGGAACAATTTTTCGCTCCAATTGGATATAATTACGAACAACTCTATCAACTTCTGTTTTCTGTGTTTTCCCTGAACTTTTGTTAAACATTGCTTCTTGGAAGAGTTTTCTATGTTCATTTAATAAGAAATTTCTTACATCATTTTGAACTCTTTCATATTCAGTACCATAAATCTCATTGTTTTCATTCTCTTCTTCTGTCTTCGTATCTGGAATAGTTATACTTTGGCTCTGTATGCCTTGAAGATTTAAACGTGGTCTTCCCAGTTTAATGGTCTTATTTTTATCATCCAATATTCGTCACTCCTTTCTCTTTAGAAAACCAACGAAAAATGCCATCTCTCTTACCTTTTTCACCATTTTTCAGATCAAGAAATAAATCACCAACATTTGTTATAGAATTATGAAATAGTTCCCCACCAAGTAAGTTTAGTTCTTGAATTGCAGAAATCATATTCGGATCGTAATGTACAATTAAATTCACATCCTGACCCAGAATTTCTTCTACCTGCTTAATATCCATATTTTTAGGAACCTTGCTCAATATCACTTGAGTACCATCTTCTGGAACTCCCGCATTATGAAGTAATTCTCGTCTACTTTTAAAAAGACTAACTCCTGAAGGACTTGTATCTGTAACCAGTACACGTTGATCGCATGCTCGTAAAATAGCAATATTTATAGGTTCATCGGGATCACTTCCCATGGAGAAGATAATATTCTCAAAAAACGGTTTTGCACCATCTACGATTTTTTTTATAAGTTCAGTAATAGATTCTATATCAGTGCCTAGGTCAGGAAAATATTCTATGCCTAGATCAGAAGACGGGCCTAACACAAAGAAATTTTCCGGGAATTTCTTGAAATGTTCTTGTTGTTTTCTTGTTACATTCTCCATTTTGGACTTATGCAAAAAATATTGTTCCATAGCCACTTTATCACCAGTTAAGAGTGATTCAATTAATCCTTCCAACGTATAACGAACATCTCTAAAACCTATTAAAAAAGGTGCCTTCGGAAACCTAATATCAAAATCAATATATAAAGTCTTTTTTCCAGAAAGAGCTGATTTTAAGGCAATTCCCCTAGCAATCGATCCTGATCCTACTCCTGGTTGGATACCATAAAATCCAATCGTTCGTTTCACTTTTAAATTTGCTATCTGCCTCTCCTCACTCTTTATTAAAAGTGCAGAATCAATCCACGTTTTAATTTGCTCCCAAACAACCTCTTCACCTTTCAAGATGGAAACTGAAGGAGAGATATTTGTTGGAGGGTCATAAGCAAGGTATAGGACTGGTATACCATTGCTCGCCAATGTGTTTGCTACTTCTCCTGATACATCAGTTTGATCTGATAAAATCACTGGTGCCGTTATATTTCCTAAATCATATTTTTCTTCACAATCGTATCCATATTTATTTGATAAAGTTGTAATTTTTTTAAATTTGCTCGCATTAATAATCATTTCGCTTCCCCCTCTTTGAGTTGAAAAGTATTGCTCAACGTTCCTGTCATCCATTTTTGCATTCGAGATACAGACCATTGTCCATTATTTGCTGTTTCTACATTTTGTTTTCCATAATCTTTATAAGCAACTCCTGCTACTTCTATTTTTCCTAATTTTTGAGCCAATTGGATCAACGCTACTTGATCATTTTCTACTGCCAGAAGGATAGTTTGAGGCACAATGTTTGATCCAATAGTAACTGTCGGCTGATCATCACTTGTCTTCATTGGTGTATCACTTGTAGGTCTTGATTTTTGAGAACCGGTGGCATATGTACCTATTACTCTTACTTTTTCTAAAAAAGGTCCAATTACTGGTTTTCTATCTTCTTTCGACTCTGTAGATAGCCACAAATCAATATAAGAACCTTCAGTAATTTGAGCAGCTAGTGACGACCTGAGATTAGTATCAATAGCTACCATTTTTTCATTTTCTTTCAACAACATTGCAGCTCCGTCTTTCATTTCTTCTGCCGTCAGTATTTTCCCCTCAAAAAGGAAGCTATGTTGTGGAACAGTGTAACTAGTAGATGTAAATTTGTTTAGGACATCTTTCGAATCTCTAATCGCTGTCGGGGGAACTGATTTAATTGGTAACTCCTTACTTTTTATAATGCCGTCATCAAACATTTGTTGTGTAATCATTGTTCTTGGTGGAATCTCCTGTGTTACTGTCAATACTTCAGTTACTTGACTTCTCTCTTTTTGATAAAGGTCATAAGCTACATATGCTCCTACTGCTAATAACCCTGTGAAGAGTAACCCTATAAGGAATTGTCCTCTTTTTCTCATAAAAAATAGACGCATGTCTATGCGTCCTTCACCACCTTATAATAAGTATTTAATCTTTAACCCTAGTAGTTATATTCTCTATACTTAGATTCAATAATCTCTACCGTAGAAACAGGCACATTCACCTTATTATCTTGCTTGAGTAGTTTAAGCAGTGTGCTTGAATAATCAGCATCCATACTAATTGACAACATAGCTGGAGTAGATTGTGCATACATTCTTACATCAATCTTTTTGGCTCCCACATTAAGGTTATTTAAAGCAACCCTTCTTATCGTATCCTCTAGTCCGTCTTTCATCAAATAGGGAGGATCTCCGGTTCTTAATGCTGCCCAATCTTGATGTTTAATAATGGCCTGTCTAGCTGCTGCTATTGCCGAGCTTCTAAAATCTTCTTTCGCATAAGTAACTATATACATATCCTTAAATAGAGCCATGAGAAAAGCCAAAGCTATGAAAAAAGCAAACATTTTGGCAGTACTATCCATGTAAATTCTCCTCTCTATTTTTGTATAGTAAATCCTTGTACATCGACAGCATTTCCAAATTCTTTACCATAATGGTTGTACCAAGGAGCTATTTCACCAAATATGGATTCAGATCCATTCCAGTCCCAGCTTGTATTAATCCCCATAGGATAAGGTAAATTTGGATCAACCCGTCTATAGATATAATCATCGTGTGGACTACCAGAAATAATATATTCTTCATCCCTACATATTGATAATCTCCTTGGTACGGAAGAATAGGTTGTCTTACCTTCAATATCTGTGTGAGAAATTATATCTGTTCCTGCACCATTTCCAAATACCGCAAATGGATATGTTCCATCTTGCTGATAAAAGCTAGTGAAATATCGATTTTTACCATCTACAAACTTGGCCTCCCCCAATTGAAGGGGATCACGTGTAGGAATGTAATCAATCATCTCAATATCTCCTTGACCACGTGTGATTTGTGCTCTTGGAAATATCCATTTGTTTCTTTCAGGGAGAAGATCCACGCTTGGCAAGATTACCTTTTCTCCATTTCTCTTTTTATCGAACTCAGATACAATTTTTGTGAAATCATTACTATTTCCGATATGGGGATTGGAGTTGGTATACTCAGTATCCATACTATATTCGAAACCCATACCAGCCTTAACAGTCGTTGGTTTATACTTGGATTGTATGTTGACTGATTCGTAATATTTACCTGTACAAATCGAACAACCTGTTGGAGTACAATTGCACCAAAATTCATAGGTTCCTGATACTGCTGAGGTAACTGTGGGCTTATCAGCACACGTCGAACCATTCATTTGCTCTGGAAGGATTACTATCTTTGTTGATTGATAATTGTCGTCAAATGTAATCTCCTCAAATTTATGATTAGGTGGATGCAGAATAGCTTCGAGCTGATACGTTTTTGAAATTGTTGCTCCTGTTACAGGGGTTTTCCATGTAAATGGAATTTTAACTTCTTCGCCAGGATTAATATGAACTGGCTCTCTACCAATCTCTTTTCCATTAAACCTAAGAATTAGATCAACCGGTTCCGGTTGCACACTATCCTTTATATTACCGACTGTTACCAGTGTAGTTACACTCTCTCCTTGTCTATAAGTGCCGCCCTGAACATCTTTTACGTAGAGGTTTATATCATTCATAAAATCAAAATGAGAAATATCCAAGTTATTATCAAAACCATAAAACTCTTTTGGAGGAGCTACTTGATAGGGATTCAAAAGTCCATAGACTACTTTAGTAATTGGCATCTCTACAGTAATGAACTTTTCTTCTCCAACTCCTAGCGTTATATTATTAACTTCTCCAAATTTTGATTCCCTGTTACCTTGTCCATATTCCAAGGAAGTATTAATTGGTTGCGTGGCTCCCAATAAATCTCTCTGCCTTACTGGGTACATTACTGATATACCTGTCGATGTCTTATCTAATAAAATTGCTCTCCCGATTTCTAAATCTGGCAGCTCATATTGAATTAATATTTTTTTGTTATTATCGCCATAGTTAGTTTCGACAGGTGATTTATCAGGATTCAATTCTACTTCTAAATATCTCTCCATTCTGTTGTTCATTTGAATAACTACTGGTATCGGAATAACGGTTTTTCCAGTCGGAGAAACCTTGACTATCTGCCTTTTCCATTGATTTTCATCTTCCCATTTCCATTGAAGAACCGTATCGAATTCCTCATTTAAATCATTCTGAATAATAGCCTGTATCTCTTTCGATTCTCCTTCTTGTTTAATGAATAGAGTGTCTGGTTGAACGTGTAAGATTAAGTTTGGGACACTCCCTACTATTACAGTTACTTTATATGGAGATGAAGTTTGACCATCCTCATCCTTAGCTGTTAACACAATTTCATAAGTTCCTTTTTCAAGATCGACAACCCCGCTATTGGAATTATTCTCTAGCCATTGGTCCTCGTATATAATAGTTTGTGAACCAGATTGCCTATTAATAAGTATAAGAGTAGCCAATGCTTTTCTACTTTGTGAATAGCTTTGTAGCTGCAAATTATAGCTTATCTGACCAGGCATAACATATACTACGGGATTTTTAGATCCATTAATGCTTAGCCATTCAACTATTGGAGGCTTATTACTTGAAAAAACATTAATTGACGGTGTTATCATGACTAACAGAGTTAAAGTAACAATCAATGAGATGTATGGTTTTAACCTATTCACTGTCCGCCCCCTTCATTTGTTAACAAAGTATTAATAGGATTCATTAAAACTTCAGGATATACACTGCTTGCTACTAACCCATATTTTTGCTCTGATGCTTTATTCCAAAAGCCATTATCAACTAAAGGAGACGGGAAAAGTAGACTATACTCCCCTTTATATTTCTTTTGAGGTAGGGAAATCTCAATTTTTGTTCCCTTACTTAACACGTACCTATTAACTTTAGCTCCATTTGAATCTGTAAGATACGCTATTAAAGCTTTATTGTCTTTTGATAGATTTTCCAAAAACACTCCCTTCTCACTTTTAGTTATTTGATATTGCCAATTATTAAGATAGTAGCTCGTCTGTTTATCATTAATTCTAATAGGCTTTCCAATAGATTCCTGTCTTCCTAAATTTCCATTTATGTTTTCAATAACGGTACAAAGAGAAGAATTAAATTGTATTCCCCATGTTAAAAAACCCCCTATTTTCATTTTGCTTCTCTCAGAAGTCTCCATGAAATAAAGAGGTTGCTTTACATCATCCATATGAAGCAAAACAGGTTGATTACATACCAGTTGGATATCATCATACATGAACTCAATTATTATGTTTTTATATCTCTGATAGCTATCACTAACAGTTAATATCAGTGTGTTCTTACCCTTTTTTAAATACTGCTTATAATTGGCCATATCTCGTGAAAAGGTGAATTTATATCCAAATTCGCCCTCTTTACCTGTTGATTGGTCCTGCGATAAGACTAATTGATCTGGATTTGATCCACTCGATAAAGGAATCCTTGTTCCATTTAGATCAACATAAGCGTACCCACCTGTTCCCCAACCTCCATAAGCTGTAAAGGAAGCTTGAAATGTAAACGGCTGCTGACTGTTGATCATCGTGGTAACAGATCCATTTTGTAGGAATGAAGCGTTTGTGATGACTGGGAAAGGGGTTAGGATATTCATTGCTCTTCCTGAGTGATCTTTCCTTGGTTCCTCTCCGCCTTGGCTCTTAATTGAATCTGTGCTACCACATGGCTTTCCAATATAGTTAACACATTGATTCCCATACTTATCTAACGAATCTGTGGCTCCAGACAAGTAGGCTACGTGTCCAGCAGAAACCCAATAATAAACACGCTCTTGACCAGTACGTTTATCAATTTCATAGGTTTTGTATATTGGTTTTGGCAATTTACCCTGAGCTAACTCTTTTAGATACCCCTCGACTGTCTGAGAAACAAATTCAGGATTACCATTATACCTTGAAGCAATCTGTCTTATCTTATTTATGCGTTCTGCTGGATTGTTAGGTAAATAAATCATACTGTATCCAGTTAAACCTCTAAAGTTTTCTCCTTGATTCTCAATAAGACGAAAACTAGTAATCGCTCCGTTCTCTACTACTTCTTTTTCAGATTTCACTAATATATATTCCCATTGATGGACCTCTGCTTTATGTAATTCATTTTTTGCAGTAGGGGTAGGAGAAAAATCACCATAGAAATTAATTTCTTCATTTAAACTGTGTGGATGAGTTACGCCTGCACCATAGATAGTAGTACATAAAAAAGAGACAGCCATAAAAACGGCTGCCAGTAGTTGAAGTTTTTTCACTTTTATTGTCCCCTCTCTATGAACCACCAATAATTTTTAGAGAAGGATACTCAATGGCCACTGTTCCAAATGCCGTCCCATCTTGACCATGTAACTCAATTGTTCCTTTGACATCACTTAATTTAAAATCAAATGTATCATTAGGTTTTAGATACTTTGTTTTCACGACATCTTTATCAGTATCGTCTGGAATGAATTGTACTAAGACAAATCCTTTGACCTTTGAACCAATGGTGCCTTTTAGTGTTCCGTTTTCAGCTTTAAAGGACTTTACCATTTCCTTCATAGCTTCCACGTTTTCAGCTTGGCCCGGACGGATCGGTGGTTTATGAGTATCCTGTGATCCATCGAAAACATCACCGGCTCCCCCTGGTGGTTTTACGTTAGTATTCCCTCCTGGTAATGATCCATTATTTGAAGAACCGCCGTTAGTGGAACCATTTGACGTATTTCCTGTGTCTCCTTCAATGGCTCCGGTCCAATTTTTTGTGTAAATTCGAACTAACTTTTCCGAGTTAGACCATGTGACTCTAGCCTCAAAACTTTCAGAAACAAAACGCAATGGTACATAGGTACGGTCATTTTTTACTACTGCTTGAGCATCAAATGTGATTTCTTGACCATTAACTAATGCCTTTTTCTCTCCAATTTTGAGCAGAATTACTTTTCCATCTTTATTCAAGATTACCTTGTGATTTTCTTGATCCCAATCAACTTTGCTGCCTAATGCTTCAGAAACAAATCGTACCGGAATCATAGTTCGATTGTTAGACGTGTCGAGATACGGCTTAGCATCTGGAAATTTAATGTCTTTCTTGTCCACTTGTACGTGGATGTCATAGCTTTGAGCGCTTGCTTTTACTTCACTAGAAATAGTTACGCCAGTAGCTATACCTAAACCAAGCGAAACGCACATACCCATTCCTAATAATTTCAAAAAAAATGACTTACTCTTTTTCAAATTAATCACCCCATTAAGAACATATGTTCCTGTAAACTTATTTTACCATTTTTTCTTGAATCCATAAGCTTTATATTACCTTTTCTTAACCAAATTTTATATAAAAAAGACCCTCCTAGTTATTTTTAAGGAAGATCTTTTTTAATGATGATTTTTTGGCTCGTGTATACTGTCAATAACTTATAATCTCATTTTACAACAAGTGTATTCTTTTGACAACACTTTTGTATTCATTAGAGAACAGTTTTGTATTCTAAAAACAAAAGAGCGCCTTATGCAGGCGCCCTTGGTATTGACTATTTTTTTAATCCATTCTTAGAAATTACTTCTAAAATGATATTATTCTTTTCTAGATAAGCATTATCGACTTTTGGTGCTGTTCTATTAGGAGTGGTAATTACTATCTCTTTTTGAAAACTATACTTTCCATCAGTAACATAGACAACCATTGTATACCTGGTATTATCATCAGTTTCAAATCTAACTGATGAAGGTGTTAGATTTTTTTGTTTCCCGTCTAATGTTGCAGAGACCGTCATGCGCGTTGTTTTTAATAATTTGACATCTACCCACGCTTTTCCAGAGTTACGTTGTCCATCGGTTTCATACTGTATAGAGTTAGCAATTTTCTCGGCCTCTTCAGTAAATTCTTTTGGTAAAAGCTCCGTACCTGGAGTTGTAAAGGTATACTCTTTTTTCTCTATAAACTGACCATCGCTTATTGTTACGATCATTACATAGGTTTTATTTCCCTCTAAACCATTAAATATTGTGACTGATTTTGAAAGTTCTTTTGTAACTCCTATGATTTCACCTTTAATAGTCCATCCACTACTAAATTCTTTACCAACTAGTGCCTCTGCCCATGCCGATCCTTCTTTTGGATCAGCTTTACCAAAAACTTCAATAGAGCCAAAAATAGAATCAGCTTCTTCTTTAAAAATTTGAGATGAGCTCTTTCCTGTACTTACCTTAAACTGACCTATATTTTCAAATGAACCATATGGACGTAGTACTTCAATTGCTAACTCATAAAGATTATCTGCATTTAGCTTCTCAAATAAAGCTATCTCATCCGTTTCAATTTCTTGATCACCATTCAGAATTACTTTATATTTCGTACCCTTTTTATTTTGAATGTTACCCAAATCAAGTTTTATTGAATCATTTGTAGTTTTTATCGTAGTATTACTTTTGGTAGCTAGGTCTGAAGGAGTTACTACTGTTACAGTTTTTTCTACTCGTGATTTTTTATCTTCCCCTTTTTGAATTCCTAAGGTGATCTGATAACTAGCATTCAATTCTAATTGAGGTCCTATCCACTTCTCTAGATCATTTACAGTATCCATTAACGTTGAAGACGCTATTAATTTTCCTTCGCTGTCCTTTATCGTGGCATCAAACTTCTGTTTATCGTTAATATCTTTAAGCCCATCAATATTTGTTTCCTTATCACGATTTACATCAATATTCAAATCTGCAATGGTATCAGGAGTCGGTTTCCAAGTATCTATAGTTGTTGTAGTCTGATGTTTGATCCATTCAGTCATTTCATTATTAGCTGAAATTATTCTAGCCTCATATTCATAACTAGTCACATTTTCTAATCCTGACTCACTAATTACTTTACCATTAACTTCTGGTTTTCCTTTTTCTCTTCTCGCTTCAATTTTGATATTATCTGGATTTTCCCTCGTGTCTACATTGATAGAAACAGAGTCATAACTTATTTGACCATCACTTAAGATAGGGGATTGTGGTTTAGTCCACAGCGTTATTCTGTTATGTTCAGATTCCTTTGTATTGACTGCCCAAAATTCGTATGTGTATTCACGTCCAGGAAGAACAGTATTGTCAATAAATTGATCTCCATTTGTCTCTATCGCTTTTTGACTATCCTGACGCTTCACATAGTACTTTGTAGCTCCCTTAGATAAATTAAATCTTAAACTTATAGATTTATCAGTAGAATTCTGTTCTGCTAGAGTTGGCATAAGTGGAGCCTCAACTAATGATAAGACAGGTGAAAAGTCAGTCTCTATGTTTGAACCGTTTTTTGCTTTGATTCGTAAATAAACTATTTCTCCATCCTCTAACGTAAAAAGAAGGGTGTCCCCTTTCGTATGAGGCACCCATTCTTCTACGATATTTGAGTTTATAA
Source organism: Brevibacillus laterosporus (assembly GCA_007833815.1). Taxonomy (NCBI): domain Bacteria; kingdom Bacillati; phylum Bacillota; class Bacilli; order Caryophanales; family Paenibacillaceae; genus Brevibacillus; species Brevibacillus laterosporus. Next base: position 113,244 of record CP033461.1, on the reverse strand, counting down.
AATCTGGATTACTTGATCTTTCTAAAAACATTTTTGTTCCAGGAGAGTTATTTGTTTCAATTTCAATCTCTTTGGATTTCTCCAACTCACTTTTAATTTTTATAGTAGGTACAGTAGCAAGTGTCCATTCTACTTTTGTTGCCTCGGAAAAAAATCCTTCTGCAGCTATTAATGACTGGGGAGAGACAGCAAGAAGGACCGTTAACACTAAAGCTATTTTATTTTTATTCATCTAAGATACCTCCCAGCTATTCTTTAAATCGAGCAAACCCTTTGACAATATATTTCGTATTTGATGATAATTTCTCAAACGTATGTTGTAATCCATCTTTAGCCCATCCCTTATCATCCTCTGTCCAATCCAAAGCTTGGATTTCAGAATTATCGTCGCCGAGGATTACAATTCTATATTCAACAACTTCTGAACCAGTTGAATTTGAAATAAGTTTGATTTCGATCTTGTCTGAAGAAGGCACTGTCTCTATAGTAACCGGTGTGGGTATTGTACCCGTTTCCAATTCAATTTCAGCTGTTTCAAATACTTTAGGGTTTTGAAGATTGTTTCGGGCTTTAACATATACTTTATATAAGCCGGGTTTTAAATTATTAAATTCATACTCTGTACCATTTATCCATTCGCTCTCAGATATTTTGGTTCCATCCGGATGAACGATTCTATACTTGTATGTTGTGGTGCTCGGGTTATTGTTGTTATCAATTTCAACCCTAATTGTTGTCTCTGTAGAAGAAAGTTTTCTTAGATCAGTAGGTGGTTTAACATCGGACCAAACTACTAATTTTTCTGACGGTTCACTATCTCCTGTCTCATTACTATGTACAAGAGAAAATTCATATTTAGTATCGGGTACTACTCCTTCCAATTTTTTAGAAGTTTCTGTTGGTACGATCGTAATAAGTTCATTCTTAGCATCAAGCAATTTAGCATTTGTTCCTGGCACCAATTGCCAACTTAAATTAATATCCTGATTCACAATTGATACTACTGGAGGATTGGGCTTTGCAGGCTTAGTCAAAAACTCACCTGTAAGATATTTTCCATTAGTTTGCTGAGGATTATCTTGATTATAAGAGTAGGCTCTAACAAAGTATTTAGTGTTTGGTTTTAAATCCTTTAAATCAGCTATTAAGTTATCCATAGATTTATCTTGTTTCATTTCCCATGATTGATTATCGAGAGAAATATCTACTGAATAGAAGGTATTTTGTGGATTCTCATTTGCATCGTAATTTACCTTTAGTTTCACATCTGTAGTCTCCACTTTATCAATTTGCAATTGAGAAGGAGTATTGGCCAACGTCACAGCGTCTACCATTATTTCTGAAGATGGACTAGCAGCATAAGCCATTATAGGAGACCAAATTGATAATAAACTAACAGCAGTGAGGAGTCCTTTTTTAGTTTTTGTTTTATTTATAGCCACTAACTCTCTCTCCTTTTTATTTAACATACCTTGCATTTTTACTTTGAGGAGGCAAACAGCCAAAAGTCCTGCCAAAAAAAGCAAAAGGGGGGAAGTGTAAATCTACACTCCCCTCCTATATACATGTTACCAGCCCATAGTTTTTAAAGTATGATCTAGCATTTCTGCCAATTCAGCTCGTGTCAACGGTTGGTTTGGATTTAATTGTCCTTTGGAATCACCTTTCATAATTCTTGTATCGATCTTATCGATAGCCCAAGAAGGAGTTGAACTTCCATCAGAAAAGGATCTAACGTTCAATGGTTGGAACTGATACGAAGGAATAGCTGTCAATGCATTAGTGATAAATACTCCTGCTTCGGCTCTTGTTACAAATGAGTTCCCATTGAAGTTATTCCCGAAATGTTGCGGTATTACATTAGCTTTCTTAAGAGGAGCTACATAAGGTTTTGACCATTTCGGAACTCCCTGTAATTGTGAAATCATAGAATTCTCTTCTTGAGAAGATAGCTTACTAAGTACAGTATAAAGCGTGTAATCCTCTGGCTTAACAGATACTCCTAGAATTCTCGATAATGTTGTAGCCAATTCAGCTCTGGAAATCTTATTATTAGGCTTGTAGATGTAAGAGCTATAACCTTTCTTAACATCATAACCCTCAAAAATACCGACTCCAGTTAAACGATCAATAGCATTCTTAGCCCAATGACTAGATGTATCGGTAAAACTAGGTTGTTTAACCGCAAATAAAGCATACCAAGTAGGAGATGGGGATGTAGTCGTTACCGTAGCAGTTGCAATTCCCCCATTGTAATTTACTTGAGTTGGAAGAGCTACCCATTTATTAAAGTAGTTATTCCAGTAGTAGCCTCTAAGTTCTTTTCCCTCTGACTTGATTTTACTAACTTTTGAAGAATCGGTTAAAGATAGTTGGATCTCATTGGAACCTGATTTCATTTCTACTGTCTCTTCCAATGAGATGTGCCCTGCTTGTCTACCTAGCAATTGATTACTGCTTAAGTTGCTTACAGAAGGCTTAGTAGGTAATGTAACTACAGAATTATTAGAGTTGACTACCTGACCAGAAGTATTTGATTTAGGTCTCTTATCTTCTTCCCTAAATACAGTAATAGTATATTTAGCCTCATTGTCATCTTTATCTTCTATAGTTATCTTTATCGTATTTCTACCCTCATCTAATCTAACTTCATCAGAGAATTCATTCTCCTTTGCTTTCTTTCCATCGACTTTAATCGTTGGTTTCTTTACGTCAGTTTTTACTTTAAACTTAATATCTTTCTCTTCGAATGGAACTACTATTTCATATTTAAATCTATTTTTCTTAAACTTAGGATCTAAATCTCCAAAAGATGATGTAATTTTAGAAGCGAAGATATCTTTTTCTTTGTTATCAGGTTCAGGTTTTACTGGTGGTTCAGGTTTTACTGGTGGTTCAGGTTTTACTGGTGGTTCAGGTGTCACTGGTGGCTCAGGTGTCACTGGTGGCTCAGGTGTCACTGGTGGTTCAGGTGTCACTGGTGGTTCAGGTGTCACTGGTGGTTCAGGTGTCACTGGTGGTTCAGGTGTCACTGGTGGTTCAGGTGTCACTGGTGGTTCAGGTGTCACTGGTGGCTCAGGTGTCACTGGTGGTTCAGGTTTTACTGGTGGATTTGTTCCTCCATTACCGTTTCCATTGCCATTTGGATCAGTAGGATTTGTAGTTCCCTGATCTCCTCCGTTTCCGTTATCCTCTGGTGTTTTGACATCCACTTCGATTGGCTCAGTAGTTACTATTTCCCCATTAGGACCGTCTTCTAAATAAGCTACAACTGAATAATGGTAATTCCCCCCAGGTTCTAGACCATCCTCAGTGAATGGAATTTCTCCTGAACTATTAGGCTTCATATTTCCTAAGTCTCTTTTTTCTCCAGTTACGGTGTTGACGTAATTCACATGATAAGTACCATCACCATTAGGCTTGTATGACCAGCTAGGGTTACGATCTACCCCGTATGCCTTTGCTCCACTTACTTCCTTGAAATCAAATGATACTGTAGTAGGTCCAACTTCCGGTGCTGTAGGTGGTTCGATTTTAATATCTTCTGGAGTAGTAACCTCATAATTAGTTGCTACACTCACTCCATGTTTGTTTTTTGCTGTTAAAGTATATTTGTATGTTTCACCAGGGCCTGTGTGCTCATCTTTAAAGATTGTCAATTTTCCTGAATAGACAATTAGGCCATCATCACGGGTTACAACATACTCATCAGCACCCTCTGATTGATTCCACCGTAGAGTTACAGAATACGGTTGTATCTTACTAGCTAAGAAATTTTCAGGTTTAACAGGTACTTCTCCTGCTTCTTCATCCTTATCTGTTTTAACAATCATAGAAGCTGGGAAACTTTCTTTTTTATTATCAAATCCTATAGCTATTAGTTCAACCGAATAATCGGTATTTGGGGTTAAGTTTCCGATAACAATAGGAGTCTGATCTTTCAATGGACCAGAATATTTAACTTCTCCGTTTAACTTTAGGTTGTATACCCCTGCATTATCAACTTTATCCCATAGGAAGGAAAGTGTATCTTTCGTTTTAGAAGTCAATTTTAAGTTCTTTGGAGTTTCTACTTGTTGTTGCGGTAATGTTTTACTTATTAATTCTGTTGGAGCACTAGTAATATCTTTATTTGTTGCAGTTAAAGACAGCTTATATTCGGTGTCAGGAGAATTAGTAATGTACTTATAATTACTATCCTTACCGGAATAAATTACTGTACCATTTGATTTTAAAGTGTACGAATGATCCGGTTTAGCATCCCAAGATACGTCTATACTGAAATCATTAGAAAGAGCTTTCAAATTCTTAGGAGGGTCTATGGAAGGTGTCTCATCTCCTACTGAAACAACCCTATAAGGATTGGCTTGAGTTCCTTCTCCCTCCACTATGGTATTTTCTTTAAGTTCCACAGTGGCATATACATTAAAGGGAGTTGAAGAAGCATAGTCCAAAGTCTCATTATATTGGAGTAAACTATTGTTTGGACTCATCAACCCCATTCGCTCTGATCCCGAAAATTTGTAACTTAAATTGTAGTCCATAGCTTCTTCGAATGAAGGCATTCCTACATAAGCTTTAGGGGTAGCTAGAGTGTTCCCAAGTCTATTTTTTATCTCCCATCTTCTATCTACCAAATAGGATTTCTCTTCATCATCAAAGGAGTTTAGAAAATCCGAATTCAAATAATGTCCCACTGTACCAGAAACATTAGGGGTAAATAGCATATTCGGGGAATTTTCAAAAGAAGCACCCTTTTTAGCTGGGTAAGCTGTTTTTAAATAATTCTTCCCAAATACGTTCCAAAGCGTTCCACCTAAAAGTACAAACTCTCCTTGTTTTACATCCTTGTCCCCTAAAACAGTTTTTAATGTAGGGTAGTATTCTTTATTCAAATCTATGAATATATCCCTAGATCTTTGAGTAGTCTCACCATTAAGAGAGACTTTCAATTTCAACTCTACTATTCCTTCACTGTTAGCATTTTTTTCATTTAAAATGTTAGCCAAGTAAAATCTATTCCCAGTTTTATTTTTATTTACAAATGAAGAGAGTGTACTATTTTCTTTAGTCATGAAAGTCCTTAAAGTAGTATGTTGATCGCTGTATTCTCTATCAAAAGTATTCACAATACCAGCTCTCTCTACGCTAATATCCCCAAATATTCTGTCTAGATCTATCTCCTCCGGTTTGACTTCTTCAGCCCTTACTGGATCTAGTGCTAATGATGCCCCAGTAAGGCTCGGTCCGACTGCTACTACACTTAGGGCAGTCAGTGACACAAAGAATTTCTTTAAAAATTTCCTCAAGTTAAATCTTCCTCTCCTGATTTTTTCTAATTTTATTTTTATGAACTGATAAGATTAACCCAACGCTATTTATCTAGAAAGACCAGTTAAGGGCTGCTACTCGGAACACGCTATCTACTTAAAACGAACCTTAATCTTTCCTTGATACTTCGTATTTACATTAAGATTGGTAAACGTATACTTAACCTCATCCTGCCATTTATCCTTTCCAGGGAAAGTCATAATAGGTTCTCTCTCTCCCTCCTTATATAACTCAAATTGATACTCCACTGGGAATACATACTGTTGTGTGTCCGTAATAGTAAATCCGGTAGTTGAAACTCCTGACACAATACCTACAGGATTAGGCGGTGAAATTTTAGTTATTTCATGCTCTGAGATACTTACATTTCCTGCAAGATCTGTTGCTTTTGCTTTGATTACAGCATTTTTGGTCATTTTAAAAGGAATTTTGTAGTTTTCCCAAGCATCCTTGTCTATTTGATACTCTTTTTTGATAGAATCTGTAGAAAAAGTGATTGTAATAGTTTTGGTATCTGAATATCCAGGTGGCTCCTCGGTTATCGTCGGTTCTAGAGGTGGTGTTTTATCAACAGTGACCTTCTGGGAAGAATCTACTTTTTTTCCTCCCTCAATATCTTCAGCCGTAATGACTATCGTCTTAATGCCTTCTGATAGGTCCTCGATATCGGCTTTATCAAACTTAAAAGTGAATGGTTTAGGTGTCCTAGTATTAGTAAAGGTTAGTTTTTTTGAAATATGATCAACTGTAGCAGTAACCTCTACCTTATGATCATCTGGATCAGAAATTGAACCGGTTACAACTAATGAATCGAATCCATCATTTAGTGAAACGTACTGTTTATCAGTTTTTAAATCAGCTATGACTGGATCTTCATTTGCTGTAAAGTTTAGAGCAACTTCATAAGCATAATAATAGATCGTTGCTGCGGTTACTTCTCCCTCATATTCTTGTTTGTATTCGTATACGCGACTATCGTAAGAATCTGTAGCTACGGTACCACTATAAGACTGAGTATAACTATAAACAGCTGTGGAAGGTTTTGTGACAAGTCCCGAATAATTGGCGCTTGCCGTCATACTCCAGTATTCGTTCGGATTTTTTCCAGAACGGGTGCATTGCCCGAAAGATATTGAGCCAGTACGAGAAAGGGTTCCACTATATCCACCTTCATTATATGAAATGGAATTAGGAAACGACCTTCCCGCATCCCACTCCGCTTCTAGACAAGAATTCATCTTTCCACTTGATGCGGATTGGGTTTTAGAAACAGTCTTAGTATCGGCTGGTGATCCACTTACTAGTGTTTTAATCACACTTCCACTTTTATTAAGAGTTCCTTTATATCCTCCACTGTCATACGAGATTGAAGATGGAAAAGAATCTGAACTACTGGTCCTGGTATCTGAAGCAGACTTAGAATAGCTTGGGGTATAAGAGCCACTCACCAATCTACTCGTTGAGCTACCTTTTTTAGTCAGGCTTCCTGAATAACCTCCACTGTTATAAGAAATCGATCCACTAAAACTATTTGAAGAACTCGTTCTAAATTCGTTTACTGTTTTTTCTGGAGTTAGGCTTCGAACAGCCGTTCCATTAGAAACATTAATTGTTATTTTTTCTCCATTAACTGTATGAGAGACTTGCCCATTATCTACTGCTATTGAATTAACTTTCTTTAGATTTTTTATAGTGATAGTCTGAGAAGGAGTGCGATTTGTGCTTTCATCAAATTTGATAGTTTGAGAGGCCGCCTGTACCTCATCTAAAGTAGAAGAAGATAACAAACATACAATGGCTAGAGCAATAACTCCGATTTTTCTAATTACGTTCATTTGCTACCACCACCTAAATATTTTGTTTAATCCATCTGACTAGAATACTTGCAACTTCAGCTCGGGTAGTATTTCCATTAGGTCGGAATGTTCCATCTGGATATCCCTGCAATAACTGAGCTGCCACTACTTTTCTTACTTCTTCTTTATATTTAATCTGATTACTATCTGTAAAACTCAATCCCTTTGGTGTTGGATTGACTTCTTTTGAAATCCATAGACCCATTTCTTGCCTTGGAATGGTGATTGAAGGTTGTAATTTTCTTATTGGATAGTTTGCAATCGAAATGTTACCTCTTTTTTCAAGCTTCTTAACAGAAGCATAAAACCAATCATTTTTGTTTACATCATGAAAAGTGGTTAGGTCGAGTAAAGGCATATCTTCCTTTTTTACGTACTGTATAGTTCTCTCGAAAAGAGCAGCAAATTCAGCTTTTGATATAGGGTTATTCGGTCGGAATGTTCCATCTGGATACCCTTTCAATAGTCCTAGACTTACCATATACTCAATATCTTTCCCTGCCCAATGACCCAATGTATCTTTATAGGTAACTGGATTAAAGGTGATCTTAGTGCCTCCTTCATTTAAAAGTTCCGTTTTTTCAGAGGATGAATTATCACCTCTACTATTCCCACTACCTTCTTTAACTGGAATAGTTATGACTTCAGGTTCTTCTTTATTTGGTTTATCTTTTGGTGGTTGAATAGTGATCTCAATATTTTCGCGACCATACCAAAATGATAGATCAAGGAAATTACCATCAATATCGTAGAGGGTATATTCCTCTGTCTTTTTAGGTATTTTTACCTCTTCTTTTTTTTCAGCAAAAACTGTATTTTGTCCACAAAGAAGGAGACCAACTAGCAAGACATTCCTCATTCTCATAAAATTTGTTCCCCCTATTCCTCCTAATTAAATGGCACTTATAAATTAAGTAGATATTTCTTTAGCTAGATTCAAAAAGGATGCCTCATTTAGGCATCCCTTAAATAGTCATATTAATTACAGATTCATTATCTTTTTCCAAAGAAGATTTCCCATAACCCTTTCTTTTTATTATCTAGCTTATAGTCTGGAATAATCTCTCCCATTATCTTTACCATCTCCTGTGAAAATGGATTATTAGTATCTTCCTGAACCATCAATTTTCCCTTATTGTGTATGGCTCTCATTCCGTTTACTTCAGGTAAATAACCAATTATTCTTAAATCAGAAAGGGTCTCCTTGCACTTTTTACGGTTAATTACATTTCTTTCTTTCTTTATTGGTTCCATATTGACGATAACGTGTAGTTTATCTAGGTCAAGTTGACGTAATTGCCAGCTATTAATGTAATCTCTACTATCTTTTAAAGTGGCAATATCATAATCAACAACCAATAATGTCTTATTCGCAATAGTCATAACCGCACTTAATAATTCATGTCGCTCAACTCCAATATCAATTACTACAAAATCAAAAACTCTTGCAAGACTCGTCAATATATAATTCATCAATTCAACTGAGCATTCATAACCAAAAGGTATGCAAGGAAGAACATAAATTCCATCTGGATGTTTAATTACTAGTTTTTGCAAAATTTGTTTGTCTGTCAGTTGCACTCCACTTTTCATATATGATTCCCATGATTTAAAATTGATTTCTGCTTTGAAACCCATCCGGGTTAAGACATTACCATGTGGGCACATTGCATCAACAATAATAGTTCTACCTTTGTTTGTTTCATGTAAAAGTTGAGCTATAGACATTGAGACTGTCGTCTTTCCAATGCCTCCTTTACTTGAAGTAACAGCAATTACTTGCCTACCACCAGTTGGTTTTATATGCAATTCTTCAAGTCGCGCATAATTAATTGTGTCAGTTATATTCGATTGTATTTTGGATTCCTCACTGGCATCGATTGTTTTAACTTGTATAACAGATCTTTCATTGTTTTGTACAGAGTCGTGTTGGGGCATCCCTCCTTCCAACAGCTTCTTGTTTTTAGGCTGTAAACGAATTGTTTCATTTTCTTCTCGAGAGTTAGATATTGGATCAACACCTGGATTCCTCTCAAGTAAGTAACCTCGTCTGTCTAAATAATCTTCTGCACCAGATCGAATTGCAGATCGAAATTCCTCCATATTGTTTAAATTCTTCCCCAGTGCGTAAACTTTAACATTTTTTAAATATGGCATTAAATGTTCATGTTCAGGATACAGAATATAAACTACTGTTACTGAAATATCTAATTCTGCTAACTCCCCAAACAAAGTTTCAGGGCTAACAATTTTTGCATTTTCTAACTTAATTGGAACAGTAGATAAAACTTGTTGATTTGATGTGACTAACATCTGATTATCTCTCCTCTTCATTTTTTATTTTGCAAATGAAAGTTTTCCAATTACTCGGAGCTTCCAGTAACCCACTACTTGAAAAGAAACGTTTTTGAATTTGTTTCCACTCACTAGATGAAATTCTTGCTGATGGATCAAGTATCTCGTTACTTTCATATATTTCTAAATCTAATTGCTTACATGCCTTTTCGCTTGCCTTTATAAAAGTAGAATGGGAAGTTCCTATAAAATAGACTGTTTTTAAATGCCTTTTTCCAAACTCATACAATGTAAGATGATCTTTAAGGTAGTCTCTAAGTATTCCTATTTGGGTAGTTTTTTTATCAGGCACCATAACGTGCAATTCGTACCATACTTCTTGATCTGTCTCTTTAAAAACAAATAAACTAATTTGCTTAAGACCAATTTTTCTGGATCTTTTGTAAGCAATTCTTTTTATCCATGTCCGACCGATCGCTCCTACAAATCCAATTGTAAGAAATAAAAAATAGGAGAGAATAACCAGTGGTTTATTCCCTCCTATAACACATAAAATTAGTATTACAATCAAAATAATAAGAAAAGCCATATCTAGTTTTTGCCACTGTCTAAGAAAATGCATTCGTATAGGCATCATTTTGATCAAGAAAATCACTCCATTCCCATTAATGCTGCTATATGATCATATTTATAAATTTTCAATAACTCATTTACTAATAGATCATCATTGATAGCTCTGGGAACGCCTTTTTCAATACTTTGATACACATCTCTATATCTAGGTAATGATGTAATAATCGGTAATGATATTATACTTTTTGGGTTACCGTTATTGCTTTCCATATTCCAGACCATTCCAGTCCATTTAATTCCCTGAATAGATTTTGATACTTCGATGGAATGTGACAAGTCAGAATCTACAATAAGGATGTTCTTACCATCCGAATTACGAATGTACTTTTTTTCTCTTGTCTCGATAATGACAATAGCATCTGAACGAAATGGTTGATTCTGATATCCACTGACAAATAACGGCATATCAGAAAGCGTAAATGGGAATGTAGGCGAATCAAACCAATTTCTTACTTTATTCGAGATGTCCATATAATGAACACTCTTCCCTGTACGTGCTAATGCAATTGCTAGATTAATACCCACAAAGGTTTTTCCTGTGGCTTCAGGAGAATACAAGTAAATCGCATTTATTTCAGCAATAGGTTCCTGTTTGATTGATTGAACACAGACTTCTTCTGACTCTGAATTTTTATTCTTATCTACTGCATCCCCTCTTTCTCTTTTCACTAAGTTACTTACTTTGGCCATTTGATTTGTTATAGAGGAGGAAACATTACTTGTAATGCCATGTAGAATTTGTTTTTTTCCAATGAACAGTTTCTGTGATAAAGTCCCTTCTTCTTCCTGAGTATCTTTCACATTTGGTAATCTAATTTCAATAGCATCTTCTTTATCACTGTCTATGCTTTTTAAAAATAAATCTGTCTGATTCAAATCATTTTCTGATTGAAGAGAGTCAAACTTGTCTTGACCTGGAGTTATTTTTTCTAATCCAGACTTACTTTGTAACTCCTGGTTTAACACTACTTGTAAAGAAGAAAACCAACGATCGATTTGCAGGTTAAAATCTTTCTGGCCAGTATAAAGTAGAAGGGGAAGACTCATCGTTTTGACTATCTCAGTTAGTTTACTACCCTCAGCTGCAACAATACCAGTTACTCCCGTCTTCAAAAAAAGTATCATTTCCTCAAAATCCTCTAATGGTTCAGAAAAACTTATATTGTCTTCATTAGGGAAAAAAGATTTGATTTTTTTAAAAATACTCGGAGAGGATACTATAGCTATTTTGATCAATTTATCACTCCTTCCATTAAGGTGAACACAAATAAACCTCCCTTTGAACAAAAGGGAGGAATAAATATTTCTTTAACTGTCTTAAAGAGGAACATGTTGAGTTAATTATATTTTACAACAGTGTATTCTAAAAGACAACAAAAATGTATTCTTTTGAGAACACTTATTTAAACCAGGAACGAACCATTTTAGCCATATCACTTAGTAAATCTATAAATGTTGGTATATCACCTAAAATGACTAAGCTTGCAAATGTCCCAGCAATTACTATTAATCCACTCAGTAACATCTTCTTACTGAAAATGGCCCCCACTAAAAACATTAAAACCCCAATGAAGATACCAATGGCAGTTAATGGTATAGACAAATTTTCTCCTTTCTCAGATAAGTCTACCTCCATTTTCTGAAGTCCATTTGTAATTTCTTTATTATTCATTGCCTCGATCTTCAGACTCTCTCTTCCATCCTTTACTTGTGCACTTGCTTGAGCACATCCCAATGTCAAAGTTAAGAAAAAACCAACTAACATAAAAGTAATTACTTTTCTAAACATACACTATTCTCCTACTTTCTAGGTTTATACGTCATCGGATCTCTAGCATTCTTTTTTCCAAAACTATTCTCATATAGAGACCAGTGCAAGTGTGGACCCGTACTTTGACCTGTCGAGCCTACTCTTCCTATTAAATCTCCTACTGCTACTTGCTGAGACTTTCTTACATGTATCGTTGATAAATGACCATATAGAGTTAAATAACCACCATGTTCAATCATAATGGTATTACCAAAGCCTCTCATTGTTGAAGCGTAAACAACTATTCCTTTTATTGGAGCATATACCGGAGTCCCAGCTGGGGCAGCTAAATCAGCACCATCGTGATAAGCTGTTTTGCCTGTAAAAGGATCAGTTCTGTATCCAAAATAAGAGGTTTGCACGAAGTCTTTCCCAATAACTCCCAATAACGGTAGTGTCCCTGTCCACTCTTGAGGTGCCTTACCTTCCTCTTGATTACCATTGCCATTTTTGATCTGATCGAAGATATCCTGAGTCTCTTGATGATTTGGTGATTCACTATAAACTAGAGCTAGTTCTTCCACCATCTCAATATCCTTTTGGGGAAGCTTATACGATTTCAGTAGCTTGATTAATCTATTTTCATTTTGGTCCAACGTTTGCGTTTCAACTTCGTCTAATACCCATTTTTCAATTATCTTGGTTGAAGTGGTCACTATTTCTTTTCGATAATTTAATTCATGATGCTGATTATAAGACTTTACTTTGGTAAGTAGTTGTACTTTATATTCAAACGTCACCCAGTATGTACTTCCATCTTCTGTTTCTCTTTTTTCTTTAACGATTACAATATGAGGTTTCCAAATAAAATTGGGCTTTATAGCTTTATAATGTTTTTCAGGTTGAGGGTTTCTATTAATCTTGTCATTCATTGTAGGATCACCAAGAATTCGATCAACAGCTGCTAAAACAGTCCAATCTAATGCAAAAGACTCTGCTTGTTCATATTGACTAGGAGTGTACACTTGCAGTTCTTTGGACCCCAAATCCTTAATAACAAGTTCTTTATAGGTCTCCCCTAACTTCTTATCTCTTTCTAAATCCCAATCTTCGTCCCCTGTTGTAAAAAAGGCTAGTACTCCATCAGTTTGCAAATAAGTAACTGGTAGGATATATATCATAGCTATTCCTAGAAATCCTACTACTATTACTAATAATATTGGGATTGATATAGTGAAAATCATACGTACCAATGATTTGACTATGTTACTTACAAAGTTCATTCCTTTCCCCCTAATAAAAGAGAAAAGCCTCCTATTGTGGATTAGGAGGCCTATTCATATTCACATGATCTACTACTTTTTTAGGAAGCTCCTTTCGAGAACTCCCCACCATTTCATCATTTTTATTCTTTTTTTCAGTTGATTCTATTGAAGTCCTTATAGGACTCCCCATAGTTTGTTTATTAATTGATGAAGGCTCCAAATTAATATTAACCGATTCTCCTGCTCTACTATTTAATTGAGGAGATACCTGGGCAATATTATTAAAAAGAGAAGGATTGTTTTTTTGTACTGAGTTTTTCAGCATTTGCTCTTTTTGTTTCTTAGGAATGTACGCTTTCATAGTTTGTCCGGTGTATGGACTAATTTGTGGCTTTGTTGATTCTACTGTTGGCCGTGGTGTAAACTTCGAACTTACATTACCATCTTCATCAACCTGTCTATTCATATAGTTCATTCCTGATCGATACTGAGCTAAATATTGATTAGACAATCGAGAATATTCTTCAGTAGAAGATTTGGATTCTGTAGCTTCTGGTTTTGGCTGAATCTGATTTAGAGATTGACTTGAAGAAAATCCAGCTTTTTGTCTATTACTCATACCCATAGTACTATTCATTATTGTTGATCCTATTTGTGCTCCCATGCCCATATTACCAGTAATTGCTGTTACCGCAGATCCTACTACTGCTGCTCCAGTTCCTAGTGCAAATGCTCCAGCAGCATAAGGTGCACTTTTGACTGAAGCCTTTCCTAGTCTTTGACCAGTTTGTTTTATACTGGAAGTCATTTTAGGCATCAGAGTAGACATATTAGGTGAAGAAATAAAAGCACTTGCTTGCCCAACTGTCTTTGGCTTTGTAGTAGGATTAGAACCTGCCACTATCGGTTCACTTCCATGACTCGGTTTTCCTCTAGATAGCGCAGAGTATTTGTGTGATTTGTTTAATCCATGCATACCATTCAATCCCATAAAGGAAACAGCTGCTCCCATTAAGCCTCCTGGACCACCTAACGCCATTCCTACAAATATTGGAATGGTCATCAATATAATTAAACCACATGTCAATATTATTAGTTTTGACATAAAGCTAATTCCAAACAGGATAACGTAAAAAAAGCCTAGAAAAAGTGCTTGGAATCCCTGCACTAGAACTATAGATAATAGAGAACGAAACCAAACATCAAAGGATCTTCGACTAGCAGGAAAAATGGAAGAATAAGCTACAATAGGAAAGTACACAAAGTGAGCTGCTATCATCATCATTCGCATTGTATATTGGAAATTAAAAAGAGCTACGAAACATACTGACGCAAATAAAAGAGACGCAGCTGCAATTCCAATACCTGCCCCGATAAACGGAATGGCGGAACCTCCCGTGATGAGTGCTGAATATGCTCCAGCTAGCCCTCCCTCAACTACTGAGATAGCTCCAATTCCTCCAGCTGTTTCCCCACCGCCAATTGCATAAACTAGTAGATTAAAGAAATTTAACCCTTCCGCACTGATACCTATTTTTTCCAAGCTGGATGTAAACGCCAAATAACCTATCTTTATCAAAAAAGTATTAATACCAAATACCATTTGAAACAGGTAACTACCAAAATACATTGCGCAAAGGTAAACTAAAAAACCATTAACCATATCGCGGATACTCGTCTGTCCTTCTGATGTACCTGCACGAAAAGCTATGATTAACATCCATGTTAGTAATGCTAGGACAAGTAAATAGCCGATAATTGAAGTTTGTATGCCAAAAATATTTACAATTGATTTCCATACTTGCATTGGAAAAAGACCATACGCCATTGAGTTATCAACCTTAAGTCCAAACACTAGATCGTTAATATCCTGAAGTCCAATAAAATTTATAATCCAATTGGGTATTGCAACAATCGCATCTGCAATAAGTTTTTCAAAAACACCTGGTTTTTCCATTTCAGTCTGTTCCGCATTTTCAGTAACCGGTGAAGAAGGTAGGTTAGTAAGTGCTGAATTATTAGTAGAGCATCCTGTTACAAGGAAAACTAAAACAACCAAGATTATTAAGCACCTTATGCTTCTCATGAAATATTCTCCCAGTTTTCTCCATCTGTTCTATATCTAAAAAACTCATTTGTAGTTGCTTGCAATCGTACTATAGTAGATTCCTCATCTACTTTTAAAATACCGACCCCTTTTGGAGCATTTAATAATCGCATGGCCTCACCTTCTGATAAATTAAATTTTCCTATTACTGCATCAATGTCAATACTCTCTTGTCGTAATAATAACTTTGTAGGACTATTCTTTAAAATACCCATTCCCTGTGGTACTCGTAGTAATACTTCAAATCCTTGTGTTGCAATCCAAATGCCTCCATTTAGCTTCCTGATTTCACGGTAAAGGTTTTCTAGTCCAATGGCATCTTCTTCTCTTTCCAACATCTTCTGAGCTTCTTCAACAAATAATCTCTTTGGTAAGCGATTGCGTTTTACAAAGTTTTCAGTCAACCACTTCATACTTACAAACATTCCTAACGGCTGCATCACTTCTTTATCTAATCCCTCTAAGCAAATTGCCATTGGTCGAAATTCTGCTAAATCAAATGTACTCTCCCCATCAAATATTGAACGCGCTCGATCTTCACTTTCTCTGGTAAACATTTTAATGAAATCAATTACACCTTCTAACTTAGGTTCCTTTTTCATTAGTAGATAGTGATCGTATAAAGTTGGCATTCTTTTGTATTTCTTATTCTGATTGTTATCATATTCATATAAACTATCCGGATCAGAATTGATCTCGAACATTTTATATAATTTTTGAAGGGTTTCATAAAATGAGACTTTTACCTGTCCAGTTAGTTCATTAGAATCTAGTAAGGTAACAATTTTGTAAAGGAAGGGTAAAATTGATTTGTATGAATCCTCCAATTTTACAACTCTCTTTCCATTTCTGTTTGTTTCTTCACGCACCTCGTATAAATTAATACGGTGATGATTCTCTACTTCTGGGTTCAGTTCGACGTAAATTCCATCCATAGAGTCTATGAGTCCCCAGTATTCTCTATGTAAGTCTATGATTGCTGTAGGAACACCTAAAGACCATGTCCTTTTAGTGATTATTTTAAAAGCAAATGACTTACCTGACCCCGATCTTCCAAATATTAGACCATTTGAATTTTCTAATGGTGGGTGCCAGTTATCATAGAAGACAGGACGATTATAATGGTCCAAACCAAGCAAAATGCCCTTTCTATGTGATAGACCTCCATATCCAAAAAGAAAGGTGTCACTCACATTACTGGACTCCAGGGGTTTATAAGTATCATTGAATTCCGATCGTGGTCCTATCCCTATAGCATGACAAAATGCATTTAGCTGCCTAAGATCTGTCGCCCGAAAAATCATACCTATACTCTGCATTGATTTTATGATTAGGCGGCTTATTTTTTGTAATGCATCATATCTATCGGTTCCAATACTCAGAAAGAAAGATGTGTCATAGAGTCTTTCCTCGTTAGTTCTCAATCTTGATAATTGTTCTTCTAAATCAACCTTTTCTTGAGCTAGTTTGCCTCTTAGTGCTTTATTAGTGGTATCTTGTATCTCGACTTCCAATTCGCTTACTCTATTACCAATTCTTTCTTGCTCGATCGATACATCAATAGGTTCAACAGATATAGTAAAATCAATTTCTGCATCACCATGAGCAAGTAATAATCTATCGAACATTCCAATCCAAGTTGTTCTACCAGTTAGTTTTGCATACCATGTTCGAATATGTTTACAACCAGTAATATTATTACCAAGCTCTATTCGGTAGTCACCAAGATTATCCCGTTCCTTTTCTATTAAAACAGTCGGAGACATAATACCTGCCTCAGTTGATGTAAAAGCATTTGACTCATCATTTGGCTTCATAGTTTTATTCTTTTTAAACCAAAACAAGATAATCCCCCTTAAATATTACTTAGCGATGTTACAGACCTCACATCATCTGCTACTTTTTGTTCAAATTCTTCTAATGACATGAGTGCAGACATTTCACGATTTATAGCACCGTAGAGATATTCCAATACATCCTTTTTATACATCTGGCTGACATTAATTTTGATATTAAACAAAACTTCTTGTGTTAAGCGTACACTGTTAAACAACTCTTGTTTAGCTACATCGTAGTTATCCACTTGCTTATGTTTTTTAATCTTATTCATAACGTCATGAAACAAAGGACTATTGGTAATTCCTGTGTCTCCAAGATAACGATAATCAGTTTCTAAGATAATAAAATAACGTTGGTCCTGAATTTTTTGTTCTAGTATGACATGGTTAAAAACCTCTTCTAATTCTTTGTTGTACTGTATGTTTCCTAGATCCCCCAACTCTAAAGCTTTTTGACGAATTTCATAGAAATAATCTTGTAGAGAATATGGATATGATTGAACACGAAATCTTACTGGGTGGGGTATCATACTTAACCATTCTCTAAAACCACTCCAAATTGCACTTTGTTCTTTCGGAGATTTCAGAATGAAGGGAATTGGTTGAACCTCCAGCATAACCATGAACCTATTATCTTCAGTTTCAATAAATCCATCTTTTTCAATCCGTCTAGGTTTAAACCAGTCTATCGCCTTTTCTTTGGGAACCTCCTTTTTGCCCTTTTTTAAGAACAAATAAGCAGCACCTGCACTTAATACAATAGCTACACTTTTTAGTAACTCCCAATCAAAAGAATTAGCCACTTGGTCAGTGGCTAATGAGGCTGAGGCTAAAGTCATTTTGCTATATAAAGAAAATATAATAGTTAGTAGGAAAATTTTTTTAACAATCAAAAATACACCTTCTTTCTTCTTCTAAAAACTATCCATGATTTAAAATAGGTTCCAATATTTAAACCAGTCTTCGGATGTACAAAAAAAGAAAATACAATACAAGCTGCTAAAGGAATAAAGTGTGGAGTGTAGCCTTTCCAATCTAAATATGGCAGGGGGGAACATATTTTGCTAAATTGAAACTAATGAAACAACCAGCCAACCACCATGCCGTTTGTCTTATAGATAATGAAAGTCTCCCAAATGTAATAATTGAGAACTCTTTTTCAGATTTATACGCTAGAAGATGCTGCTCTCCATACATACCCTTTCCTACTTTCCTGAGAAGATTCCTAGAATAGCACTTACAATTACATCAACTAAATATACCCCACCAACTAATCCTAATCCCCATAAAGCAAAGGATTTTGCGGCGGCTATTTTATTGTTGTCGTTTCCTCCAAAAGCACGTATTAAAAGAGCAAGAATTAATAAAACTACAGCAGCATATTTTGAAAAATCTTTTGATACATCCCAGACCTTCTCAACTATACTTTTCCACTCTCCTTTGAGCTTTTCAGTACCTGGGTCAAGATTTAAAGAAGCATACGCTTCTGTTGCAGGCAAAAGAACTACAGTTGAAAAAAGGGCAAATATAGTAAAAAATACTAAAACGAATCGCATATTAATAATACTTTTCATTATTTTTCCTCCACAATTTGGTGTATTACATATATTGTTAATAAAACACCTCCCTTCTCTAAAATATAATTACAACTTTGGCAGAACATATTTAAGAATCAGTAGCCATATAATACATATTTGGGAACCTCTATAAAATAATAGTTTTTCAAAAAACGAGTTTGTCCTTAACAAGGTAATTCCAAATCTGCGACTGGAAAAAGGAGAAAATAAGGAAACTTTCTCTGTAATAAAGTCTAAAACTAATATATGGGTGCCGTATCCGATCAAAGCAGGAATTAAAAGATTAGGGTTAAGTAAATATACAAAAGTACAGACCGAAAATAGGCCCACTATACTGTGAGTAATACTTTCCCTGTGTTTAACTGTAACTAGGTATAGAAAAAATAAACCAATTCCAATTAGTAAGTAGTTTAATTTCATCATTCCTAGAATAAATAAGAGGATACCCAAGGCAATGAAAGCAAGTGGCCTTAACCAAGAAGGAATTATAGGAAGTAAAATAAACTACGCTTATTTCAGTTATCCAAGTAGGGATTTCTTCTAAGGTGTTAGGTAAACGACAAGAACAATATGCTGCAATTGCAACAGCAGAGTGCGTTTTTCCCATCATAGAATCATTTAATCCTTTCCTAGTGACATCTTTAATAGAAGCTAATTACTGCTTCTTGGTAATCCTCATCTTCATCAAATTTTAAGTAGGAATTTTCTCTTTGTTGATCATCTACATTTTGCTGGAGTACTAATCTTTCAAAGTGGATATGTGGTATCTCTTGATATATAGCTTTAGCCTCTAGCCATAGATCATAAAGTTTACTGTTTTTTACTTGCCACACACCACTGATCTGATTCATGACAAGATGATTACTGCCTAAAATGGTAATTGCTTTAATGCTTCTCTCGTTTACCTCTTCAAGAAGCGCATTTATAGCAATATAAGATCCTGAATGATATTCTTTGACTGGAACTTTAAATTCCCATATACGTTCATCATCGTTAAGTAACCAAGATACAGCTAGTAAACCATGTTGTTTATGCCTGGTTACTTCAAAACAGCCAGTTAACATATCAGACCTCCATGTTTCAAATGAGGTTTAATCCTACCTTTTTGTTGCTATAGGGTTAAATCTTGAGCTGATAGAAATTTTAAATTATATTTTAAAATTTAAGTAGGGCTACTCATTCGCTTGTAAGACATATCTAAATCGAATAAAATATTTTCAATCTAGTCTTTTTATTAGACTATAAATTCTTTGGATATAATGATATTGAGACAAATCATTAGACCATTCATTTTTAAACGTTAGGAAATATTGAAGGAGCCTTTCTGTATACCTTCTTCTTGTAAAAAGAGAATGAAATGACCTTCCCTTTTTGACTGTTTGTTTTTTTAAAACGGTAATAAATTCATTTACTTTGAGGGATATCTTATCTTTAACATCTTTAGCTAACTTAATTGTTGTATGAAGCAGTTCTTCAAAAACATTTTCGACTGTGGAAATTTTGCATTGTTCTACTTCTTCAACGATTGGTGTAACTGTTTTAACTAAAACATCTTTATCAAGACAAGATAAATTCCAATCAACTTCTTCTTGAGTTGTAAAAATGTGATCTTTAATTTGTCTCCAAGAGTTTACAATTTTAATTACAAAAGGGGTGTTGGTCACTAATTGATATAGTTCGTCGTTCCATTCTGTGAAACCAACATATATATAATTCATGGTTGCTTTGATTTTTTTGCGTATCTTTGTAGTTGTTGTTTCAACAACTTCTTGATAGGTATGGATCAAAGTAATATCCTTTAAAAAATGATATTTATTATCTTGATTTTTATACAGTTCATTGATTTTCATATTTAGTTGATCAATGGCATCTGTTTCTTTACCTGTCAAGACAGATACGCAAATATATTGCATCCTAAATCACTCCTAATTTAGATTCATTATTGTTTTCTTTTGAGTACAAACGAAATAAAAAAACGTTTCTTTTATTATGAAACATTGTACTCATTTGAATACATTTAAACAAAAAATATATTATAAAAGGTACATTTCTGCTGGTAAAAAGAAGATTTCCCGATGTTTCTGGTATTATTGTTTCTTTTTGAATACAAAAAGAACTTAAAACATTTTCTTTTAATTATGTAACCGTGTCCTCTTTTGAATACAATTTAACAAAAAAAATATCATCAAAGGTACACTCTAGCTCAGAACAGAAGGTTTGTGCTAATACGGGGCTTGGAAAAGATTGACCCTTTTCTACTCTACTTACGTGAGTAAGCGATGCTTTGACTCTTTGAGCTAATTTTTTTTGTGTATAGCCCTTTCTTACACGAAAGGATGCAAAAGCTTGCTTTGCAATAATTCTCATGTATGCCTCCCCTTTTGTATTTACAATATGGTAACCAAAACCATTAAAGCTAATAATATATTCATGTTTATCTTTTTGCAATCAGTTTTGTTTGTTTTTTGAATAATTTTTACTTCATTTTAGTTTGTATTATACGAAATTAGCCACTTAAAAGGAGTCTTATATTATGAAAATTGGAGAGTATATTAAATCAATTAGGGAATCAAAAGGCATGGGATTAAGAGAATTAGCTAGGAGATCAGGAATATCTTCAAGTCATTTGTCTAATGTGGAATCTGGTCTTCGAGATAATCCAAAATTAGATACGCTAAAGAAAATTGCATTGGGTTTAAATCATCCATTAGAGGACCTACTAGTCTATGCGGGAACGCTTGAAGATAATCTATATTATGATGTTGAAAAACTTAAATATATTTTAGAAAGTTTACCTAGTGAGTATCGTAAGGATTTTATGGAAAAAATTGATCTAATGGCTGACGTATATCGTGCAAAAAGAGATCGAGATAAGAAAATAGACCCTCTAAATTAAAATAGAGGGTCTTCCCTAATTACTATAAGAGTAATCATATATAAAATAAAGTGCAATATTGAATGAACAATAAGTAATTGCATTTTCTATATTTAGGTTACTGCCTTTTTTCTATGGCGCTGCCACGCAATTACTAATTCTTGAATTAATAATTTGGCTTCTTGGTGCTCATCTTGGACTTCAACTAAAAATTTTAGATTATCACACGTTGATTTTGGGTCACTCATTGTATAAGTATCATGCAGTTCTTCCATCTCTGTTTCTCCTTTTGTTAGGACTATATACTTGCATATTTCAGTGAAAATAGAACTAAATAATAAATTCCCTTCTAAACTTTATGTCATTATACCCAAAAGAATTGTTAT
Organism: Brevibacillus laterosporus; assembly: GCA_007833815.1. Taxonomy (NCBI): domain Bacteria; kingdom Bacillati; phylum Bacillota; class Bacilli; order Caryophanales; family Paenibacillaceae; genus Brevibacillus; species Brevibacillus laterosporus. The sequence continues at coordinate 91,331 of CP033461.1, read as the reverse complement.
TTCAAAGATATAAACCTAATGTTGTAAATTTGTTTAACAATTAAATATTTGTTCAATCATAATGAGTACTCTTTTATTACTTGAATACTATTATTTTAATTAAGGAAATAGAATTTACTGCTATTATTATTTTAATTGTTTTATTTTGTTTTTTTGATTTAAATGATTTATTGTTTTAGGACGGGCAGAAGCCAGTGGTACCAAGGGTTTATAAGCTATCATTATTACAAAAACAGTGAAATCTATTACAAAAACAGTGGATAATATTACAAATACAGTGATTAAAATTACTTTTTCAGTGAAATCTATTACAAAAACAGTGCTAAATATTGCAAATTAAGTGTTGATACCCAATTCTTTTATCTATTACAAAAAAAAAAGTTGTAATCTTTACCTATGAAGTGGATAATGATGTAGATGTCTAATAGTCTAAGAGGTAATTAATTATGTCCGATGTACATACTAATGATTTGGTTACGAAATCGAATAGATTTATTGAAGCTAATTATAAGCTTGGGGCCCAGGAACAAAAAGTAATTCTCTTATTGGCTAGTAAAATTCAGCCAAGCGATGATGATTTCAAGCCTTACACGTTTTCAATAAAGGAGTTTGCTAAACTTATTAATGTTAAAGGTGAATACTTGTATTCTGACCTTAGAAAGATTACTTTAAACCTGTTAAGTAAGCCTTTTGAAATTTTTATCAATGATACACTTATTCAAACAAATTGGCTTATGGAAGCATCTTATAGGGATGGAACCGTCTCTTTAAAATTCAATTCTTTTTTAAAGCCGTACCTTTTACAATTAAAAAGAGAATTTACGAGTTACCGGTTGAGTAATATCGTGACTTTAAAGAGCGCATATTCAATAAGATTGTATGAGTTATTAAAACAATATGAGACAATTGGTACCCGTTCTTTTGATTTAGCTACTATAAGAAAAGTGCTCGGTGTAGAAGATATATATCCAGTATATGCAAATTTTAAAAATCGAGTCATTATTCCTGCACAAAAAGAATTGGCTAAAAAAACGGATATTTCATTTGAATTTACAGAAGAAAAGGCTGGGAGAAAGGTCAATAAACTGGTATTTAAAATTTTTCCAAACCATCAAGAGAATAGACCAACTAGTACGAGAAGGAAATCAGCAAATAATAGTCCAAAAAGCAAATCAGATCCATCTCAACAATCAGCTTCTCAGCTCCCAACATTCATAGACCATGTTACTGATCTTTGCAGAGAATATGGTTTTGATATGGACGTGGTTACAATTAAGAGTTGGGAACCTTATGGAATAGACCAGGTAAGTAAGGTATTAAAGGAAGTGTATGATGAGAGAGATAATATTATTTTCTTAACACCTGAGATAAGAATGAGATTATCGGCTTCTAAAAAGGAAACTAAAGCATCAAAGAAAGAAAAGACCACTGATTCAAAGAAAATTAAAGCATCAAAGAAAGCAAAAGCTACTGATTCAAAGCAGATTGAAAAACTAATAGATGCTGCTATTGAAGAAACTCTCAAAGCATTTATGAGATCTACTGAGGTTGTATCTAAAGGAGTTGTTAAAGGGTTTTTTATTGATTATGTTCAAGAAAAGATTGAAATGACATATGAAGATGCTAATAAGATATTTAAGCAGTATGAAGAAGCACTAATGACAAAAATAAGAGAGAATACAGGAATAAAAAACGTATCCAAACGAACTAGGTATTAATTTTGGAGAGATATGCATTCCGTTTGTTGATTAACCGGGATGCATATTTTTATGTCCTCTAAAAAGTGTATATGAAGGTCGCTAATTTACGCTTTAAATACTACAAAAACAGTGTGTATGATATTCCTTTCCTTTAACGCCATAACTATTACAAAAACAGTGCGTTTAACAATTCCCCTTTTACAGCGTTAAATAGTACAAAAACAGTGTGTACGTAATTCCTCATATTAACACCGTAATTATTACAAAAACAGTGTGTTTAATAACTCCCCTTTTACAGCGTTAAATAGTACAAAAACAGTGTGTACGTAATTCCTCATATTAACACCGTAATTATTACAAAAACAGTGCGTTCAACAATTCGCCGTTTACAGCGTTAAATACTACAAAAACAGTGTATACGTAATTCCTCATATTAACACCGTAATTATTACAAAAACAGTGCGTTTAACAATTCCCCTTTTACAGCGTTAAATAGTACAGAAACAGTGTGTATGTAATTCCTCATATTAACACCGTAATTATTACAAAAACAGTGCGTTTAACAATTCCCCTTTTACAGCGTTAAATAGTACAAAAACAGTGTGTACGTAATTCCTCATATTAACACCGTAATTATTACAAAAACAGTGTGTATGATATTCCTCTCCTTAACGCCATAACTATTACAAAAACAGTGCGTTTAATAACTCCCCTTTTACAGCGTTAAATAGTACAAAAACAGTGTGTACGTAATTCCTCATATTAACACCGTAATTATTACAAAAACAATGCGTTTAATAACTCCCCTTTTACAGCGTTAAATAGTACAAAAACAGTGTGTACGTAATTCCTCATATTAACACCGTAATTATTACAAAAACAATGCGTTTAACAATTCCCCTTTTACAGCGTTAAATAGTACAAAAACAGTGTGTACGTAATTCCTCATATTAACACCGTAATTATTACAAAAACAATGCGTTTAACAATTCCCCTTTCACAACGTTAAATACTACAAAAACAGTGTGTTTAATAACTCCCCTTTTACAGCGTTAAATAGTACAAAAACAGTGTGTACGTAATTCCTCATATTAACACCGTAATTATTACAAAAACAGTGCGTTCAACAATTCGCCGTTTACAGCGTTAAATACTACAAAAACAGTGTATACGCAATTCCTCTCTTTAACGCTATAACTATTACAAAAACAGTGTGCACGTGGCCCTCTGTTCTTCTGCTCGATCTCCACTTTATCAGTAAGCATATCGTATACCTGAAGGATGAGCTTAGTAACCTGAGCGTTGGATTCCTTAATAGCCGCATCAGATGAACGATTTCCTTTTACAGTTCTCGACCGAATACAGGATATTTCAGCCAATTGAGCAGTGTTCGATCCAATACTCCACACAGACCTGCAATCTCATCAAGAATCTGTCATGCTGGCTTAGATTTGGCTAGATAAATGGATTGCATCGTATTGTTCTGTTTTAGTGTGAAAAACTCTATCTACCCGTCACCCAAATGCCTCCAATATATGAGAATCATTTTTTAAAAGGGTTTCCTTTTGCCTGCGTTCGTATCTATCCCTTCAGAGAGACTAACAACATAAAATGAGTCCTTCCCATCACTTTAAGTTTTGAAGGTGAATTTCAAATGAGCATGACAAAAAGGCTTGCCAGATATTGGACAGGCTTTTTTTAAAAAACCATTCAAATGTTTCTACCAGAACCCCCTATTTATGAGAGCACTATTTTGCAAGAAAGGAGGAAAACAAAAATTTTCACAAACATTATCGCAATTATTTGATAGGGTATTCCGATTGTTAGTGTGTAAGGGAACATAACGAGTGAATAATCCTACTGTGTCCCGTGTATAAGGAAAGATCAAAAAAATTAAAAGAAAAGGAAGGTGTTTAATTATGACATTAACCGTAATCGCAGCAGTACTTAGCATCATCGCAGCAATACTTGGCATTATCAATAACTCGTTTGGTATTTTGGACAGGCTATCAAAGTTATTTAAGGAAAAAGCGCCAACCAAGCCTGACGGCGATGAGCCAGCAACAATGCCAAAACCAACAACAGAGGATGCACAAGAACAAGACGAATCTAAAGCAGCTTAAACAAGAGAAGCCACCCACTACGGGTGGTTTTTCTTCGCATTCCAAGTCAATGTAGTTATTTGACATAGTTGTTCATGAAGTGGTTTTTCGAATAAATACAAAAAGCCACCATTACTGGTGGCCTAATTTACAATCATATGAGATTGATAATAACTATTTGCTCACAAAGTTGATAGGAAAATAGCATAAACATTTACTACAAAACAGCTAAGTAATATAAAATCAAATATTAATATACGGCATGTGGTTAACCACCAACTTAGCGCAGCCACACGTGTCGAGAGAGGCACGCGTTCAAAAATTACGTTTTAATTACTTAACTATTTATTGTTTTCCTCGTACTCTTTCTTAGCTTTTTCTAGTAATTGTGTAAGAAAGGCCGTTTTAAATCCTCTTTTCTTTCCCTTAGATATTTTATCCAACCATTTAGCTAAATCCTTTCTTATTAGAAAAGTACTCCTTACAGTGTTATCTTCGACTGTTTTCTCATACTTTTTGAAAAGATCATGTAAAGAGTCATTAGGATCTAATGGAATCTCTGACTCTATCTTATTTTGAACGGACTCTTCATTTGCTTGAGAAGATTCTGTAGGAACAGCTGGGTTAGCAGCCAAATTTATTAATTGTGCTGCATTATCTCTAGCACTGTTTGATTCAGATTTAGAAGTGAGATTTTTAAATTTATCAGCTTTGGACACGTTCTAACAACTCCTTCACGAATAGAGAATATTGCTCTAAAGCTTCTGTATCTTGTTTGGTTCGCTTTGAAACTCCAGTAAGTGAATATTCTTTAATACGAGTTCTTCTTTTGATGACACTAGTAAATAAAAGATCTTTGTATTCTTCACGTGCTTTTTCTAATACATGATTGTCAATCGCCGCTCTGGAATCTAACATGCATGTTAAGATTCCAGCAAGTCTAATTTTTTCATTGGCTTGGGCTTTTATCCCTTCCATAATGAATTCTAGATAACGCTCCAATGCATCAAAGCAAAAAGGTTCGGATTGTAGAATTGGAATAACAAAATCCGATGCAACTAATGCATTTTGAGTCATTTCTCCTAGATTAGGAGGACAATCAATTAAAATAAAATCATAGTCATCACTAACCTTTTCTAGCGTCTCGGAAAGAACGGTTAGTGGATTACCAGTATATTCTCTGTATAAGAAATATGGCAGTTGAGATAAGAAGTCAGTTGCAGGTATGAGATGTAAATTTTCATTGATTACATGAGTTACAGATTTTACATCTTTAAATTTCATCATTTCTAATGAGGTTTTACCATCAAACTGATAAATATTTGGATCACCAGTAGCCATTGATGTTAGGTTTCCTTGACTATCAAAATCTATCAATAATACTCTATAGTTTTTGGATAAAAGGAATCCTGTTATGGCTGTAGTTGTTGTCTTTCCTACGCCTCCCTTTTGAATTCCAAAACTTATAATTGTAGACATTTTTATCACTCCATTTTTTCTTTTCTCATAGTAAGTAAGATTCGATATAAGTGTTATAAATACCTGCTTAAAATATATATTTTAATTGTTATATAATATCATATTCCCATATGAAAACATATACTTTTATGCAGTAATATAAACCTAAACTACATATACGAAAACAACAAAATATAATACATCACAGTTGTATAAGTATATTACGCATATGTTACTTAATACTCGTGTATTCAAACATATATGAAAACAACAAATATAGTACATCATAGTAGCATAAGTATATTACGCATATATTACTTAATACTCGTGTACTCAAACATATACGAAAACAACAAATATAGTACATCATAGTAGCATAAGTATATTACGCATATGTTACTTAATACTCGAGTACTCAAACATATATGAAAACAACAAATATAGTACATCATAGTAGCATAAGTATATTACGTAATATATTACTTAATACTCGAGTACTCAAACATATACGAAAACAACAAAGTATAATACATCACAGTTGTATAAGTATATTACGCATATGTTACTTAATACTCGAGTACTCAAACATATATGAAAACAACAAAATATAATACATCAAAGTTGTATATGTATATTACGTAATATACATATACATAGTTTAGCATGAGCATTGTTTTGAATATTTTATTTTATATTACATCTTATTAGTTAAATAGAAGTTTGGTTTGGTATAAAAGTATGAAATTCGGGTCTTAAAAACACGAATACCTACATTTCAATTATAAAGACTTTCTTTGCGATTTTTATTAGGGGGGATACTTTGGTATTAACTAGTCTTAAAAAATGGCTTAGAGACTAATCTGGAAGGTCGAAAATTTGCAACATTGGAAGTTATAAGGTGAAGTAATATATGAAGTAATATATTACTTCATATATGTATATGAGTATTAGTTGTCATTTTATATTTCAATCCCATATCTTTTATTATGTAAACTTAAAAGGTGTGATTGAGTTTATCAAGGAAATAGATGTAGTATTTTATATTCCAATAATAAATACCAACAAAATACGCCATTTTGTCGTTATTATAAATAAAATATGGTATTCTATTAAAGAGAACATTAGTTTGCTTGAAAAGGTTGATATAAAAATGGGAGTGTTATGAAATGGATGAAAACTCCGATATCGAAAGATCAATCTCCATTCTGTATAATCAAAAAGAGGATGAAGTAAAAAGGATTATTGAGACAGGTGCCTGGAGTGAAGATCAGAGGATTTCTTCTTTGCTACTTAATGAGGGGAAAGTTCTCACATTAGATAAGTTATATGACGAATCTATCTTTTTCGCTTTTTACCTATATGATAAGCCTAGGAACAAAAAGTTAACTGATGGAACGGTTTCTGAATATAAAAGAGATTTTCATAGTTTTGTTTCGTTTTTGAATGATCCAGTAGATAAATTTACATCTATTGGAATAACTGATTCAGCTCCTCCATCTTGTGGACTAAAACAAGTTGGTAGGCAGCAATTGAAAGCATATGAACGATACATAAATGGCAAACATGCTAGGAATACGGCACTTAAAAAACTGACTTTTGTAAAAAGTATATTAAAATACGGATACGAAAAAGGTTATTTTAAGTACAATTTGCGTGATGAGTTTGCTATAGGTAAAAAAATTAATACAATAGTAGAAAGAAAACTTAATTATATGGAACTACAAGCTATATTGAATGAACTTAGAAAAAAAAATCTTCACCGCATTATTGGTAGTTTACTGACTTTAAAGGGATTACGTGTTAGTGAAGTATGTAAGATGAATTGTGGGGACATTGAGACAGGTCTCTACGGTGATACATTAGTAAAAATAGAACGTAAGGGAGGGAAAATAGTACGCAAGAAGATTCCAAAAGCAGTGATGTTTGATTTAATACAATATCGGCAATTCCTGAAGCTAGAGTTTAATAAGAAGGGGATGGTGTTTAATGATTCTCCTGATTCCCCTCTTATTCCTAACTCCTTAGGTGAACGTTTATTAAGAGATCGTGTCTGGGATATCGTTAAACGTGCGGCTAAACGTGCATCAAAGAATTGCCCCTCATTAAAAGAAAAGGCACAATACGTCTCACCACATTGGTTTCGTCATACATTTGCAACTATTGCACTCGATTCTGGGGCATCATTGCAAGACGTGAAGGACGAGCTTGGCCATGAAGATATTAGAACCACCCAAATATATCTTCACTCACTTCGAGAAGAAACCGGTACAACTTTGGCTGATTTAATAAGCAGCAAGATAACAATATAAATTAGAATTTACTAATAAAATATAGAGTTTGGATTTTATGCCAGACCAATATTTGGCTGGGTATTTAAAAGTAATATAAAAAATGCTTTTTACTCTAGTTGTCTCGTTGCCATTCCTTCATGGAACTGGAGCTATTTAATTGATTACGAGGCAGAAGAGTTTTCGAATATCCTTTATCAGTACGCCTTGAATGAGATGAAATAACAAACACCCCGCCTGGTCGATCTTGGCGGGGGTTATAAAATCGATGAGAGTGCGGCTGCCAGTGAGAAGATGTAAAATAGAAAATTTATCAGAAAGGGATGGGATATACATATGTTCGATGTAAGAAATTATTTTACAGATAAATACAACGGCTTGAAGCCTGAAGTGATTGAGAAGTATGCGTGCCGTGCCGAACGGCTCATCGCTATCCAGGATGCACTAGGTCGTGAGCTAACGGACAGTGAGAAGCAAACTCTCGCGTGGTTGTCAGGTTCGGAGACGGGAACGGTTGATAACATACAACGGATATTTGACGAATTAAGCGCGAGAGTTCCAAAATGAAAGAGAACCATAAAAAACTTTTTAGGTCGAAAAAACGCTTCTCTTCCTTAGTTTCAGAAGTTTCTAACATAATCGAGTCTGAAAAAACGGATATGGAAAAACTTTCTGAAATTACTTCGATTATGGAGATAGCTAGAGAAAGTACTTGCTACATCTGCTTGCTTGACAGCGAAGAAGAGCACCCTAGCAAGACCAAAGGGTTGTGCCAAAAGCATTACGGAGAGTGGTATCAAAGAAACAAAATAGCGAGTAAAAAATATCATAAAGAGCCATACAACCGCAACTACCTTGGTGAGAACAGGATCTATGGTCCGATTCCTTTGCCAGTTTCGAAATTAAATCCGGACCTGTGTGCAGCTGAAGGTTGTGAAGAAAAACGCCAGGCACTAGGGTACTGTTCTCTACACTATAGTAGAGTTTTCCTTTCTAGGGTCGATCCAAACGACTTAGAAGCGATGAATAAGCCGAAACGCTTGGTATGACTTAAATAAAAAATCTGTAGAAGGTAGGGGTGGAAAGGTGGATCAACCAGTGAAATTCAAAAAAATGGATGAGGCTTTAACTCTTTATTTTGAGCAGGGCTACACAATATTTAGTGACATAATTTCTACGCAAGGTGATATGAGATCCGTTATTTTGATTTTGCCGAATGATAAAATTAAATCTACAGTGCTTATCTTGAGAAGTTTTGAAATGAGTACTGTCAGGGAGGAGTTTTCAAGCATGCTTCTCTCAAAAAAAGATGTTGAAATGATGTCTGCTTATTTTAATAGCTAATGGAGAAAGTTATTGAAAGTTTACTAGAAAATGGATTTATCCCAGATGACCATACTGCTGTTAGAGTTGAACGTGGTCGCAGTGTAATTGGTGGCAGGTTGCGGTATAAAAGAGGGTCGATTTTTGTAACAGTCGGAAAAAGAACAACCTGCGTTTATAAAAAAGAAGGAAAGCAAATATTATGGGTAAAAAATTTCGAAACAAAAGATGCTACAAGTATTATGAGGTATATTGCAGAGCAAAAAGAAGGGCTCTTTTAATAGGAGATTCGGTACTTAAATAGTGAAGGATCGTAAATGAAATGATCACTACCTGATATTAAGGCACTGTACACTTTTTCCAAGGAGGGTCGCCATGATTACAGGTAAAGATGACCGAAGCTTGCTGGTGCTAGAGGACTTACAAGATGGAGTATCAGTATCTGCCGCCGCTGCTAAGCATGCGCTCTCGTTGGACCAAGTAAAACGTCTGTCTCGATATCGCTCAATTCTGCAAGCAGCGAAAGAACATCTGAGTCAGTCCGCTCTTGATGCCGTGAAAGCACAGGGACTCAAGGTGCTTTACATTGCCGATCTGTTTAAAAAATGCGATTGGCTAGGTCTTGAAGAAATACTGGCCACGTGCGATCAAAACACCACGCGGGATGATTTAAAGCGGCTAGTTCAAGCTTTGGCGGAAAAACGTGAGCGAGTCCAAGCGTTTCAAGATGAAGCAGAGCGAAGTATCGCACGTCTGGAAGAACAGTCCAAGCAGCTTGCGGCTAAAGAGGACGAGTGTCAGCGGCTCAAATCGCAAATAGAAGCGAGTCTTTCTGAATTTGACCGATACGGCCCTGATATAAAGGCGTTCATCATTGAACATGTAGGCATTATAGCTGAACAGTATTGCCTCAAGAAACGAGTAGATAGCTTGTGGTTTCAGGATTTAAAGAAAAAGAAATTGGCCATCTATGACGATTCCCAATATCTCTACTTGATTCCGGACCTAGATCAATTTATCGAGGCTTATCGGCATCGGCTGAAGCATCGCGGCAATGTGTTGTGGGATGAAGACAGGGAATATGAGCGCTGGGAAAAGAAAATGGATTCGGGCTTTACTACTTATTATGAGTTTCCGAACAGCCCCTATTATAAGAATGGACAGGCACTTATCACGGAAAGTTTGACGACTCAGCTCAAGAAGATGGAACAGCAGCTCCAGGAGATACGTAAAGAGCAAGAAAAAATCAAGAGGACGATTAGTAAAAAGAAGAAGTCTTCAGTGAAGTCGTTTATGGAGGCTGTTGAGGCTCGCAATACGCTATCTGCATCGGATCTTCGAACGCACGGAGAACTGCAGCAAAAAGCAATGCGATGGTTATTTGACCAAGGCTTTATTGTTATATCGGAACTAGTGCTAGAAAATGGTCGGCGTGTGGATGTAATCGGCTATAATAAGGAAAGTCGCATCGTCATCATTGAGGTGAAAGCATCCCGGAGCGATCTGCTCGGTGACGAAAAATGGATAAGCTACCTTGACGCTTGCGATGAGTTTTATTTTTGTACACTTCCTTATTTAGCAGACTGGTCCTATGAGAAGCAAGAGCTTAAAGGAAAGACAGATGCAGGCTTGCTTCTTCCGGCTAAACGAGGCGAATCACTGGAAATTGCTATAACATCCTGCGCCTTCGCTTGGGCTACACCCTCCATCTTAAACACCTAACTCAATGTACTATAAATACTATAAAATTGAATATAGATATCTAGTTTTTAAAGAAATAAAAAGAATGGGTAACCTTACATTGAATACTGTAAAGTCACCCATTCTGACTAGTTAAGATAATTCCGAAATGTTGGTGCTACCCCTGTATTCGTGATTTAGGCTACTTTGATTTACAGGATTTCGAACATATGGATATGAGAGGAGCTTATTATATTTCTCGTTTAAAGCTAAATAATCGTGTATACCAAAAAATTCCTCAACCGGAATACTTCAAAGATGGAAAAATAAAGAAGAAATCTGAGTATATCCAGTTAAATATGGAAGACCTTATGAATCAAATCCAACCAGGCGAGACACATGAGATATCCAATGTTTACATAGGTCAGTATCAAAAGCTATCAACCCGGGTTATTATTCATCGGCTGACAGAAGAACAGATTCAAAAGCGACGGAGGGATCAAGCTATTAAAGAAAAAAAGAAAGGAATTGTGTACTCGGAGAGAAGTAAACGATTAAGTGCTATCAATATTTATATTACGAATGCCCCCTCGACAGAGGTTCCTACCGAAAATGTTCATCATTTGTATTCATTACGCTGGCAAGTCGAAATTCTCTTTAAAACATGGAAGTCTTTCTTTGGTATTGATCATTGTAAGGAAATCAAACAAGAACGCTTAGAATGTCACCTGTACGGGCAACTTATCAGTATTCTTATTTGTTCCTCCACCATGTTTCGAATGCGGGACCTTCTACTAAGAAAACGAAAAAAGGAACTGAGTGAGTACAAGGCCATACATATGATTCAAGATTACTTTCCACTTCTACATAGATCCATAGAAAAAGACACCACAGAAATGTCAAAGGTTCTCCTTCGCCTGTTCAACCTCCTACAGCGTAACGGGCGGAAATCTCATCGATACGAGAAAAAGACAGTCTTTGATATACTGGGTGTCGTATACAATTATACCATGTCTCAAGATCGAGCTTCATAGTATAAAAATTTTGACCCGCTCAGGTTGTATTTATCATGCACACTTTTATCATGTATAGGTTAGCCCGATAAAAAATAACTACTATCCATCTATAGTGGATTCTTAAGTTGATGGCGATGTGGTGGTACCCCTTAGAGACAAAAGTAAATATGATTTAATAAAGAGGAGAATCTTTTACTGAAAGCAAGATGATATTCATTACATCAATTGGACTAGATGAATTTGCAGTAATAGTCAAGTTTAATCGGGATTGTGCATTTAAAACAAAAGTGGAAGGTAAAACGAAATCTTTAAATTTTGAATCGTTGTCTATAACCCCTTCGTTATCTGTACCGGTGTTGAACTGTCTTAACGCCCCTGCCTGTAAATTATCAACAGTTGCAACTATAGTTCCGCTTCCAGATAATCTCAAATATAATCTGTAGCTAACTTGCCCATTCCCTGAAAGAGTGTAATCTATACTGGTAGATCCTGTTATGCGGAGTGAATCACCACTATTTCCAAAATTCTCTCGAATATGGACAACAGGTGGTCTTGAAACAATAGTCGGATGCAATGGAGATACAGTAAAACCTGTACCATCATTAGGTGCTAAATGTATAATTGTACCATTTTGAGATGTACCGGCTATATTTGATTTCCTATTATAAACACCGACAATTTTATCTACACCATAAGTAGAAGTTATGGGTCTATTTTCTCCAAAATATAACGGTGTTGTATTTTGAATTGTTTCGTTTACTTGTACAGTTGCGGAAATATTCGTAATATAATAATCTGGATAATATGTCCAATCACCAATAAAGGAGGGACCGCACGTAGTATCATTACTTCTGAAGCCGTCACTACGAAGGTATCCACCAGAACCTGCTGATCCACCAGTAAATTCATGGAAGCGGGTAGAGTAATATGGTACATCTATCGGATTTCGTAATACACAATTAAATGAAATATTATCAAAGTCCATTGGTACATCAGCTCTAGCTTGTTCTTTGATTTCGGTTGAAGAAAGCTGAACTCCAACTGTTGCTCCTTGTTTCCCACCTACATAAGATGTATTAATATTATAAAGTATATCTTGAGAGTACTGTCCAAAGATAGGATTATGATAATACCAGCGCCAGGCACGCCCTGATACCCCTGACAGTAAATAATTCGAATTCGTTTGAATATAGGAGTTAAAGAACGGCCAGTATGAGATCGGATAACTTCCCTCTCTAATAGTATTATTCCCTATATTATATAAATTTGCACTAGTGCTTATAAGTAGGTTTTCATATTTAAGCAATGACCAAATTGAAACAAAGTCTAGTACATTTAATGTCATAAAGGTTTTAAATTCTACCATGTTTCCTAAAGTTGCTCTTGGATAAAATCTTGCTTTAAATTCAGTATCATAGGTGGTTAAACAATAATTAGAATGTTTTACTACATATTTTTTAAGATATCCCTTATACGTGTTCAATTGAGCTGAAGGTATATTCCAATCATCAGCATGAATGATAACATCTCTTATAAAGGTTAAATGAAGAGTAGCTGCTTGTACATATAAAGGTAATAATATTACTTCATAGCCACTTAATCGGAACTGTGGCAATCTATTAACAAATAATTGTTGCATGGTATTAACAGAATCTATGATTGCGGTTGGTGTACTCTCAATTCTGTTTTGTAAAAAATCATCTACTTGTTCGTTAAAGGTTCTTATGTTGTTTTCCAAACCTACTAGTTCAGCTGACACACGATTAAAGGTCAAATTATCAAGTTGTTGCTTAACAAACTGTTCTGTTGCTCGTAAAATCTCTTCCATCGTTAGTGTGCTGCAATTAGGAAATATAAGGTTTTGCAAGTATTGTAATAACCTTCTTTTTGCTTCTTTTTTTAATGCATCAAGAAGAAAACCGGTAACGATACCTACAATTGCTAGTGAAAATAAAGAAGGACTATTTTCTTTCCATTCTGTCCATTCATTTGTTAATTCTTGTATTGTCCTCCTGCGAAAAGGATTTTTTCTCATTGTATTTACGGGGATAAAATCATTGGTAACTAGATCACCACTAATAACATTGTCATTCATAGGAGTTAAACTATTCCCGCTGAAGTTATTTCCATTAAACTTATTGTTCATAAAATCCCCTCCTTATAATCATTAGGTTTTTTATCCAACCAAATGGTTCCAGCTTGTCGTTATATCTATCCTATGTATAATGAAATTGAAAGTTCCCCATAATTTTAACGAACTGACAATGATCTTCACGTATAGGGATTGCTTTCAAATCACAAACGACTACATTATGGCAATCCAAGTGATGATGGGGGATGCATTCCACACTACATTTCAGTACATGATTCCACACAAATACTTTCTGTGCAACAAATAGAAATTTTTTTACTATGAGGCTCAGAAGAACATCCTGTTTGTTCACAAATTGGTTTCACTTCTACATTGACAATAAAAGGGATACATCCTTTTACTTTAACATGTGTAAGTCAACTTCTGCATTACCACATCATCAACTTTTACCGTTTTTCTGCATGTTTCTGTTACGAGCCCTAACAGCGTTTTCCTATATTACTCATGCCGCAAATGTATACATGATGTAGAAGATAAAAAATGGGGATAAAGAGAAAAAAGATAAAGAAAGAACGAGAAGAACGAATGAAAGAAATTATGAAAGGAATTCTAACAACGGTTAACAGTGAAGAAGAACAAAGATTACAAGATACCCAAACACTACTAAACAAACTTTCACCCAAAGTATTGGGAATGCATGGAAAAGCGGGTGAAAAAATTATGTCTCGTCAGGAATCGAGATACTCAACAGCAAGTTAAAGCCAAGAAGAGCACCAACATTAAGCAGCTTCTTGGCTTTAACAAATATTCCTACTTATTCACCCACACAGACAAATTCCATACCTTCTCAAAGACAAAAGTAAATATATGATTTAATAAAGGGGAGAATCATTTACTGAAAGCAAGATGATATTCATTACATCAACTGGACTAGATGAAGTTGCATTAATAGTCAAGTTTAATCGGGATTGTGCATTTAAAACAAAAGTGGTAGGTAAAACGAAATCATTAAATTTTGAATTGTTGTCTATAACTCCATCGTTATTATTACTTGTATTGAACGCATTTACTGTCCCTACCTGTGAATTATTGACAGATGCACTTACGGTTCCGCCTCCAGATAATCTCAAATATAATCTGTAGCGATCTTGCCCATTTCCTGAGATAGTGTAATCTATATTGGAAGTTCCTGTTACGCGGAGTGAATCACCACTATTTCCATAATTCTCTCGAACATGGACAATAGTTGCTGCTGAAACAGTAGTCGGATGCAATGGAGATATCGTAAAACCTGTACCATCATTAGGTGCTTGATGTATAATTGTACCATTTTGAGATGTACCAGCTATATTTGATTTCCTATTATAAATAGCGATACCTTTATCTACACCACGATCAGAAATTATCGGTCTGTTTTCTCCAAAATATAACGGCGTTGTATTTGGACTACTTGTTCCGTCTACTTTTACTGTTGCAGAAATATTCGTAATATAATAATCTGGATAATATACCCAATTACCAACAAAACCGAGTCCAAGACCGCACGTACTATCATTACTTCTATAGTTGTCACTACGATAGAATCCTCTATTTAATGCTCCATTTCTAAATTCATTGAAGCGGGTAGAGTAATATGGTACACCTATCGGATTCCGTAATGTACAATTAAATGGAAGATTCCCGAAGACTGCTGGTGTATCAGCTCTAATTTGTTCTTCGATTTCGGCTACAACAAGCTGATTTCCAATTTTTGCTCCTTGTATTCCACCTACATATGATGTTGTAATATAATAAAGTAAATCTTGCTGGTAACTTCCAAAGATAGGATCACTCCAAGTCCAGCGGTCGGCACTCCCTGATACCCCTGATAGTACATAATTCGATTTAGCTTGAATATAGGAGTTAAAGAACGGCCAATACGAGATCGGATAACTGCCCTCGTCAACAGTATTATTCCCTATATTAAATAAATTTGGACTAGTGCTTATAAATAGGTTTTCATATTTAAGCAATGACCAAATTGAAACAAAGTCTAGTACATTTAATGTCATAAAGGTTTTAAATTCTACCATGTTTCTTAAAGTTGCTCTTGGATAAAATCTTGCTTTAAATTCAGTATCATAGGTGGTTAAACAATAATTAGAATGTTCAGCTACATATCGTTTAAGATATCCCTTATACCTGGTCAATTGAGCTGCAGATATACCCCATTCATCAGCATGAATGATAACATCTCTTATAAAGGTTAAATGAAGAGTGGCCGCTTGGGCAAATAAAGGTAATAATACTACTTGATAGCCACTTAATTGGAACTGTGGCAATCTACCAACAAAATATGTTTGCAGGGTATTAACAGAGTCTTCGATTGCCGCTGGTGAAATCCCAGTTCTGTTTTGTAAAAAATCATCTACTGAGTCGTTAAAGACATCTATTGCATTTTGTAAACCTACTAGTTCCTGTGACACACGATTAAAGGTCAAAGTATCCAGCTGTTGCTTAACAAATTGTTCTGTTGCTCGTAAAATCTCTTCCATCGTTAGTGTGCTACCACTAGGAAATATAAGGTTTTGCAAGTATTGTAATAATCGGCTTTTTGCTTCTTTTTTTAATGCATCAAGAAGAAAACCGGTAACGATACCTACAATTGCTGGTGTAAATAAAGAGGGACTATTTTCTTTCCATTCTGTCCATTCATATGTTAATTCTTGTATTGTCATTGTGCGAAAGGGATCTTTTCTCATGGCATTTATGGGAATAGAACCATGGCATGGTGTACAATCATTTGTAACAAGATCACCACTAATAACATTGTCATTCATAGGAATTAAACCATTTCCATTAAAGTTATTGTTCATACAATAGCCTCCTCATAATTATTAGGATTCTAAATCCAACCAAATGGTCCCCGCTCACATGTTTCAGATCCTATACATAATGAAATTGAAAGTTCCCCATAATTTTAACGAACTGACAATGATCTTCATGTGTAGGGATTGCTTTCAAATCACAAACGACTACATTATGGCAATCCAAGTGATGATGGGGGATGCGTTCTACACTACATTTCAGTACATGATCCACACAAATACTTTCGGTACAACAAATAGAAATTTCTTTACTATGGGACTCAGAAGAACATCCTGTTTGTTTACCTATTGGTTTCACTTCTACATTGGTAATAAAAGGGATACATCCTTTTACTTTTAACATGTGTAAGTCAACTTCTGCATTACCGCAGTCATCAACTTTAACCGTTTTTCTGCATGTTTCTGTTACGAGCCCTACACAATTCAGAAGATAGATCAACTTTGGTTTACAATAAGATGTAAGTTCAAATCCATGAGGGATAGGAATCACACAACAAAACGGTACCTTTTGATATCCTTCCGGTGTAGAATGGAATGGTAATTCTGAATTAGAATGACGTGGGCTCTCCAAATGATCATGATTAGTATTCATTTGCTTGACATCACCTCCTTTCACCGTTTTCTAACTGTATTTGGTGAACAAGATGCAATCTGCCTAATCACTCTATTCAGATTTATTAATCAAGTTCTTGGTTCCAAGAAAATTAGATGTCTTACACTAATATCGCCTTTGGTTACAGAAGAATATATGTATAACAGGTTGATCTCATTCCTCAAATAATTTTTTGAGGCACCAATATATATTTATGAGAAAAATGATAAACAAAGAGGGAATGAATTTACCGAAAAATGTAATTAATCTATTTAAGAACTTAACTGGTTTTAATTGTTTTTGTTTTAAACCATTTTATTCTAGAAATCACAATTATAATGGTTTGTAACTTTTGGGGTTTCAAAACAAATTTAGATACCACAAAGAACTAAAATGCTGAAAGGCCTGAGTACAACTACGATACTGTTGGCTTTAACACTCACTTCTTCAGCATTTTCCTATATTACTCATGAGCAAATGGTATATAGGATGTGGAAGATGTAAAAGAAAAAAATAAGAAAGAACGGGCGAAGAAATCCCGAGAAGAAAGAATGAAAGAAATTATGAAAGGAATTATAACAACAGAGGTTAAGAGTGAAGAAGAACAACGGTTACAAGATACCCAAGCACTATTAAATAAGCTTTCACCTGAAGTATTGGAGATGTACGAGAAAGCAGGAGGAAAAATTCATCTGACAGAAAAAAGTATAGCAGAAAATCTTACTCTCCGTGATTTTTGCTGTGGCTGTCCGAATACTCTTCTGTATGGATAATCAGAGCCGGGTTTTTACCACCTATTGAAAAGACAAAATGAGAATCTAAGGAAACCTCATTTCCTTCGCTATCTTTTATCTGTTTCTCTTTTTCGTAGCAAAGAGGTATATTATGAGATAGGAAAAGCAATCGCTCGTGACACGTTAGGAGAAAATGTTTTTGTAAATGAAACATTTTTAGATGCTGTACATCAAGCAAAAGCAGACGAAGATGCAAGCGCCTTACTTCTTTCACATCTACCTCCTCATGAAGGTGAGTATGATACCACATATGTGAAAGAACACATCAATGAATTTCGGGAAGTGTTTGCACAGGCCTTTGCCTATTATTATGAACCTAGTTATGAACCTGTATTAAAAGCTTACGCACCAGAAATGTTTAAGTACATGGATGACATAAGCAAAAAAGGATTTAATGAAATTGATACTCAATTGAAGGAAGAACAAACAACTCCATTAGACTTTAAAAGTGATATAGATGCTGCTAAAGAATTTGGAACTAAAATAAAACTTTCGGATACTGTAGTGACAAAAGAAGACAAAAAATTTATGGACGGTTACGTGGCGTACGGCCCAATGCTAAATAGGATATTAAGGGGGGCTGACAAACATCCCGGAATTTCTGATATTGATACGTTCATTCATAGGATTGACAGTCTCTTTAAAAAAGAAGAAGCAAAGCTTCCTAATGATCTTATTGTATATCGAAGAACGGATGAGAGGGAATTTGCTCTTCCAGCTGGGTCTCTATTCACCAAGGATGGGAATGTCAATCACGATGCAATTAATAAACTGAATCTTGTTTGATTTCCTTACAATGATCAATGCTAAAGAAAGACTTCCATGTTTTAGGATAAGTGACAGGGTTCCTGCTGTAGACCGCAAAGTAAAATTGGAGAAAAAATAGAACGCGTCCTATTTTTCTATTTCTTCAAGCCTTCTTCTGTTGATGGCTCTATATAAGGAACCTTGAGATATTCCAGTTACTGAGACTATCTCTTTTATAGAATATTCTTTACTATCATACATCCGTAGCGCAACAACAAGCTTTTCTTTATCCAACTTGGGTCTACCTTATGTTTTTCCACGTTTTTTACTCTTCCTTTACTCTCTCAGCAATAAGGTTTCTTTCTAATTCAGCAATAACGCACATCATTTGGAACATGGCTTTGCCCGTAGAGGTTCTTGTATCCATATTTTCTTTTAAAGAAATGAAAATGAATTGCATCGCCATCTCTTCTAACTGATCGGGCCAAATTGTGGAACAACAATGTTAGGGATTATGCTAAAATTATGAAGAGATGCATTCCGATGTTATGAATTCGTGGTGATTATTATATGTACGAGAAGGAACTTAAAAACCTTATCTAAAATAGAAGTGTTCATAAGTTAGCTGGAACTTCTGAAGAGAAAATAAAAGAAATTGAAAATACATTACATGTGACTTTACCTGATAGGTATAAGTGGCTATTAAAGGAGTATAGCTAAGTTAGTTTTGAAGGTTTAGATATTGATGGAATTGGTTTAAACGATGTTCATAAGTTTAGACAACAAGATGGATTGGAAAGAGTACGATATACCAGACGGCTATGTTGTATTTTTTGAGCCTGGAGCTGATTGGATTTATTGTTTGGATACAACCCAACTGGACAATGGCGAATGCCCAGTTGTTGCATGATATCAAGGTCAAGAAAAAGGCGAAAAAAAAGCTGACAATTTATTTGAATTTATTAAACAACAATTAGAGTTAACCGATTAAGTTTTATTATTCAATTATTACGAGCGCGATAACGGAGTTGATGAGAGCTAACAGAGCAGTCCTCTTTCTCTATACGTTTCTCAATTTAAGGGCAGTAATGTTGAAGAAGAAAATGCTGGAAATATAAGTCGAGGAGCGATAATTTTGTATTTATACCATACAGTAATAGAACAAGATAGCGATATACATATAAATCCACAAAACGTTTTAAATGAAGGGTTAAATAATAGAACAGTAACGAGGCTGTACACAAATGGTGGTGATTTATATCCTGAAATTACAGAACGTTTCAGATCGATAAATTCACCAAAATGGATTGATTTTAAAATTGCATTTGGTGCAGAGTTGGTTCCACCAACCAAGCCCTATCTTAGATTTCCTACTTTTAGCGACAAGATATTAGTTTTCAATCAAGATATATCAAGTGATTTGTTCGCCTATATAGAAGATGAATATATGGAAGAGGAGACTGGCGGAGGATACTTTACGGAGGGACTAAATTTCGTCCGATAAATCAGCTAAATAATCAATAACTTCTTCATGACGATGCGAAAATAAAATGGCAAGAAGGGTATAGCGAATGGGTGCAGGGTGTGCACACAATTCTGTCACTGTCTCAGTAGCTGCACGAAGTCGATATTTCTTTACTAATTTCGGTGATGAAATAATCTTGAAGGAATGTGTAGATGCCGAATCGCTAACAATTTTTAACTTCCATTTCCATGGTGTTTACACTTGGTTTGCTGGGAGAAGATAAAAGTTGACGAAAAGTTAAAATATCTGATTCCTTTTCCTTATGAAACTCTTCTTCAAAATGCCTGACCTTTTAAATAGTCTGTATCGTGTGTAAAGTGAACTTGTTTGGTTAACCAATCTGTCAAAAAATCATTGTCCTTTGCCGTAAGTTCTTTAAAGCCGAAAAATTCCCTAATTTGATAAACGACTATTGAAGATAATTCGTGCGTACCTGCAAGCAGGGATAATGGTAAACGGTATCTGCCTTTCGGCGATTGAAGGAAGCCAAATTCGTATACATCCGAAATCCATATTGAAACTTAAAGAGAAAATTCGTGATGACGAATCCTCTTTGACCCAGCTCTTTTCGTTCTTACATAGAGAAATTCTTTGATAGAGTAAACCACGATATTTTAATGAGTCGTGTTGCTCGAACAAGTACCTGCCCAAGTTTAATGCTGTATTCCTTGGCTGTATAGGGCTTCGTCTTGTTATGCAGACTCGCCCGAATACAACAGCCTCAAATTGGATTCGTATACCTCCAGTGGAAACGGATAAGAACTCGATATAGAGAACTCCGTTCCCTTGGATTAAGTCATGAAAAGACAACTGAAATTGCAAACACCCGAAAGGTGCATGGCACACCACGAAAACTCCACAAATACACAAAGCCCTTGGCATTGCCTACTGGCAAAGAGAAGGGTTAAAGAGCTTAGTACAAAGATATTTAGAAATTCGTCAAGCTTGGTGAACCGCCGTATACCGAACGGTACGTACGGTGGTGTGAGAGGACGGGGGTTAGTCACCCCCTCCTACTCGATTGTGAAATTTTTGTGAGAGACGTAAATTATACATCCCCAGCAAAATGATAAAAAGAGAAATCATTAATAGTGTAACACAATGTAATCCTATTCTTTCATGAAAAAAGAGAAAAATTAATCAAGATCACGATCGCGATCCCGATCCCGGTCACAACAATCATGGCGTATTTTCTCAATGTTAATCCCATCTAAACTCGTATAGTTTAAATTTCCACGACGATTAATCCAATATAAAAAATCTTCATCTCCATCTTCTAAAAAACGAATAAACGTTCCTTCTCCATCGAGCCTATTTCCAGCTGAATATACACGAATACGGTCACCTTCACATAAATGATGAAATCTTCGTCTTGACATTATAATTCCTCCTTATTAATTTTTTTAGAACTACACTATGTTTTATGCAAAAGGGGTATTTTTTGATTGGACATTTTGATAATTGGGATATAAGGTACTTTGCTCTGCATCCTCAAAAGAGGGTGCTAAGAGCAAACAAAAAATATACTTCAGGCTGTCGAAACCCCCTCTACGAATTTCGCTGATTGAGTAGAAAAAATTTGACCTTCCAGAATCGTGAAGTGCACCCCTTAAAGTAGACATTGGAAAAACCCTCGAGGTTATCCGATGAACTTTAGGGGGTGTATTTTTATGGCAATCAAAGGACAGAAGTTTAGAAGTTATCCAGAATCACTTAAATTGGAAGCAGTACGATTGCATCTAAATGAAAAGTGGACTCACAAACAGATAGCTGAACACTTGGGAATTAACGATAAAGACCGTGTTAAAGTTTGGATGAGAAAATATAGAAAGCAGGGGGAATTCGGCTTGCTTGATCAACGTGGACGACGTGAGGTGTATCTTGACCAGGATCGATACGTTCATAAAATAGAGCGGGAGAATGAAATCCTAAAAAAGTGTTTGGAAATTTGGATGCGGGAGGGATAAGAAAGAAATATCGGATTGTGGAGAGCTTGTCTACAATGTATCCAATTACTGAGATTTGTATGGTGTTAGGTGTTTCGAGAAGTGGCTATTACAAGTACCTTTCCACTAGAAACTTGCATAGGGATAAGTCGATGAAGAAACGGATCAGAACGATCTATGAACAAAGGAAAGGGATATACGGATATCGTAGAATTCAAGCTGAACTGTTACGTCAATTTGGTTGTAGGGTTAATCATAAGAAAGTATTACGCATCATGCAGAATTTGGGACTCAAAGCCATCATTCGCCGTAAACGTGCCTATATGACTACCTATCAAGCAAAGGTATCGGATGGGTGTGTTGCAGATAATTTACTCAAACGTGATTTTACCGCTCAAGAGCCTAATCAAAAATGGGTAACTGACGTTACTCAATATCGAATCGGTGAGGAACGTAACTACCTTTCCGCAATCAAAGATTTATGCACGCATGAGATTATCGCTTATCACATCAGTACTCGAAATGACAATGCGCTTGTTCTAGAGACTTTTAGGAAAGCATTTGAAATGCAAAAAGACGTGACTGGTTTGATCGTTCACAGCGATCAAGGTTCCCAGTACACGTCCCACGCATACCACGACATGCTACTTATGGTTGGCGCCCAAATCAGCATGTCCCGACGGGGCAATTGCCTAGACAATGCCTCGATTGAAAGCTTCTTTTCTCATTTGAAAACCGAAGCCCTATATCCTTATGATATACGAGATCTTCAAGATGCTCAAAGGAGAATTGAAAATTACATTTATTTTTACAACGAAGAACGTCTTCAACTGAAGCTAAATAGACTGACGCCTAGTGAATTTAGGCGTCAGTTAGCGGCCTAACGGCCGGGGTTTTTCTTACTGTCTACAAAACGGGGTCTTGACCATCGTTTCTAAGGCGTTTTTCGATGGTGGGGAGCCATATTTGTACCCATAAAAACAGATGAAAAGCCCTCTTTTTTGGGACAGGGGGTGTGAAGTGCACCCCATGGTCGACATTCAGAACCATGCTGGAATACAAAGCAGCTTAGTATGGAAGAACAATTTCCATTGTGGGGAAACAAATTCCGTCTTCGCAGTTGTGTTCTGGTTGTGGATACCAAATTAAAGAGGTAAAGAATCTCAATTTACGTAATTGGACATGTCCGAACTGCGGCGTACAACATGATCGTGACAAAAACGCTGCCATCAATATTGAGCAAGAAGGACTTCGATTGTTGGCATAACCAGCTGAAATGTGGGACACAGGGATAGCTTGGTAAATTTCACTCCGTTAGGAGTGACTACCCAAGAATCCCCTGCCTTTAGGCATGGGGATTGTCAAAAGAAAAACCGGAATATAGGCGATAGCCTAATCCGATTTACAACATGAAACATAGGCTAATGGTAGAGTATAAATGATGGGAAAAGGAGGGGTTTTAAAAGAAATGAAGTCTTTGTATATGGAGTTATGTATAAGGGAGATTACATCTTTCAAAGTTTAGAGGTGATCGATTATGAGACAACATAGATCTTGTGAATGTAAAAATTGTAAAAAAAAGAATGAGAAGAATCATCTTTGTAAATATTTAAAACGTGGCGATTGTATATGTGTAAGTTCCTTTGGAGAACGGCTGCAAAAAACAGGGATTTTCTTACTTATTAAAGATTCATGTTTAATGTGGTTCGATGAAAAACATCAATTAAATCAAACAAGTTTACAAGGAATTCATATTGAAAAACGACCTTGAATTTGTTGTGATCCATTTTTTACAACTGCAACAAACATAACATATACAAAAGGTAGTAGGCTGACAATAGATGGAAGGACCATTTAAAAGTATAATCATCGAAATGAAACCCTACGTATGTATACATGTTGCAATGATTCTATGTATTTTTCAAACATGTAAAAAATAAGTATGTTATAAAAAATATACTTTCGTATATTTTTTGCGAAATCCCTAGAAAGTGTATGGTAAGAAGTCCCTAACTATTTTGTTGGGGACTTTTTGTTTATTCGTTCGTAAGACCTTCTTTCAAATTTTTGATATATACAGAATGGTTAAGTTCCGTACTAGGAATCCAATCACCAGATTCATGAGAGCCTACAAATTCATGATACATAGGAAGTAAGTATGATGATGATATTGTACGAGGTCGAATTGACGTAAAGGTATCCCTTTTTTGACCAATTAATAGTGCTCCTTGCATTAAAACGTCCTTAAACCCTTCATATTCTTCACTCCCCAACTTTTATAAAGTATATATTTGCTAAATAGATAGCGATTCCTGCTTATAAAAATAGAAGTATTAAGGTAAAGGAATAGATGGATAACAAAACGTCCTCAAAAAATAGAAAAAAGGGAACAAAAAATGTCCCACCTTTAGATTTTTTAAAATATGAATAAAAAAGCATATGGAACACGCCCCCTACATAAAGATATATGGAGTTTATTTTTCGAATGAATGCCGAAAGAAAACGAATAATTAGATAGGAGGTGCATGTAAAAAATGGATGAAATGTATACATTACAAGATCAATCGGATATAAATGTTTCTATGGATAGAATAAAAAAACATCAGGTCCCCTTTCAGTGTATGGTGTCGATTCCAACAGGTTTTCAAATACAAAAACCGAATACGGCTAAACTTGTCTACGATGTAAGTCGCTTATCCATGGCAAAAGAGAGTTGTAAAAGATTGATTGACGTAGATGATTGTGGGGAAGTAGAGATTGATCTTCATGTATTAAAAATCAAAGGTTGTTTGTCTTATATGGTGAATGTTTCTCTAGAACCAATTATTGTGGAAAACTTATATACAAATAGTGGAAGAGATACGTCTATTTCTGTAAGTTGTCAGGAAACGGTATATGTAGATCATGTTTTGAAATATAGTGTAGATCAATTACCTTATTATGTGATTGATGGTCAACACATTCAGGTACGCGATTTACATATCAGATTAATGGAAGAAAATCCACAGACCGCTCATATATCAGGGTTTTTCTATTTCGATTACAGATAGTAATCATGTTAACCCTATTTATTTTGTAAACAAATACATCTTCTTTTTCAAACGGATACAACTGTGATTGAAGGATAATTAGGATGTAAAATTTTGACACAAGATCTAAAAGGAGTATTACAATGCAAAAAGAATAATAAGATACAAAGGAATAGAAAAAGCTTATAAATCACAGGTTTAATGAGAAAAGAGCGTTATTTTTAACACGAATGAATGTAGGGGTCCTACCAACAAAATATCTTTTTCCTGACGCTACCCCTTTATAGACAAAAATATCTTGATTGTCCCACTAAGTCTAATAAAAAAGATAATAAGTGATGATAATTAGATTAACCCCTGATTTAGAAATCAAGGGTTTAATTTTTTATATATAATAATCAGAGTTCTGCTTTCAAACAGACTCACAATTCTGATGATCTTTTGATTTATACATTGGTTCCTCTTTTAGTTCTGCCTCTCAGTTGATTATACACCTAATGATAAAAATAAAAGCCCTGAATCAGAAATTCAAGGCCCACATCGTTCATTTGATATAGTTTATGTATTTAAGAGTGAGATTATGATTTTATCCCATGTTCGTTAGAATGTTTTCTGGCTCTATTTCTATAACTTCTGATAAAAATTGTGTTTCCACTTTCGTAGAAATTTCTCAGTAGCAGGCATCTTTATATGGCTTTATTTAGTGGTGGTTATGCCATGCCAATCCAAAGTACGTTACTAACCGAGCTCTTTTAGCAGAGCGAGCAACGGCGATTGGCTTCTTATTTTATTCGTTATATTGGTATGGCAGTAGGAACGATTATTGGTAGCTTATTGTATCAAGATGGACGGTTGGCTTTGACATTTGGAGTAGGAGCGATCGGGATACGTGAAAAGCAATTTTTGCAATGGAGAAGGCTAAAAATAGCCACTATCACGTCCGAGATTCGCATAAATGAACGAAAAGGACTCATTTTCTAGTAAGGAGTGTCCTAGAGCTAAGATATTGTATCCAACAGGAAATGAGCCATTCCATCATTTTAAAATGTCTTAATTATTGTACGGAACTAAGATTTTTAAGTGAAGTAAATATAGCTCTTCCTGAAGCAAGTGTGCTACCACTGACCATATTAACGATGAGGTTATATATTCATCTATTGGTAGTCTTATTATCCAATATAGACATAAATCCGTTTAAGCAATCTAAGAATCCCTTCTTATATGCTGCCTCCTGAGCTTCACATAAACTTTCGATATATGTATCATCTAAACGGTTAAGCAGATTATCTTTATGATCAAGTTTGATCTTTAATTCTGCCATGATCTCAACGATTGTTTGTTCTTTATCCTGGTACTCAGATGAAATAAATTGATCTTCTAATACATTACTTAACGTATAGAATCGCATTACACACTCCTGGATATCTGTATATAAACTATGTTCTTCAATACTTTGAACTGCCATTTTACTTCCTCCTAAGTATAAAAATCTACTTTCCCAAAATTTTAAGCGAAGGGAATCGCTGCCTAACGAAATAAATTCCTTTTGGTATTAGGCGGACCAAAGAGAAATAAAAAAAAGACGGGCATCCCATTAAAAATGAGAAATCGTCTTTTCATTGTCTGGATACCCCAGACATTATTATAAGTAAAAGTAATACAAAGCAAATGAACTAATTGAATCTAGGAAAGTTAGTATTATTAAATGATTAGTTCATACGTTTGTATGATTCCAAAATAATTCTATGTCTGATACTAAAATATCAGTTCAACTTACATCGAACCTTACTGCTAACGGGAGTAAAGTTAGTTATAAGCATGAGTCTGACGTGTTTCCACGTGCAGTTATACCGTTTGACCCTGCCAATTACGGTATGCCTTAGATTGTTAAGGACTTTTATTTAAAAAGATTATACCATCTGATATGTTGTAATGCACCCTGTTTTTTGATTATTTTTTCTCTTTTTTGTCCAAGCTATGGATATATAAAGAGAGGAGATGATTATAAATGAGTGATAGTAAAAAGAAAATAGTCGATTTGCACTCAGTAGCTAGAGAATATAAGCCGGATAGTTTAGAAAAAAGACTTAGAAATTTTGACGAAAAAATAAAAAGACAGGATAAAAGTATTATTGACAGAGTTAATAATATTTTGAAGGACAAAAAAGGACAAAAAAAAACAGAGAATAGCTAATCTACTATTCCCTGGTTTTCTTATGCTGTTACATATTTTGAACACGGCTTAGTAATGCCGCGACTCTTTTTTGTGTTTCCCTATCATATTCTTCCATCTTGAGTGTATGAGATACTATAGAATCCCTTAATGTTCTATGTTCATATCTCATAGCTACTGGTTTTTGAGGTAATACTGCGCTTTTGGCCACGATAACCTCCCCTTTCAGTCATTTGCAATTTGTGTAGACTGATTCAGAGTGCCCTGTGAATAGAGTAAACGACAATGTGCTTGTACCAATTCTACCATTGTCTTTGTATCAATTATAGCATCTCCAAAAAATAATTCTAGTGCCTGTTGATCATTTTGATAAATATGAAAGTTAATTACCCAAATATCACTATTAGATAATGGAATCTTAAAAGATAAAATACTACTTCCACTATCAACTCGCTCATAAACATAGTCATCTTCATGCGATAAAACTTTTACTGAAGCATAATGTTGGTGTTCTGCTAAAGAAATCTCCGTTTTGCTGTTTCCTCCTGTTTTTACATCAGCTAACCTAACGAGTCTATCTTTTCTTAGCTCATACAATGTGAAAGGACAGAAGAAATCTATATCATATACCGAAAAGCAACGATTGTTATACCGAGATATCGAGGTTTTGACCTTATCTATGAGTTTATTAAGGAAAATGACTTGTTCTTTTAACTTATTAATATCTTCATTCTTAACATTTATGGTCCGATAAAGTTCCTTCCCCAAGTCGTCAATAGTAGTTTTTAAAAGTTCACTTTTTTCTTTTAGCGTCCCTATCTCATTTTCTTTGTTTCTTAAAATATCTGAAATGTTACCTCCGTTTGCAGAATTTAATTTGCTTTTTATTCCTGCAAAAGTAAATGAGTTTCCTTCATGGAGAAATGGAAGGAATGCTTCATATTCATCCTTTCTTAGCATCTTATATACTCTGATATCGAAATACGGATTAAATGGTTTAGCCATATGTAAAAAGGATAATGTAGCTGTGATTAGCACCCAAACTATGAGAGTTATAAAGATTAGAGTTGTATTCGTTATAACGTCTTCTTGAAAGCCGGTTATTATCGAAATATCTTTACTCCAAATTATAATTTTATTATAAGGACCTTCCCAACCAAAAAAGGAAAGAGCACCTATACCAATTGATGAGGATACAAGAGGAGTAATATTGAATTTCTTGTCTTTTAAGAATGCAAAGACTCCCTTATATTGAGCAAAGGTAGCCTTACACAGCTTTGACCAAATACTTGTTAACCTGGATTCTACATAGCTTTGTTGTAATCTCTGTAATAAAGGGTCCACATGACCTATAAGACTCTCTAAATCATGATAATCTTTATCTTTCATTGTAATAATTCCCCCCTTATTTTAAACAAATGGACGTATATATTTCTTGTGAAGATAATCTTATTATAGAAAAAGGGGAACATAATATATGCCCCCCCTTTGCTTCACGTAGATCTAATTTGAATTACATCTCTAGATGATGCGAAACCTAGATTTAGTCTTCCTCTGGCATCATGATAGTAAACACTGGCTCCATGTTGTCTCCAGGTAAGCAAACTGCCTTTAGTGTAGTGACTTTAGATTCGCCATTCTTGAAAATATAAAGAGAATAGAGAAGCTCCTGAGTATTATAATTTTCTTTGTCTACCCTATTAATTCCTGTCGTTAGAGCCGTGTAAAGCATGTGTATGACATCCCATAAGCAACCAGTCTCATCAACACCTGCTCTTTTGGCAGAATCGTCTGGTGTAATAACTAAATTCCAAACCTGTTTAGTAATTGAAACAGGAATTTTGAACCCTCTCTCTTGTGCTAAATTAGAGACATCTATTAATAATCCATCCTCTAATGCTTGCTTCCTAGTATACCTAGAAATTATATTAAATTCCAAATAATTTTCTATAGGTTTTTTCATTTTTATCATCCTTTTCTTATTTGATTGGTTTTGAAAGAGTTAATACCCTTAAACCTTGATGGCTAGTAATTTTTCAAATGCTAAAAGCCCTTTTCATGACTGCTTCATCATAAATGTCTGAAGCTAAAATGATCTCATCTGAAAAAGATTGAATGGTTTGTGTGTTATTATTTTTCAACAAGATAGATAAAACTTGAAAGTCTTTCTCTTTTTTCTTTTCATTAAATGACGTGATGAATGATTCCGACAGGTTATCTTCACCATCAGTTACAAAAATTATGTCTGATTTGGAGAATCGATCTTTATCAAGAATCTGCAATGACTTTTCTAGTGGTAATTCAAAATTTGTACCACCGCCCAGAAAAGAAGTCGCTAAAGTGATTAATTCATGGGCAGTAATTTTTCCCTTTTTATAAATATTGGTTTGAATTTTTTTGGAAAATTTAATGAGTGCAAAATCTCTTCTTTGCTTTTTTGCAATCATCAATAGGGACAGCACAAATCCCTTAGCTTGTTCGTCAAGAGTTTTCATAGAACCAGACTCATCTAAGCAAAGAATAATTGGTCCCTTTCCTAACGATTCTTTTCCATTTACAGCGTATTGTAAGACCTCTCCTTCAGCAAAACGCTTCATAAAATCAACTTTAGAAGCTGAATTGAGATATAAAGCTAGTTCAGAAGGTAAAATTAGCTCAAGACTATTCCCAGTGGTAATCCCCGATCGTTCAAATGAGTCAGTATGCTTAGAACGTTGCTTCTTTCTGGCAATACTTTTAAATCTACCTGCCCAAAGAGCAATATCCCTAAGTTTTTTATTTTTTTTGAGTAGCTCTGCAAGCAACAATTGATCCTTTAATGGAATTGTTTTTAAATCTGAATCTTGCTTGCCAGCTTGTGAACCACTGAATAAAGAACTTACTTCATTTTTGAGATCATGAGTTTCATTTATGGCCATCTCCACGTAGGATTTCATGGAAGCAGTATTCTGTAATCCCATTAGTGCTTGTTCGATAAGGTTTTTTACCTGATTATCTTTCTCTGACATCGCTGCTTTGAGGTCTTTTAAAGTCTCATGATCGTCTGGCTGTAATTGCTCTTGGCCTTTTTCTGAGATTTTTTTAATTTTATTTTCTAAATCTATTATTTGCTTCTGATTATTAGAGGCTTGTTCTAATGCCTGTTTTGTATCGATATCTACCTTTTCTTCAAACCATCTTATGGATTGTTCACTAAAGTTAATTGTTCCAATGGCAGAGGTAAGATCATCAAGTCTAGAATACGAACGGAAGGATTCGAATGATTCTTCTTGAAAGACTCTTTGAATTATTTCTTGGTTGATTAAGAGGGAAGGGTCAACTTTATCTGCAAGGACAGGAGTTAACTTAAATAATCCTGCCCATATGTCCCCCATTAGGGATAAAAAAGAGGGCAAATAATTTGCCCCTGCGGTCTCTAAAATTTTCATTTTATTCGACATCTGAAAGATCTCTTTAAATCTTCTTTTGTCATAACTATCAGTGTTTAAAACAGATTTGTACATTTTATCATCCTCCTAAATTCCAATGGCAGCTTCAGCCACTTTTGAAAGAGCTATTTTTACTTTTTTCTCTACTTCTTCGCATTCATTAACTCGAGCTGGATATTGAGGTTTTAATAGAGAAATTGAATGTAGAATGTCTTTCATTTTTTTTGTGGCTTCTAGAGCCGATTCAGCTGTTTGTTGTTTTCTCACGATTTCAAACTGTTCGTTAGCATCGTTGAAATATTGATCTAATTGAAATTTAAGTTTGTCTGTACAAAATTCTTTAACTATGACTTTAACTTTTTCCGATTGGTCAACAGTTTCCCATAAGGAATGAGATAAAACCGCCAAATCTGAGTATTCAACGGTGTTTCTTTGTTTAAGGAAGGCATTAGCACGAATGATGTTAAGGGATTGTTTAAAGCGTCTATCTGAGGGTCTGATACCTTCATCTTTGAGCTTATTTCTTATTTGTAATAAAACTTCCAGAACAGAATTTGGAATATTTACCATGGCAGTATAGAGCTGAAGTTCTGTAATTTCATTTATTGATAGGGGCATTGGTGACTTAGGAGATATTCCTTTTAGCATACTGATAAAATGATTGTCTTCTCCGATGTAGTCGACGTGATACCTCAAAAGAAAGCGATCAAAAAGTGCCTCTAAGTTTTCTCCGTCTTCAGGATATTCATTACTTGCTCCAACGACAGTCATAAGAGGAGAAGTGATTGGCTGCCCATCGTTATAGAAGATACGCTCATTAATAAGAGTTAGCATAGCGTTTAAGATGGCTGAATTACTTTTAAAAATCTCATCAATAAAAGCTATATGACTCTCAGGCAATTTATTTAGTGTATTTCGCTTATAGATTCCTTTTTCTAACCCTTGAAGTGATACTGGTCCAAACAATTCCTCTGGCGTACTGAAACGAGAAAGCAACCACTGAAAGTAGTTGCCTCCTGTAATATGTTTGGCTAGTTCAGAAACTAGATTAGACTTTGCAGTACCAGGAGGGCCAACAAGTAAAACGTGTTGTTTCGCAAGTATTGCTAATAGTATACCTTCAACAATTTCCTCTCTTTCTACAAATTTATAAGAAAGATAATCTCTTAAGTCATTAATTTTTTGGATGGCATTCACTATAATTCCTCCTTAGTTCTAGAACACTATTTGTTTTTTATTAGTTGATACTTTCAGCATCTGCCCATTTTGTAGATAATATTGAATGTGGGCTTAGGGCTTCTTGATTTCCTAAATTATTCGGAATGTATGGATACAACAAAGCAGCAATAGCTTCCAATCTCTCTTGGATTGATTCTCGACATTCAAGTAATTCATCGACTGAAAGATCGTCGAATTTGGCTAGTATTTCATCTACTTGCAGCCAAATTTGTTTTAAATCATTTTCCAGAATTAGTGGAATAATAAAAGGAGCCATCATGAAACATTTACCCTCTTTCTTGAGTGATTTTTGATTTTTCATTTTAATCATCCTTTCAAAGATAATGAATTCTAGTGTTTGAACTACTCGATTTTGTTCAATAACAAACCGACTTGTTGTTTAATGAGTTCAATGTAAGTTTGCATATTTTCAACTTCATCTGATAGGAGTGCTTCATATTCTTTAAAGTCATTAACAGCATTTTTTGCTCCTGCTATAAGGGCTTTTACTTTAGCTTTCGGTGCATTTTCCTTAAGTGAGCTGTGACACCCCCCATAAATGCCTTTGAGATGAGCTAAGAGATTTTCGCGAACCATATCACGACTTTCAGCATCGTTAATTACTTTAATAGAGTGAGAGAATCCATTATCCAGTCCTTGTATGAAATGGCATAAGGATTTAAGTGTAGATTCAAAGCGAATCGGAATGAAATAGATTCCACCAGAAGGCTTTACTGAAATAGGAGCCATGCTATTGTGGATACGATGTATCATCCCTCGCACCATTTGAGAATTATAATGCGTTTTATATAATTCAAATAATCTTATGGCTTCCTTTGCGATTTCTTCAGCATTTTTACTGAGGACTTGAACGTCAATAGTTCCTTGTTCTTTATCAAGGGTTAAAATGGCTGACTCAGGATTGTACTCTAGCCTTTTACCTGCACGATCTACTGTTTCCATTACAATATTTCTCTGAACAAATGTTGCATCATATGCTACTTCTCGGATTAGATAATTGTAGTGCTTACCTTCCTGATCTGATACTTTTCTACATTCTACAGCTGAAGTGGCACGTCTAAATGCATCTGGAAGACGTATTACTGGTGGTAGCCAACGTTCATCAAGACCAGAATTTAATAAACCTTGTCGAAGATCTTCTCGGCTATACATTTGTTCAGCTAAAGAGTACCAAGTAAGGTGGCCGATAACTGGGATATTATTACCATTACCTTGAATCGCAGTAATTTTTTCTATGTTGAAACTAGACATTTCAATCATCCTCTCAATTTTTAATACAAAAAAACACATTCTACTCATATCAGTGTTGAGTAGATGTGTCTTTTAGACATCTTTAGAGTTCTTTTGAATCTAAAAAGAAAATTTAATTCATTAACGTTGTGAAATCTAATGTTCACTCCTCTTTTTGATTTATAAAATAAAAAAAGCTATCCTAGGCTGCTCAATAATATCCGAGCAATAGGATAGCTTCATTATTTATTATGAAATAGTAATCTTGGACATAGCTTCGCTAGGGTCCAGTAAAATCCTCTACTGATTTACGCACATCAGTTTTGGAAAGTTCATACCGCGTGGTGGGTATGTCTTGTCTTAACTTCACTCTCAAAGGAGTCGTTAAGGGTAGGGTCTGATTAAATAATCAGTTGGGCTATTCTCTTCTCTAGGCTACTATGAGAGCGTAGGAAGTCTATAAGCATAAGTCTGATGTGTTTCCACATTCAGTTATACCGTTTGACTCTGCCAATTACGGTATGCCTCTTTTGAGTTCTTTAGAAAATGTTCTTTTTTCCAAAAAATTTGAGGACTTATTCACATTTTTAGTTTAGCAAAATGCATGTTTATTTACAAGGAAAACAGTTTCATTATATCTATTCTAGATTAATGGTTGGGGTGTATTTTAACTTATTCTTCAAAAGAAAAAAATGAAGAATAGTCTTCTTTAGATAATGCTCCCACTACTTTTCTAAACTCATTACCATCCTTAAAATGAATAACAGTAGGGGTTCCTTCTACTTTATATAAATTCCAACCCTCTTTATTATTACTCAAATCAATTTTGGTGAAGGGTGTCTTTAAGATTTCACCTAGTGGTAATAAATATGGTTCTACTTCTTGACAGAAGGAACATGATGGCTGGTAGAAATATACATATAACTCTTTTTCTATTGAAATACGTTTTTTAAGTGATTCAATATTTTCTATCTGATTACCATTGATTGGAGAGACCGCGTTTTTTGGTTGGGATTGACATCCTGATGAAATCATTATCGCTATTAAAACGAAAAGAATTGCAGTTATTTTTATGAGTTTCATGTTACTTTCCTTCTTTCATATAGTTTTTGGTATGAAAAAAAGCCATTTCCTTAGAAAAGGAAATAGCCTTTTATAACAAGTAATCGTTATTTGATTCCAATGATATTTATTATCTTGGTCTGTCCAGTCTAATAGTACCGAAAACAGACTATTATCCTATAGTATTCCAGACATTGGTACTAACTCACGAAGCTCTTTCTCTATTGTTCCAGTTTGGTGGCTTATTTGTGGCCTTGCTGGGATTAGTCGTGACAATAGTCGTTGCCTTGACCAAAAAAAGTAAGATCGCCATTGAGCCCGCAAAAGCTTGACGATCTTACTTCGTGACCTGAGCCAGCCCCATTGAGAGACAGCTTATTGTACAAACCGTAGGTGTTACCAGCACCTGCGGTTTTTTTATTATAGGCAGTAATGATACGATATAATGCATACATCTTATAGTCCTTATAATACCACAATAAGTGAATCGATAAAATAAATAGTTCAATGTTTAGTTTTATTTTGAAAGAACAAAGGCTCCCCATAAGGGGAGGCCTGTTTCTTTTAGTTAATTTTTTCAGCACGCATATATTGTTTTTTTGCATGAAAAAAAGTTACATGGTTTGAAATTGTTTTTTCACTAAATAATTCATTTAAATATCCTGCTACTACCATTGCGGCACAGCGATTGGTAAACAAGCGCTGCGGCTCATTAACAACTATATTAGAGCAGGCAATTTCGGATGGAGCTATTTCATCCTGGTCTTCGAGGATATCAGGGAAGCGATTAGCCACCGGATCTAGGAGTATTTCCCCTTTCTCTTTTAGACCTATAACCACTTGTCCTCCCCATCCAGTGTTTCTATGTTTCTCAATTTCTTTTTCGGACCATTCTGGCTCTTTACGGCCATCTTGAGGGACCCAAGCACTTTCTACCCCAACGTCTATATACAGTAAACTTTCCTGTTTTAAAAAATACTCATGCATAATTTTACGCGTATAATTGTTGTCTACTGCTCCAATTAAAATGGGTAGAAATTTCTTATTCCATCTATAACAATTTGTATAATCAGTATGCTGAAATAAACTATGCAACGCTCTTTCATCCTCAATATATTTTTGATCATATGAGGCGATTGGAAGGTTGTAATGACTGCTATAGCGTTTTGCTAAAATGGAAGCTTTTGTTCTGCCAACATCTTTAGGAATAAAGAGTTGATTGTTTAAATTTTTATGCTCCACGATATCAGGGTCCGCAACGATGTATCTACCATCACAATTAAAAATATTCATCATTTGGGCGCATTGTTGTAGAATGTAAGACCCATTTCCACCACACCCAATTTGAACAAGATAAAAAAAAACTTCTCTTTCTTTTCCAATTGTTATCATCTAGTTTAGCTCCTTATGAATGGTAATTTGCTTAAATTCATATGACTGATTGAGCTGAAAAGGAGTGTCAAAAACATTATTAGGATCAAGTTCTAGGTATTCATTGTTTAAGCAAGTCCTGACCTTTATTTGAGGAAAATAATCTGTGACTCTTCCTATAACCGCATATAGAATTGGTGCTTTTTCTGATTCATCATCTTGACTAGAGAAGTAGGCATCCATGAAGTTATGACTATGAATTTCCATAACTTTAATCTCGTCCTCTTCTGGAATAAGATTTGTTGTTTCAGGCTCAACAAGTTGACTACTTACTCTTTGTTTAGGAATGGAGAGTTTATAATCTATCCCGTTCCAAAGTATTTCTGCATGTACTTCTGTACCATATTTTGATGCGTAATAACGAGAGATTTTGATAAACTCAGTAATAATATCCCAATTAATTTTTGGAGCTTTTAATCGTACTCCTTCTTTTATTGAAGAAAGAGAAGGGACTGCTCTAGTACGTTTACATATGGATAAATGTTCAGTGTCCCGAATGTGATATATGTTTCCATCAGATGATGGTATATACATATTGCTACGTTTGTTATCAGCTGCGTCGCTAAGAGATAGATAAATACCGTGTCTTTTTTTCAGAATCATGCCTTTTTTACGAGCCTGAAGGACTGGGACAATAAGATTTTTTTCTTTGATAAAACTCATTGATGTTAAATCCTCTGTTAGTTCAGCAAAATCATTTTCAAGTCTTCTTCTAATATCATCAACAGTTATAGCTTTATATGTTGGAGTTTGGGGATCTGCTTCCGTATTACTTTCTAACAAGGTTCCTATTGAAATTTCGTCAGCTGTAAAATAATCCGTAAGGGGAATAGTTTCTCCTCCATAACGTATGCTAGTTTCTGTGTTTACTTGAAAGATTTCTTCTGGTTTAGGAGTAGGTTTAGTTTTATTGCTTGTATTACTCGCTACTTTCTTACTTTTTTTCGGACTAGTAATTTCAACTGTCTCTGGTTCCTCTTCTCCTAAAAAACTAAAAATAGTCTCCTGAAGCATCTTATATTGGGCCATTTCAATCATCCTTTCAATTCTTAAGGTTATTTAAATAAAAAAAGACCTTACCAGTGGTAAACGTCTTTGTTATAAACTCTTGCAATATTCATCTAACGTCATGTTTTTGCTGTTAAGCCATTCTTCAGGGAACATTTTATCTTGGAGATATGTGTACAACTCCCTTAAATCACCTATACCAGAATAGTTCCTCTCGCTGCTGTAATAACAAGAAGAGCTTGGTGCAGCAAAAAATAGATTATGCATTGTACTTAATTGAGTGAGGTCTTTTACATTAGGGAATGAGTTTCCTCCCATACAAACAACTCCATTTGATACATTTGAAAATGGAAATTTAAAAATCTCTGTTTGTCCAAGAACATGTCCTTTGTCTTTGATGGCCAAAATATAGATTTTTTTAATAAAGTTTTCTTTTAAGCGATATCCGAAAAGCAACCTCGGAAACCCAACTTGATCTAATTTACTGTTGTAAAAGGATGTGTCCCATTTTTGCTTTGGAATTTCTATAAATACCAATTGTTCTTTTTGGGCACGGTTAACCCATATATGTTTAATACATTTAGTGGGTAAGTATGGTGTTTCTATCTTGTTATATGGATTACTTAATTTCCTCTTACCAATAATCCTGTGAAATCGTTTCCTTTTAGTTACTCCTACAACTTTATGAGTTTTTAAAGTACTCATTCTCGAATCCATTATTGCTTCGATAAAATCATCAAAACTCATTTTATATTCATCTAAGATAATTCCCTGTTGACTTACCTTTATATGACAAAATGGCGTCCCTTGTAAAAAATCATCGCTAAATTCCACGTTATAATGAGGCATTTTAATAGTCTCCTTTACAAAATTGGTTACAAAACTCATCTATTTTCCGGCGTAACTGTATTAATGTTTCTATAAAATTGCTATAGCATATGGGAGTCTCATGCAATTCTAATGTAAATCCGTTCTCATTCGGACTAATAATCATTTCTGCATCAGTATAATCACAATAGGTTTGATGATAAGGATTAATAAATTTCCCCTGATCTTCTGAGGACTTCATCTCAATTAATTTCTTAAGATTAGTGTCGTGGACAAAAATCCTATGGACACTATAAGTATCATCTACTTCCTCATAGTCAGAGCAGCTTGTAAATAAGATACTGATACTTTTAAAAAGGATTTGGAAACCTGAATAATTACTATAGCTACCATATTCTTCCGTCCAATTGGAAAGAGGCTGTATGTCGTAACCACAGTCGTATAGTATTTTAAGACTCAGTAAATTATCTAGAGAAGCAAAAAGAGTTTGTGTCTCTTCCATCGAAAACATTATTAATCACCTCATATAAAATCATCTTCTGACTCGTAGATTTTCTTTTTTGAATGATGTAAAACGTAATTATTGTTTGTTGACCTACAGTATTCATAAATAGGGTTATACCAAAGCCCATATAAATCATCAATAAGGTCTTCATTGTCTATTCCATGAGTATCTTCAATTAAATTAATAATGTCTTGTTGAGAAAATGAGTCAAAATCTATTAAAGAGACATGAGTGTTTGAATAAAAGTATTCTAATATCCTATATTTTATCTGTGAGGTCATCATTTTCTTAGCTGATTCACTTCTCTTATTTAATTCTTTTCTCAATAAAACTCCGAAGAATTTCAATGGTTATCCCCCTCTATTTATAATGGCCAGGAATCATATTAGAGACCTTTGAAAGAATGTGATCCTGTAATGTAAAAAGGCAGATAACAGGTTTGTTATAGCCTGTCATTTGCCTTTTTGCTGTTGAGATGTTGTTAGTTAACTACTACACCACTTTATATTTAAACCTAATTCACCAATTCAAAGAATACTCAAATCGGAGTTAATGATTGATGACTCGAACCAGATGCCCTGGTTTGATTAGGATATGTCCATCACTACTTTGAATTGTGATTAATTCGTTAGGTTCCGACGATTCATAATGACCTTTTATCCAATCATCTCCAAATTTTACTTCTATATAGGACCCTTTTCGTAAAATTACCGATCCTACGCAATGAGTATGATCATTCTCATTTGAATAAGGAAGTATTTCCCCCTTTGTCATAAACCTTTCTGTTTCAGATATCATTGTATCCTTGTCTACTTTCCAGCTCTTACAAACCAAGTCCTTTTTTCCTGAAAGGGGTTCCAGCCAGTTTGCATTAGAGTGATATTTACGAGTACAGTCTTCAAATAAATCTGCCGTAAATAAAAGCCTAAGCTGATCAAACTCTGGATTATATAAGCACTCCCCAGCTTCTGATTGAGTTTGCTTAATTAATGAAGACCAAATGTAGGTAATAAAATAGTCATTACTTAAAAATTTTGAAGTAGGTAGATTTTGAATATATTCTACTCGCTTTTTACCAATATATGGTCCTGAAAAATCTTCCTTTTGAAAGGCATTGAGATAATCGAAATAAATACAAAATGTACCAAAATGGTATTCGTATATATCTATTTCTCTGCTCATCAACCGATCGATAAAATATTTTACAAAAGTGATTCGATCATGTTTGTCCTTAGTAGGTAGATGAATTTGATTTTTATGTTGAAGGTTATAAAAGAAACTCCTTGGATATTGAAAGGTAAGATTAGAATCGCCTGAATAACTTTCTACAATAACAGGCCACACTTCCCCTAGTTTCTTCCCAATAAAAATACTGTCTAAATGCTCCAGCTTTTCTTTAACTAAGATATTCATAGCCCTATCTCCAATCATATTATTAGATTATTTAAGGTTGTCCTGCTAGTGAAACGCATAGATTCAATATTTAGAGGTACAAAAGTACTGATCCTGTCAATTCCAATCATCCTTTCTCGTTGGTTAAATAAAAAAAGCCATTCTAATCCATATGAAATGGTTTTTAGAATGGCTTTTTTGTATAGTAAGCTCATTTGAGCTTATTACCTTGGTAGTTATTAAAAGCTAATTATGGATACAGCTTCGCTAGGGTCCTATGAAATCCTCTACTGGTTTACGCACATCAGTTTTGGAAAGTTCATACCGCGTGGTGGGTATGTCTTGTCTCAACTTCACTCTCAAGGGAGTCGTTAAGGGTATGTCTGATTAATAATCAGTTGGGCTTATTCTCTTCTCTAGGCTACTATGAGAGCGTAGGAAGTCTATAAGCATAGGTCTGATGCGTTTCCACATTCAGTTATACCGTTTGACTCTGCCAATTACGGTATGCCCCTTCATTCTTTTAAGTTGTGCTGGCTTACAAGAATACTTTAGAGGACTTATTAATGTTGTCATTTTAGCAAGAAAGGCTTAAATTTTCAAGTAAGTAGTGGTTAGCTACAAAACACAGGCTGGAAAATCTAAGAATTGATATGTCTGGATTCTATTTATAAAATAATGAATAAATACTATCCAACCGAGAGGGGTGCTAATTAATGGTTCAAGAAGTGAGATTTAAAAAAATGGATGAATCTATTTCTCGCCATACTAGCAAAGGTGATAAAATTTTAAGTGATTGTGTCCAACTTGATGGTGCTTTTAGAAAGGTAATTATGACTTTTGGTTCTGACAGTATAAGATCCTCTGTCCATGTTTTACAGAGCTGGGAATGGAAGATCGGAGAAGAAAAATTCAGTGAGATGGTTATTTCTTTCCAGGATGTTGAAATCATGTCGGCTTATTTTAATAATCAGATGGAGGATGATATTGTATGACAAATCGTGAGGCTATTGGATACATGCTACTGGCTTGTAAACGTGCTGGGATGGATCAGGAAGAAGCAAAGAAACTGTATGGGGAAATGTACTATTTATTTGACGTGAAGACCGAGGAAGAGGCTGATGAGCAAGGTCACGAATGGTATTCTTTCCGTGATGATAATTGATAGATTTCGGTCAAGACCGTCCAAAGTGACTACCAAAATGAGTGGCAAACTACGAATATAGCTTGCTTCTAAAAAAACGTTGTATATCAATTGAAGTGACCCCTTAAAGTAGACATTGGAAAAACCCCCCGAGGTTATCTGGTCAAGCCCCCGTTTTGTAGACAGTAAGAAAAGCCCCGGCCGTTAGGCCGCTAACTGACGCCTAAATTCACTAGGCGTCAGTTTATTTAACTTCACTTGAAGACGTTCTTCGTTGTAAAAATAAATGTAATTTTCAATTCTCCTTTGAGCATCTTGAAGATCTCGTATATCATAGGGATATAGGGCTTCGGTTTTCAAATGAGAAAAGAAGCTTTCTATCGAGGCATTGTCTAGGCAATTGCCCCGTCGGGACATGCTGATTTGGGCGCCAACCGTAGGCAGCATGTCGTGGTATGCATGGGACGTGTACTGGGAACCTTGGTCGCTGTGAACGATCAAACCAGTCACGTCTTTTTGCATTTCAAATGCTTTCCTAAAAGTCTCTAGAACAAGCGCATTGTCATTTCGAGTACTGATATGATAAGCGATAATCTCATGCGTACATAAATCTTTGATTGCAGAAAGGTAGATACGTTCTTCACCGATGCGATATTGGGTAACGTCAGTTACCCATTTTTGATTAGGCTCTTGAGCGGTAAAATCACGTTTGAGTAAATTATCTGCAACACGTCCATCCGATACCTTTGCTTGATGGGCAGTCATATAGGAACGTTTACGGCGAATGATGGCTTTGAGTCCCAGATTTTGCATGATGCGTAATACTTTCTTATGATTAACCCTACAACCAAATTGGCGTAACAGTTCGGCCTGAATTCGGCGATATCCATATATTCCTTTTCTTTGTTCATAGATCGTTCTGATCCGTTTTTTCATCGATTTATCCCTATACAAGTTTCTAGTAGAGAGGTACTTGTAATAGCCACTTCTCGAAACTCCTAACACCTTACAAACCTCAGTAATTGGATATATTGTAGACAAACTCTCCACAATTCGATACTTCTTCCTTACACCTCCCGCATCCAGATTTCCAAATACTTTTTTAGGATTTCATTCTCGCGCTTCAGTTTTTGGACATATCTATCCTGATCAATATAGGCCTCACGACGTCCGCGTCGATCTAGAAGTCCAAACTCACCCTGTTGTCTGTACTTTCTCATCCACTTTTTTAAGCGATCTTCGTCCTGAATTTCCAAATGCTCTACAATTTGTTTATACGTCCACTTTTCCTCAATGTGTAAACGAATAGCTTCCATTTTCAATGATTCTGGATAACTTTTAAATTTTTGTCCTTTAACCGCCATTGAAAAATACACCCCCTAAAGTCATCGGATAACCTTGGGGCTTTTTCCAATGTCTACTTTAAGGGGTGCACTTTTGCTCCATAGAATGTTTGATAATAAATATCATGGGAAACTTTATAAACACAAAACCCTACACTTTTGAAATCTCCGTATATATCCCGTTTCCTTTTTGTACTTGTGTTGGTTCTTGAGTAGACAAGGGAACTACAATAGCAATATTACCGCCACGATATCAGGAATAACACCAACCAAATTCAATACAAACTACGCTCCAAGTTTAACTTCAATCCCTGTGGATATAGAAAATATTCTTTCATTTGCAATAAAGTTAGATTTCTTTCCAATCCATTCAAAATAATGGCGTACCAAATCTTGCTCTTTTTTAGCCATACGAAAAATCCCCTCCGAGGATAGTGTAGCACCCACCGCTAGGTGAGTGGGCTTTTTACACTGTCTACTCAAAGGGGATAATACCATCAGTTAGCGGCCTAACGGCCGGGGTTTTTCTTACTGTCTACAAAACGGGGTCTTGACCACACCTGAGATACGGGGTTTCTTGGTTATTTGGATGGATCCTCTAGCAGTATGAAATTATTAATATAGCTGTCGGACTTTGAATATATTTTGGTAATTTTACGAGTTTTGAAGTCATAATAGTATAATCCATTTGGTGCCCCGTCTACAGTTACGTCATTATTATTCAGAGTCGTTTTGGGGCTTCCTTTTATGAAAAGTCCTTGTTTGTCAGGAGTAAAATATGCCTCTTCGATTGTACTTAGCTCTGGAATAACAAGTAGCTCTTTTTTGCCTGAATGAAAGTAGTAGAGATACAATTGTTTTTCTTGAAAAACCTTAGAGCCACTTTTTATCAGTGCGACTTCTGTATTTGTTGAGACAGAGAATAATCTGATTACTTCTTTTGCTTTGTATAATTCTCTTTGTTTTATTTGTTCCCCTCGATTCATATCGTATTCGACGACACGATGAGTGGCCGCATCAACGTCAGGTGCTTGTTCTTTCGCTGCTTTTCTGGAAAGTGATCTGCGTTCCTGAGTAGAATAGAGAGTAGCATACAGCTTTTTTGTAAATGGGTTATACATTAGATGTTCTACTGCGGTATCGTCGTCATCTGGGGGAACCCAAAATAATAGTTTTTTTGTTTGTAAGTCATACGAAGCTAATTGGACAGAGGATTTTGTTTTTTCGGCAGCGGCTACAATAATTTGATTTCCCACTGGGATAATATAATTGATTGCAAATAAATTGGTGGTCAATTTCTCCTTCTTTTTCGTAGCTAGATCAAGTTTTACCAATTGGTCGGACCCTGTAGAATCACGTTCGGAATAATAGAGTGACTTAGTATTTAGGTCAACGGCTCCAAGAGGATATTGAGCGGTATCAGGGGTTTTGGCGACTTCTTTTATGATTTTCGTATCTATATCGTATATATAAAAATGGTTTTCACTTTGTTTGTTTGTCAAGGTGAGAGAAAAATAGTCAGAATTGTTATGTTCTACAGCATTTGTGGCTGAGGGCGGAACAGTTGTAGTGTTGGTGGTGCTTGTATTTGGTGTACAGGCATTGATCACTACAGATACAATAAGAATGAACATGTTAAAGATTTTTTTCATCTGGGGGAACCCTCCTTTAACAAGTGACCCTACATTTTTAGATACATGAAAAAGAGATAAGTGTCGTGAAATAATTCGACACTTATCACAAATCAGTTATTGTTGAATAACTTTTTGAAGTATGAGTTACGCTCTAGAGGAGTATCAGGTCTACTTTTCGTAGAAGGTTCTTCCCTCAAATCGACCAGTATTTTTTTTTCTGTCTACGGGAGAATCAAAGTCATCTTCCATTTTTTCAGGCATGATATCTAGGACTGCATTAGGAAGGCCACCAACATCTGCCTTATATACATAGTCAACAATATCATTTTTTAAGTTCCTCACTTTAATCTCCTTATTGAATGTGGGTCTGTCATATTTCATTTTTGTAGCACAATTATCTTTCTTTAATTTTTTTCCGTCCGATCCTTTTTCGCCCATTCCGTCATACCATGATACCCATCCTTCACCTTGAACATATTTATCTGTGATGGTGAGTTTATTGTCGTCCTTACCATAAATATATACACCATTTTTCGGAGGGGTCCAAGAAGCAGCGGCTTTGGACTCGGTATCAACTAAGTTTCCTTTGGCATCAATGATCTTTGTAGGTAACCCCATTCCGTCATAATAAATGGTCATTCCAGGCTCAGGTTTCGGTAATACTGGCTCGTCCAAATAAAAAACAGGCAGTGATTCCGCATCTTTTTTTACTTTTTCAAAAATTGCTGTTTCTTCTTCAAGTAGTTTTTGATTTTGATTTTGCTTATTTTCTTTAACAAGAGATGTACGCTTTACACTATCATTAAATTGGTACTTATGGACGATCATCTCATTATTTTTATCATACGTAACAATCGTTCCTGGTTCCATGGTCTCTGGGATGCTTGGATTAGCAAATACTGAATATGGTACTACCATTAAACCACCTAAAACTGACATCGTTAAAACAGAAGCCACAACTTTGTTATGTAGTTTCATGGATTTCTAATCTCCTTTTGATAGAATTTGATACTCTTCAGACTATTTAGATAGTAGTGCAAACAATTGAGAACGTAAACATTAGAAAAGGTGGGAATTATGAGTGAAGAACAAAATTGTTGAGACACTTTGGTATGGATTTTTAGCTGGTTTATGCCTAAATATTTTATTTTTAAGTAGGCAAGAATCTGTAGAAGTAAAGGGTACCTATACAATTACAGTTTTGACATTAGATGAATACATCTTCAAAATTTTAAGGTATTCAATCTGGT
Source organism: Brevibacillus laterosporus (assembly GCA_007833815.1). Taxonomy (NCBI): domain Bacteria; kingdom Bacillati; phylum Bacillota; class Bacilli; order Caryophanales; family Paenibacillaceae; genus Brevibacillus; species Brevibacillus laterosporus. The sequence continues at coordinate 46,505 of CP033461.1, read as the reverse complement.
TTGCTTTAATCATTGGGGCCATTTACTTCCTGTACTGTAAATTTAGAAAACAATAAAAGACTACCCTCAAATATAATTAATATTGTATTTGAGGACCCCCAGTTTGCTTGAAGCCGTACATGCTTGCTAAGGATCGAGTATTTTTTTGATATCACCACCTTTCTTTTCACCCACATCCCTTCCAATTATTACTATAAACCACTATTCAGAAAAACACATACTGAGAAATATGGTAATAATTACAAAAAAACAGCGCTAGATCATTCTATTCTCGCTAATTCTATTTCCACATTCGTTACCTTACTAGCTATGATTGTTTATATAAACAATATAAAAAGGAGCGAATAAAGTCGCTCCTCATCTGACATTTTAGCCTCCTATCCCATGATGTTAGTGAAGCCTTTTATCTTCTGCCATTCTACTCGCCCCATCATTTAATACCTCCTCCATCATTTTTTTATACTCTCTTTTTTGTTGATCTGTTGCGTGATATCTATGTGCTTCAAACAGTGCTGCACATTGTACCATCATCTCTTGATTGTTCGTAACTATGGATAAATCTAGACATCGAAGTGTATTTATTATCCCCTTCTCAGAACGATCATTTTGAAAGTGATACCTAGCCAGATCATATCGAAACCGAAGATGACGACCTATATCAATTGGATCATGCGAGTCATGGAAGCAACTTATTTCTTCTGAAAATCGCTCTAGTAGACTATCTATTAGAAAACCGTGTATGCTGGCTGACTCCACAATTGTCACTAAACCAAATAATATTTCTGTAGGATGATCTTCAAGGTATTTGATGTAGTCAGCAAGGACACTTGTATTTCCCATGAGTATATCTAATCTATACGTAATTGCTGTTGCCAGCAGCCTAAACTTATCGACATCTGCTTGTCCAGCTTTATCAAGAAGTCCAAACCGACTGAGGTCAGCATAGCCAGAAACAAATTCTTTTGCTTCTTCATATAGTCCTTGTTTTTCCAATGCCTCAGACTTTAAGAGGTACCCCTGCCCATAATAAACAACTAAACAACTTTCTAAATGAAAGTGGCTAGCTTCTCTATTCTTTTTACGTTTCTCGTGTCGATAAATCAAAGTAGCCAATTTTATTAATTCGCCGGCATACTTCTCTACTTTTTTCCATTGGTGCAAGGAAAGGCATTTATTAGCGAGTAGTAAAAGTGCGTCTAATTGATAATGCTCAGATAGTCTTTTTCGATAGGATTCAAATCGAATAACCGACTTCCTAATTTCCTCAATATCTGCTTCCTCTGATATTCGGAACAAACGATAATGACTCATAATAAATTGCTCTGAGTGGTTGTCTTTCACGTTATCAATAACGAGCTGGTAAAAGGAGACTGACTCTTTGTGCTTCCCTTTGTGAAATAACCGCTCCGCCACAATAAAGAGAATTTCTACATTTTTACGACGCTCCAATAAAATTGAAACAACAGGATCAATGCAGTCATGCCTGCCCATCTCAGCAGGTAAGACCCCACTCTTCTCCTTGATACCACCCCCTTTGGAAAACATTCGTCTATATACAATTCATACAGCCATCCAACCGGCTCTTCAAATACATTCGCAATAGCATCTAGTTGTGCAATCGTTAATGCTCGATAAGACCTCCCCTTCAAAAACGAGCTCAGATGTGCTTGATTGATATGGGTCAATGCGCTGAGTTGAGTGAGTGTATAGTTCTCCAGTTTTATACGTTTTTCTATCTCCGACCTCAGTGATCGCCCGCTAACATCAGGGCTGGGAGTAACCATGTGCAACACCCCTTGAACTGAATAGTTTTATATTGGCCATAGTAGCACTCGTATGATTAATTATTTTTTTACTGATTGCCTCGCTTGTGTAATCAGATATTTTGTTTATAGAGACTTCCTCCTTTTGCATTCCTTTTTTATCTAAATTTTTCGTTGTTGTAAAATCAATCAAAGGGTTTGAATCGGCCCATACCAGCATAATAGATCCCCCTAAAAACCAATTGTCGATTAACTACTATTTCCTTTCCCGAAGTAGCAGCTCAGGATTATTTTTATGTCCGAACATGTTTCTCGATTTTCTGAACAGAAACGATATATTTATCTAACAGCTGACTTAACTCTAAGACTGCTGGACTTGAAAATGACCCTTCTTTACAATACAAAAAAACTAGCATTTCTCGTAAAACTTCTGTTTCTTTTAATAGCTGCTCAGGTTCGAAATTTTCCACTTTTTCTCCGAATAAATGAGTGGTAAAATTACCCTGAGTAACATATTTTGTTGCTTGTAGCTGAGGACGTTTCTTAGAGCTGGCAGGCATACAGAAACGTCCTTTTTTCACATTGTTGTAAAGAGTATACACGTAAAAACACCCCCTCCATTTTACCTTGTGTGCATTATTTTACCATCCCGTCCTATAAATTCTTCTTTTTTAAAAAAACGTAGCACGCTATTCCAATTACGACAAAATTTTCCACGACTTTCACAAAAAAAGAAGAGAAGTTAGCGACTTTATTACGTTCTAATGGTCCATGAAAATAAAAATGCAGACAAACTGATAGTTTGTCTACATCACATTTGCGTCTATTTAACTTCTTGTTTGTTTGTTCCGTCTTTTTTAACACGATGTAGGTTCTCTTTTTGCCCCCCTTCCCAATAAAAAACCCATTCTTTTGCTATGTTAAGTCGTTCTACTGTATCATCTAAAATCTTTGTTCTGTTGGTACCATCTACCTTAATTTTGTATAATTTGTTATGGTCCGAATCATTGCTGTAATAGATCCAATCGTTATCAACTATAACTGAATTAATTTCATCATCAGTTAGTTTCGTCCTTTTTGTACCATCTATTTGCATTTTATACAGCTTGAAGTCGTCCGAACTGTTTGCGTAATACAACCAACCATTTGAGTAGTTTAGAAAGTTAACATTGTCATCACTTATTTTCTTTTTATCGCTTCCATCGTTCTTGATTCGATAGAAGGCACTATCATCATTGCCATTACGATAATAAATATATGGCTCCAATACCAATAGCTGCTCTGAATAGTCATCTGTAATTCGTTGTTTACCAGACCCATCCGTTTTCATTTTATACATAACAGGTGTATATCCCGAATAGTCAGAGTAGTAGATCCAGTCATTCACTACATTAATATAACCTGATGGTTCCCTGTTTAATTGGGTTTTTGAAGTGCCGTCCGTTTTAATTTTATACATTATGGCGTCTTTGTCTAATGCTCGATAGTAAATCCAATCACCCACAACATTGATATCATAAGCCTGATCATCTGTGATTTTTTTAGGATTTGATCCATCTTCCTTCTGCTTGTACAACTTATTTTGATCATTTGTGTTAGCATAGTAAATCCAATCATCCTTTGTACTAATAAATCCCATGTTGGTAATATTCCCAACAGTATTCCCCACCGATTTGTTACTTACCTCACTCGAACTGGTACATCCCGAAAGATTTACAGCAACTAGGATCAGCGTAAAGAATGAGCTTATTGCTCTCATATTTCCCTCCTAAAAATAATTTCCCCTTGAGTTGGAGGTCCAAGGGGAAATTGTATTATCTACTGATCAGATGTTTCTTCGCTGTACTGTTCATTGTACGGATTGGGAACAAAGCCATCTTCATCCACAGTTGATCTGACATCTAGACTTCTTGGTTGTTCAACATAATTAAGAGGATCTACGGGATCAGAATTATTCGAAGTATCCGGTTCCTTGGAAGATTCCCGTGTTTCAAAATGTAGATGAACTCCTGTTACTTGACCGGTGTCTCCCATCACGCCCACTTTTGTTCCTTTTGAAACCTCTTCTTTTTTCTTTACGCTTGGCTTTTTGCTCAGATGTGCATATCTAGTTTGAACCCAATCATTTCTTCTCAGTTCATGATTAATATACACTACGTTTCCATAGCTACTAGACTCTTCAGAACGAACAACCGTCCCTCGATAAGCTGCTACGACTTTGTCGCCTGAAACTCCTCTTTCCACAGGGGCAATGTCCAGTCCAGCATGCAACACTCTCTTCCCCGTAAAAGGATCTGTTCGATATCCAAAATCACTATTTATTTTACTAGAATCTGGCACAGGCCATTTAAACAGAAATGTACCGGGATCTTCTTTATTAGGTTCCATGTGAGCATGTGCAGAAGAAATAACCGTAAGAATAGATGCAATGGAGAGAATACTTGCAATAAGCTTTTTCTTTTTCATTTTCATAACAACCTTTCTTAATTAATAATATTACCAGCAAAGTATTTATTTGTAAATATTTAACATACAATGAATCTTCCTAATGACTGAAGTGATAGAATTACCTAGTAATATTTCTAGTTGAGGACATTTCTATGAGCTGGCAGGCATACGGAACGTCCTTTTATTGAATATTGTGTAAGGCACCACTAATAACACCCCCTCCTCTCTGCCTTTGTGTATTATTTTACCATCACGTCCTATAAATTCCTTTTATTTCGAAAAACGTAGCACGGTCATTTAATTTCGACAAAATTCTACATGTTTATCACAAAAAAAAAAGACGCTAAATTAATAGCGTCCATAAAACCTTATTGTCAATGACCCGGATCATAATGATTCTGTTGTATGCTGTATAGTCCTATTTTTTTTGAAGGAGTATCCCCTTTACTAGCCGCATAGTCAACAGAAGGAAAAATAATTACTGCAAATGCTAACGTCAATACCGATATTACTTTTTTCATTGAACCCACTCCTTTTTAATCATCTTATTATCAATAATACCATTATATACCTTTTTTAACTTTTCAAACAATAATGTCGATTTAGAATGCAAGGGCTGGTTTGAAAGTATGACGTTCATACATTCTACAATTTCTTGGTATGAACTAATCTCTCCATACGCTTTTAAACTGTTAATGTAGCTATCTATACCATCCTCTAATAAACCAATGCTGACTTGGTAAGATCCCTTATACCCATAGTATCTTCCAAGGGAACTAAATTTATATGGTGTATTTGTGTTAAGAAATAATCTCTCTTCTTCGGCGAATATCTTAGAGATGGCGCCCATATCTTCTAGCTCAAAATATATCTCTAATAGTTCGTTAACTACATATATTCGAGCATGTTCACTAATCTCTTGTAGGGATTCATTTAGCAATGGTATAGCTACATCAAATTCTCTTTTCTTTGCTTTCACGATTGCACTTTCCAGTTTAGTTGCCTCAGCGACAAAATTATAGTTAAACTTCTTGAATGTATCTAAGTGCAATTCTACTGTAGAATAGTCACCCAAATTAGATAACGAATTAATCATAGCTAAATATGCTCTAGCCTTCAGCTCTGTGTCACTTTTTTCTAATGAAATACCGGCTTCGCATAGCTCAATGCACTCTGGATATTTCTTGATATTATGCGCATGTAATGCCATTCTAAAATAAAAAATGATTTTCTCTTCATCAGACAGAAAATCAACATAGTGTAAGCCCTCTTCTCCCACTTTAAACGATTCCTCTAACCGTTTTAAGTCTCCTCTCTCGATAAGATATTTTTGATATAATCCCTTGGCTATATACTTTGGCACACCATGTTGTCTGGCGTACTTGACAATAACACTGTATATCGCTAACTTTGATTCATTGTCAGCGACAGTACCAGTAAGATTATACAGATGTTCTAATATTACATATGTATCTTCATGAGGAGATTCCACGATCTGTTGCGCCACTTTGCTGATTAGTGAATTGTTCGAAATTTCAATCGCCTCAAGAAGTAAGCCATCTAAAATTTCGATTCGCCGTTCCACCTCAATGTAGCATTCTATGACACCTTCATAGGAAAGTTTTAGCACATCCGCTATTGACTTCAATGTTCTCAACTCTGGGCGCTTCGTCTCTCCACTTTCTATATAGCCAATAACTCCTTTGCTTACCCCAGTTCTTCTAGATAATTCTGATATGCTTATTCCCAATTCTGTTCTTTTATCTTTTATCAGTTCCCCCAATGTTGTGAAAGTTAGACTTTCGGCCATAAAAATCCCCTTTCTTTATTTATCAAGTAGCGTCATTTTATTTTCATATTACCTTTATTGTATAATTTTGTAAATAACAAAAAGATTTTTTTTATCAATTTGTTATTTCTTAAATAGAATAATTTAAACAGATAGTTTAGATAAAAAAAGATATCTAAATGCGGATACATCATGTCAAACTACATCGGTCAAATGATTCAAAACTCCATAAAAGTTGCCGATATCTCCAATCCACAGAAGATTACCGGCATCAATATAAACCTTGTGGAACATGTATACAAAATAATAAAAAAAATTGTACTATGTACAAATTGTACATTTAAAATTATAAAAATAACATGGTTTGTGCAATCTCATACTACCCCTTTTAGCTCAAAGACTATCCAGTTTATACATCAATATTTGTTTATTTAGCTAAAAGGGGATAGGAAAATAAATCCTTGTATAATATTTCCCTTTATGTACAATTAGTACATAGTACAAAAATAGAAAGCAAGGTGACCCCCATGTCAGAACGAGAAAGTACGGGGTTTTTGATCAAACAAAGGGCCTTTCTTAAGCTATATTTGATTACAATGGTAGAAAAGAAAAATGGTTATGCCCTTCAGATGCTCGATTTTTTACAACATGATTTCAAAAACCTTGGATACAGACCTAATCATGCTGAAATTTATCGTTCTCTTGATGATCTTGTGGAAGATGGTATTTTGTACCGTATAAAAAAACCTCAACCAAATATGAATTCCAAGCATAAAGAGGTCGTTTATTATCATTTTGTTTCAAACGGCGGTTATGAAGCCGCAATGCGTTATAAGACAAATGTAAAAACAGACTTAGACAGATGTATTGGGATTTTACGAAAAGCTGTTGCAGATAATTATTAATACAGATAAATATCTTTTAGAACTAGCCCGATTTTCATTTAGGGGTAATCGTCAGGAAAATTGCAAGCCAAAAATGAACATGGAGTATGGCTGATTTTGATTGAAGATCATTCTTGAGACTCCCACGGCTAAAGCCGCAAGCTGACACCTTCGGTATCATTGGGATTCTTGGGTGGTAGTCGGTCGTGCATTTCTGCTAACCGTAGTTCCCCCAAGTTCAGGGCTGTCTCATCAGCCCGTCCTAAGACAGTGCATATAGCATCTTAGGCTGACAGACTGTTACCATCTGCCACAGGTTGATTCATGATATTGATCGCTCCAACCTGATCACGATGAGCGTTGAATCCGCATGAACATTCGTACCTTCTATCTTTCACTTTGTTCTTCTTTGCACAGGTAGGACAAGATTGAGAAGTGTAGGCAGGATTTACCTCCACAACCTTTATGCCGACAATATTTGCTTTGTAGGAGATGAATTGTTGAAGCTGATAAAAAGTCCAACTATGCAGATTCTTTGCGTTTTTGCGGCTTGTTCTTGCCGTCTTGCGAATATTCTCTAGTCGTTCAAGCTTGATTATTGACACACCTTCCTGAATGGCTGTATCGACAATTTGCCGACTAATCTTATGGTTTTGATCTTTTATCCAACGTTGCTCTTTATTACCGAGCTTACGAATGGCAGACAATTTTTTGAGTTTACCTAATGTACGTCTACGTTGTTGGTGCTTTCTTCGTATGTACTTGTTTTGTCTGCCGTTTCCAAAGAATCGGGTTTTACCTGTAGAAGTGACAGAAACAGCAGGAACTTTCAAACCAAGATCAATACCCATGATGTTTTCGTTGTTTGTTACGCTTGTAGGTACTTCTACCGAAATTTGAGCGTACCATTTCCCTGACTTTTCGACGATACGCAGCAATCCAAGTTTGGCTTTTCTTAACAGTTCCATATCTCTGCTAGTCGCTGTAGCACGAAACGCTGTTTTCTTCGTCTTTTTATCTACAACGATAGGGAAAGCAACTGTATTTTCGGATACCGTGTAGTTTTGATTGTTAACGAAATATACAGATTTTTTAAGAATTGGACGAACACCAAGTTTCTTGATTTTACTGAAAACACTTTTGGCATCACGAATCGCTTGATTACAAACGGCAGACGGAAGAATTGTTTCTACATCTTTTGTAGTCATTTTCGGAAATGCCCCTAGTTGTTCAGCCCGTTTGGTTAGTTGATTGACTACCCGAATGTACTCATTTCCTAATTGACGTAGAATGGCTGGTTGATCAGGAAATATGCGTATCTTAACGGTTAAAGCTTGCATGTGTTCACCCCCTTTTCTTTTGTTCTTCAACATAACGCTTTACTGTTTCGCTTGATACGTTTCCTGCTGTACTAACGAAAAAAGAACGTGTCCACAGACTAGGCAAATGAGCAAGATGCTCAAACTCCTGCCTTACTATTCGAGAGGTCACTCCCTTCACTTTTGCCATTACGTCTGATGGAGAATCGGTGGGAAGACAGTTCAGGAACAGATGGACATGATCGGGCATAACCTCCATTGCCACAATAAGCCAGCTATTCTGATGGCATATTTCAGCCAATAACTCCTTGAATCGAATTTCCACTTGTTTTACTAACACTTTTCTTCGATAACGAGGGCAGAAAACAAAATGATAGTTAATGAAAGATACTGTTGTAGTTGTACGTCTATATTCTTGTCCCATAAAACAATTGTATCAATTTAATTGTACAACTGCAGCAATTGAACGAAAAGAAAAGTACACGCACATGTGCTAGGTGTTTGCCCTGCCTATCCCATGAAGGGATGTTCTGGCAAAGCCGTCTTTCATCCCACGATTAAAACCGTGGGCTTTCAGTCGGCAATTACTGTAATCTTCACTTATCTTTTTCAATTTTTTAGCTGGTCCTGATGACAGAAAGCCATCGACTATTTCAACAAGCTTTCGAGAACCTCTATCTCGTACATTTTAGTGAAAATTTCCCTTTTTATATGATCTTGCTCCCATTGCTTGTTAACAATGCGTTTCCTGTATATCATTCGATAATAATCTTTTTGACAGTAGTAACACACACGTTTATAACCTTCCCTGTTTCCCTCTAACACAGGTTCAAAGCACGATATATGTACTTCTTCTTTACAATGAGTACATCGGCGTGTCGTTCTATATAAATTGTACTTTCTGATATTGTACTTTTTGTACAGATACTTTACCCTTCTTACGTTAACATCTAATATTTGAGCTATATTATTTTGTGTAGTTAATTTCGCCAATACCGTAATCACTTCTGGCTCCGTTTTACCTTCTATGCTTAATTGCTCTACATATCGTTTTAGCTGTGCATTATCCATCCATTTAAACTCCTATCAGCTTTTTTGTACTTTTCGATACCATAAGTACATTTTTCTATCAGTCTACCCGTCGGCTGATGGATGAATACCATTCTTTATAGGAGAAAGATAAGCAGCGATGGTCGAAATTCCGTATTGTAACAGCAGTAGCAACTTTTAGTAGGGTGAGCTGCGTGCAGCAACCAGGACTTTTTTGCTGAAAAAGACGAACGATTTTCAACCTGGTTTATTGGCCAACTTGCCAAAAAGCGAACTTAGCAGAAAAATGGAGCTAGGGCAAGATCCTTCCTTTTGGATCAAACCGCCTAATTGTCCACGATGAATGGACTTTTTTTGGTATTCAAAAAGAGCTAATCGCTGTAAACAGCAAAAAACGCCCGAATTTGGTGATTCGGACGCTTGTTTACAAGCTTTAGGGCTTATGTGCATAAGAGATGAGATGGCACGTTGGTTATGATGATTCTCAGATAAAAAAGATGGACCAGCTAGCAGCAACAGTCACGATTTTTTCTTTATTAAATCTAAAATAACAACAAAAACTAATAGAAAAACAGAGTACAATAAAGGCTTAACATAGCTAGATTCTGCGAAAATATAGTAAGATGCCACAAAGTTGACTATGAAAAAAAGTAAGTTTTTTATGATGTATCCTATCTTAGAAGAAAGCATCTATTATTGTCGACTCTCTTATATCAGTATCATACGATCCTCCAGAATCATTTGAATTTTTAGTGACTCTCATCCCTTTTTTGATCTCATAGTCGCCAATGAAATACCCATTCATATCAAACTTGCCTGGTCCCACTTCTCGGTAATAGTATTTAATAAAAGTATACAAGTCTTCTGTATCACTAGTTACGAAGTAATATCCGCTAAACCCACCGGCTGCTACAGCAACAAGTTCTTTCCATGAAATTGTTATATTTCTCGCCCATGCTGTAAAGGTAGCTACAAAAGCTGTTTTTGTTGCTGCTGTAAATTTTTTCGATTTTGTAACGTCATGAGCTCTCATATGAACCCAACTAGTAGGATAAGAAGTAGCAGCAACAGCAGATAATTGAGACTCCGAATTCAGTAAATTATTGGCTTCACTTACAACTTCGGATGTCGGTTCATTAAGCTTAATACTGCCATCTACAATTTCGAAATCAATATTGTTGTCTTTAAGCACATTTATAACTCGTTCATTGGGTACAGGGCCCGCTTTTTCACTGTCTGAGGCTGCAGAAGCCATCGGAACACCGGAAACAAGGCAAAGACAAAAAACAAGGAAAAGCAAAGATATCTTTTTCATGAATACTACCTCCCACTCTATTTTAAGTCCTCGCTGACTGAACGTGCTCTATCATTTATGGTAAATTTACCCATGAGATTTGTCAAGAGCGTGGATTCTGGAGTTTTACTAGGTTATAATTATATATAATATAGAATAAACCGAACCGATCTATTTCCTTTATAAACACCGTGTCACCTGCTTGTAGAACACGTTTAAGCAATTTATAGTCAGGACGTTCAAAATCTTTTCCACTAGCTTTGTCCACGAATATAAATTCAGGTTTAATACCAATATCTTCCATAACCTTTATTTGTCTATCTTCGTTCTGATCCTTCGCAGACACGCGAACATAAGCGTATTCCCTTGCCAAATTAATCCCCCTCCATTTTATGATTGACCTTATAGGACAATAGGCGTAAAAAGGAGGTTCTCGTATGGAAGTTGTCATGTGTGTCTGCTGTCATAGCAAAACTTCGACTGTTTACAAACGGACCATCTTGGCATTAAAACAACGGCTTGAAGCCTGAAGTGATTGAGAAGTATGCGCGCCGTGCCGAACGACTCATCGCTATCCAGGATGCACTAGGTCGTTGGGCTGATGGGTTCGATATAGTAAATTAAAGCTTGAGAGGAGCATGGTGTATGTGCATTGATGAATCTATGGATACAGAAGCGGGATTCAGCTCTAAATCTGCTTTGGAAATACGTTTAATAATGAAAGAGCAAGGTTGGGACTCAAGGGACACACTTTGCACGACAGGTTGGAAAAATGGATACGTTTATAGTGTTTGGTTCGAAAGATATGATTGGCATGGTAGAAATACTCTGGGTTTAACAGGGCATCACGTATGTTTTCATAAACACACTAACAACCTAAAAAGCATCGATGAAATTACTAAATGTTGTGCAGAGCAGGCTCTAAAAGCATTTGAAGAATACTTAGATTGCGTCCCTTTTCAAAATGCAAATGGCGAAACGGCTAAAGATATAATGCTTGGAGATTGGAACAATCCTAAAGTATTAATAAACAAACCGAAGAAGGAATAAAACGATGAAAAAGATAATTCAAATATAAACCTGGAGTGGAAAAATCCGTCTTGATTTCAAAAGAGTTCTTGGAAGTCAACCCCAAGCAATTGGATGAACTAAAAAGTAAATGGGCTGATGGGTTCGACATAGTAAATTAAAGTTGAGAGGAGCATGGTGTGTATGTGCATTGATGAATCTATGTCAGTTATGCAAATCCGGTTGGCTTTGACTGAAAAAGGATGGGGATCGGAAGATAGGATAACCAAATGGGTTGGTACAGATGGATATGGGTATAGCATTTGGTTTCAACGGTGGAATTGGCATGGTGTCCGATTCGGGAATAAGATATGTATTCACGGGCACACAGACGATTTGACAAACTTAGACTGTCTTGTTTACAAAACAGCAGCAAAAGCATTGAAGGCGTGGGAAGATTACAAAGATGCGATTCCCTGCCAAATGTCAGACGGTACGTTGAAAAAGGATCTAATTTTGACTCATTATTTTGAAACAGCTAAAGAGCGTGAATTAACTTTCCCTCTAATGTAGGTTGATTGGTTCCTGTCTTTTTGGAACCCAAACTACAGACATTCTGGATTATGGAACCAAATACGCATACATAAAGTGCGTTACTTTCCCAGTGACTTACGAAATTCTGCTGCCATACAAGGATCACAATTAGTACCTGCATAATAACGAGTACCGCATTTATCGCATTCCCAATAGCCTTGTTCTTTTATTAGTGATAATCGTTTATTGACAACATCAACACTTTTATTGATTTCACTTATCTTTTTCATAGAACATTACCTCCAGATTAGTAAAGTAGGGAGTTGGTTCCTGAATGTATGGAGAATTGATTCCTCGGACATCAGCTTCCGTAAACGTCTATCGTGGGTTCAAAGAATTCAAGAAGTGAGTCCGAAAATAGGTATTATGTAAACAAGCGTCCGAATCCCCATATTCGGGCGTTTTTTGCCTCCATCTAATAGTTGTTTTATCCTACGGAAAAGTTGCGTATATCACTCCGTAACGGTTCGTCACAGATAACCAAGTTTTCGTCTACATTCTCTTTGATCAATCAAACCTTAAATAGCATCATTATTGGCATTTATCCAAATTCCCAAACTTACAACATAATATCAATTAATCTGTTGGTAATCGCGGCACCAAGACCACCGGCGATGTGGTGCCGCCTCTCGCTCCAAACATTGCCTGGCAAAATGGCGCCGCCCTTTTTGTACGTTATCTATATCGATGCCGAAGTGCAGGATCGCCGACGAGCGCTGCCACTTCTACGATATTCGGTTTTGCCAACATCTTGTCTCCTCCTGGACGTTTTGACGTGTGTCATCTTTTGAATATCGTACTACAATTATGATTCGATGGTGGACGAAGTTTCATTGTAAAGCTCCGTAGAAAAAAACGTGATCTACATAGGTGATCTAATCGATTAGACAGCAGTGTCTTGCATTAGGGTTTCTGCCTTCTCACGAACTAGTCTTTCCCATTCTTCTCTCTTTGCTAAATAATCCGGTTCTGAAGGATTTGGCCCTTTGGGTAAATCATGAAAGAAACAATTTAAATGGGCCTCCACTTCACTATCTGAAAAAGTAACTCTCACATCCTGTGTTTTAAATTGCCGAACGCAAATAATGCATTTGTTTATCATTCATTTTCTCTCCCTTTAATTCTTTCTGCGATTTCAAATGCACTATAGCATGTTGTTCAGTTTTAAAATCCATACAAATATTACTATTTTATAAAGAATAAAGTTATTGCAAGTTTTCGATAACTTTTTAATAAGTTTGATATAAAAAAACGTATGTTTATTACGGAATGAACCCTATCTTTTTCTAAATGCCAATAATTACTAACTAATATGTTGTTTTGAAATCATCTTCCTCTTGTTAGCAAGCTGTTCCTAGAAAAGCACTAATCTGCCTCTTCCAGAGGAAAATAAAGTACAAACAATTGTTTTAAGAAAAGTTAAACCACTTCAAAGGGCGGCTGCCATCCCCGTGCTCACAGAGGGCCATATTCACAATCCGTTTTCCCATCGTCGATAGCCACCTCCATTGTGACCCCTCTTGGACGGAGGGATAATTCCATAAGATTACAATATATTATAAATATATATAATATATTAATTGGGTTTTCATAAAGCAAGATGGAATTTAGGAAAGGGGTGCTTTGGAACTTAATAGATTTACATTTTCATTTGCAATTTAAGTATAAGTTAGTAATTAATATTATTATATAAATCATTTATAGAGGGGAGTTAAACATATGAATGATAAAAAAATCATTATCGAGGGAAAAGGATTACCTTGGCATATAATTGCTTCTCAGTATGAATCCTATATCACTAGTCATTTTCATCTAACTGTTGACGACATAGTTGAATTCTTTGGGTGTACATATCTCTATGCTTTAAAAAATATTAGACCTTACGTTGAACATATTTCAATCAATACAGTCGCCAGAAAACTTATCTTCCGCAGCCATAATGAAATATGTGAATGGGAAGAAGAAACCTTGGAATTGGCTAAAAAGAGAATCTTGTTTAATGATGAGGACTTTAGGGATTTTGTAAGGACAAATGTTAAGAAAGAAATAAAGTATGGCCATATCCCTTTCTCTGAGTTTGAAGACAAGGAAGAGTATCAGTTCATCCTGAGGAACTATGATAAAAATAAGGAAACTCCATTTGCAGTGTTAAACAAAGCAGCCAACAAACTATATAAGGAATTCAAAAAAGGAATCGTATCCAAGGAGTTAGAAAGCGTACCAGGAAAGCTTTATAGTTTGAAGGAACTTAAAGAATATATGGGGTATAGACACGATATGGAAGTTCGGAGGCTGGTTGAATCCCGTGGTGCAAACAAGCATTCTTACGGTAATCTTATACGTTATGATGTTAATGAGGTGGTTAGCAACAGCATACCAATTCCGATTGATGTTTATCAGAAAAAACCACATGGCATCTTGGTGAAAGAAATCATAAGTGAATCAAAAGATACTTTGATCAGACGAAAGAAGTAGATAATACCATACTATAAACATTACTAATTATTAAGTTACATATATTTAGAACTTATTAAAAACAGCCGATCTTTCCTTAGCGTACAATTGCTAAAATGTTATACCCTTTTCTCTGTGTATGCAAGCCATGTAGGATTTTGTCGAAATTATATGCCTGTGCTACATTTTTCGAAATAAAAGGAATTTATAGGACGGGATGGTAAAATAATTTATAACAAATAGGAGGGAGGACGGCATTATTAGGAGAGTAAATACCTTGCAAAATCGTGAAAAAGGACACTCCTGTATTCCCAGCTCTTAGAACGTCAAAAATCAGGTGCAGCTGTATTGTTTTACAACTCAGCAGTCTCGGCAAGTACATTGTGAGTGTCTAAAAAATGTTAAAATTAGTTAAAGGAGGAACTTCAATGAGTAAGAAACGCACTTTTAAAGTGGGATTAGTACTTTTTTCTACTGTAGCCTCTCTGTCATTTATTACAACAAGTGCATTCGCAGATTTCATGGGTGGCCAATGGAATTTATCCGTAGTTCGCTATGAAAATTATAATTTGGATAAAAAATATGGCAATTTGTTATGGTCTGCCGCTGAATATTGGAATGGCATCAGCTCAAATATAGATTTTTATCCAAGCGATAAAAACAAACCGGCACAAGTAAAAGTCAAACATCCAACCAAAGATGTAGACGCTCAACTTACGTGGCTGGGGACGTACGGTCTGGGAGTACCTCAAGATAAAAAAGGAAACCTCGGAACACCGTACGTATCGGCAGAAATCACTATTGTCAGAGGTATGTGTGACAAACTCAATACAGATGATACAATAAACGCAATGGCACATGAAATAGGTCACGTTTTAGGCTTGGCACATACAACTAAAAGTAGTGTCGAATCTTTGATGGATCCCGATGACGTTTTTGATGTGGATGGTCCTACAAAGTACGATAAAGACAACTTGCGTTCACTGTACGGAAAATAAAAGGAAAGGTGGAGTTTAGATGAAAAAAATGTTTCTTGGTATTACAGCTGCTGCACTTTTGGTTGGAATCGGCTCGTCTTGGACATATGATAAGTACTTTAGTGAAAAAGAATCATCGAAACATTACGCCTTATCCAAAACATATAAATCAACAGATGAATTAGTTAAAAATTCAAAATTAATAATCAAAGGAGAGGTGTCTAAGGAATTTGAGCTAGAGAATGTAGGAGAACTTTTGTATCGTGTTTACACAGTACAAGTTGATAAGGTCTATAGCAATGACTTTAATACGAAAATCACACAAGGAGAGACCATTGATTTTTATCGTCCAGTGGGGTTGCGGGTTGGAAAAGACATAGCCTACATTACGGATGAAGACAAACTTGACATAGATGGCGGGGATTACCTACTGTTTTTAAACGGAGGATATGTGGAATCCATCGATAAAGAAATCCTAGTACCAAATACACCTAACCAGTTGTATAAACTAAATGACTCCAAGGGATTGATAGGATATGAAAACTATGAGGGCGTTTTTAAATCAGAGAAGGGGCTTAATGAAATAACTGAGGAAGAGTTGTTGAAAACAATTAACAATCAATAAGAATAGGGGCTATCAAAAGAGATAGCCCCTATTAATTAGAGTTCACGAAATGAGACTTTTTACAGAGAGAGCCGATTCTATTGTACTTGGCTATTATAACATGAATATTTTTCCTATTATCTAATTATTTGTACTGTTTATCGGTTCTATTAGTGTGGTATTCTAAGAATACAAGCTCATATAATAAAAAAGACCACAGGTGCTGGTATTGAACTGGCCCCATAAAGTGAGACAAGGAAAAACACCTCCCTGAATCGTGAAGTGCACCCCTTAAAGTAGACATTGGAAAAACCCTCGAGGTTATCCGATGAACTTTAGGGGGTGCACTTCATTTTTAAAGGAAGGCTTATTTGTAAATCAGCGATTTTTTGTCAAAGAAGCAAAGCATCCGTATCCCGGTTTCAATCCGCGCTCCTTACATAGGAGCGATATAGCTCTGTAAATGCTTGTCACTGATGTTTACGTTTCAATCCACGTTCCTGTGTAAGGAGTGATGTCAATAATCTCAGCGCTTGGTCGTTGGGTAAGAAAGTTTCAATCCACGCTCTTGCGTAAAGAGCAATGTATTGCCATGCTTTCAAGATTGAGGGTGAACGTTTCAATCCACACTCCCGTGTAAAGAGCGATAAAATACTGGCTGTAATCGTATTGGTTTGCATAGTTTCAATCCACACCCCTGTATAAGGAGCGATGAATATGGGCGATTGACGATGGTTTTGGAGACTGGTTTCAATCCACGCTCCCGTATGAGGAGCGATTAATAAACTTTCCCAAAAATACAGATCCACAGTAGTTTCAATCCACGCTCCCGCCGTATAAGGAGCAATAGTATTTGAGCCAAGATCACAAACAGTTTATAGAAGTTTCAATCCGCGCTCCTGTATAAGGAGCGATCTTCCCTACGTAGTTTAATCAGTGCAGACATAATGTTTCAATCCACGTTCCTGTATAAGGAGCGATTACCAGAAATCTGATATAATGGTATTGTAAACAACAGTTTCAATCCACGCTCCTGTATGAGGAGCGATCAGCTTTCAAGGTGCAGATGCGGCGATCGACAACAAGTTTCAATCCACGCTCCTGTATAAGGAGCGATAGTATTGCTTAAAAACAGCGTACTAAAAGGTTTCATGCATTATTTTTTGCGAACCACACTTTTAAATCTAGTATACTTTCATATATTACGTAAGACTATATCCTGACTAACATGCGGATGCGAATCTCCTGAGGATTTATGTGAGCTAGAGGTTCGCACCTAACAATTAGCAACATGTAGGTCCAGAAGAGTTATGCCTACAACGCCAATAACTGTTATCACTATTTTTCAATGATTGAAACACCAGCAGGAAGATTTTCGCGTTCAATTTCTATTACATAATCCTGAAAGGAACGAGCCGGTTGATCTTGATCCAAAACCTTCTGGATTCCTATTCGATCAAATAATTGATGGGCAGGGGCTATTCCAAGCTTGGAATCATGTTCAAAGATGATTAGTTTACGTACAACCATTTCACCTCTTGAAGCAGATCTATCATGTTCAAACATATGAACGATTGCTTCCCACAATAGATTCAAATCTTCTTCAGTAAAATTTGATTTTTCAGCAAAATGAGCTGAAATAAATCCATTCATACGATATAAAGCATAGGGTATAATATATTTTTTTCCTAAGGTTCGCTGTTTATCTTCTCCTTCTTTAGTTACTGATTGTCGAGTGATCGTAATATCCTTACTAAAGATTGGTTCAACACTTCGTGAGAACGTAAATTGGACAGGTCCTCTAATCTGGCCACAGTTAACACTACTTGACATAACCGCTCCAAAAGTACGAACATCATAAAAATTATCACACATCCATTGTGCCAATAAATTGGCTTCTTCCTTATCCTTTGGTTTAAGTTTCGGTTCAGTAGATTTTATGTTAGATTGATCCCGAATACTAAAGTAAGCTTGCCGATGCTGTTCATTGTGTATGACTCCTTCAGTCACATAAATTTGGAACCCTGTTTCTTCATGTTTTATCATTTCGATGTAGTTTCGTACTCTTCGCTTTAAGCATACATCCGTTACAATTCCATGACCAGTTTCTCCATCCACGCGTGGCATGTTCCCTGCATCCGGATCGCCATTGGGATTTCCGTTCGTAACATCAAAAATAATTACAAAATCATACCTCCTTTCAATCGGTTGGTACGTTCTTTGAATTGTCATCTACTTTCTCTCCTTTCTTATACATGTGCTGCTTTTGATGATAATATCCTAATATGAATACACCTTGTTGTTGGGAGTTGAGATGAGAAGGAAAATTATTGACATCCTCCAAAATTTCTTCAATATTCCTTTCACGAAGAAAACCATAAGTAGATTCCGACATATGATAATTCGCTGTGACGATCAAAGAAGGAAAAACTATTCCTGGTGTAGTTACTGCTGAGGAAAAAAAACGATCTTTTATCGTACGGTTTAACTTGTTTTTGCCACCTACAGCATCTGCTTGTGCTTTCTCTAGCACTGCAAATAGCCTACCTAATCTATACGGAATATCTCTAGTCTGTTCGTTTAATGCCACAGTGGTAACCTCCTGTAATAATCGTTTCTTATAAATGCGAGCATAACGTGATAAATAAGCTTTTATAATGGCTGCTTTTGTGCTGTTCACATTTTGATCAGCTTTTATCCGATTAACAATGGCAGCAAACAATGAAAAAGGATATAACGTACCTTCTAAGATGGAACTCAACAATTGACCTTCAAGAGATGCAATTGATTTCCAGAATTCTTTGTTTACTTTTTTTTCTTTACTTACTGTCTCTAAAAGAATGGTGGTTATCGTTGGAACGGATTTTTCAATATTCATATATCCATCAATTTCTAAGTCATTTGCATGTTGGCTACATTTATCTAATAACTTTTCAATACTACCCTGCCAAAAAAAACGAATGAATACCCTTTTTTTATTTGGAGAAAGCCCCATCACATAGAATGGAATCTTCAAAGATGTCTTCATTTCTTCCGTTATTTCAGATCCTTTCCTAATTCGTTCGAACAAGTCCTTTAATGATTTGTCTTGATCACTTCCCTCGTGCTTGTCTTCAACAATAAGTGAACGAAAAAAACTCGCATGTTCCTGCTCTTTTTCTATATGATTGGTCCTGCTCCAAAATACAGTAGTCATATCTCCTATATGGTGTATGCAATTATTTTCGGAATTTAGTAATTGATTTAAAGCTGTGGTATATCCAAATACGGCCTTATAACTAGTGGGGGCATTAAAACCTTGATCTTTTCCATAGGATTTGAATGAATCTTGATTGAAACAAACGAGAGAAGCACCTGTTGAATGTGCATTCTTGATTCCTTTTATGGGTAGATCATGAATTCTAGCAATCTCCTCTGAGTATTCTCCTGTGACAAGACATTGCCCAGCTTTAGATGTCTTTTTTATGAGTTTCTTTTGGTATTCAATCCATTTTTCGTAAATGATTGGTTTATCATGTAAGTAATGATCACTCCCCTCTACTTTAATTACAGCTAGACCTGATTCATTTAAGATATTTGTTATAGACCGAACAATAGGATTTTCTGTGACCTGATTTATATCCCAATTTTGATAAAATCGGATAACGGCCTGAGCTTCTTCATCCAATGTTCTTGATAAAACCTCAAAATGGAGTAACTTGCAACCTTCAAATTTTTCCCTACTATTTATACTCTTTGGAGGTATATATCCTAATAAGTATTCAAGTGTGTCACATAGAAAATATGGTTTTACATTACTAGACCTACCTACATGTTGAGGTACGCTCATTTTAATAGGAATAAGGTGGTTCCTCTCCATGTCACGAACATCTAAGATATTTAATAAGCCACCATCTAATGAAATCTCAAGAACAAATGAGACCTTTTCCGTGGAATAATAATACTTATCAATCATTGACATTTTTGACATATCAATATAATGCTGATATAGCGACTGTAAGATCAAAGTCTTATTCCTTCTTTCTTTACCGACGTAGATATATCAATGACCCCTTGACGCATCTTAGCGTGAAAATGAAAGGACTCCCTTTTTCTTTGATAATTTAAATCCCAAAGCATTAAACCTAAATCTCTATCAGGAGTTTCTCTATAACATGATTGATGGAATATGTCATCATCCTTTTCAACATAAGAAAAATTAGCTGCAAATTCTCTACATCCAAGATACGGATTATGAATACATTGTCCTTTTCTGGCTCTACGTACAAACATATTAAAATATTTTTCAAGAGTATCAGATTCATAAGCTAAAGAAGTTAACTCAACGTGCGCTTCAATCAAATAAGCAGGATTTTTTAAGATCATCGATGAACGTTGTTGCCTCTCCTTGTCATTGGTAATAATTTGTCGCTTTATTGGTTTATCTTTTTCTATCGCAGTTTTTATATGACCAGATGGAATTACATGTGATAGTTCATTACGTCGAATGGTTGCAAACTTAATTTCATTCAGGACGTGAATACGATCTACAATCCAATTAATAGAAGGCTTCCATAGGATAGCTTCCAATATCCCACGCGCGGCGGATGGAGTAATTACATCATAACTACCTCTTTCTGGTTTGAGTTCTGGACGGGTAAAACATGCATATTCCCCCCATACATGAAGTTGAACTCCATATTTCATGTTACATCCTCCTTATTTTTTAATTCATAAAAATCTCTCTCGTATGATGCTCTTCTGAGAATGGCATAATGCCAATATCCTCCTTGTACCATTTTGTACAATTATGTAGTACAAACACTCCTTGTCGTACCTCTTTTAATTCCCCAGCTTGTAAAAAATTCTGAAATTCCTTTTGATATATCTGGACCGTATAAAGCTGCAAATTACGAAATAAGGATTTCATGGAGCACGTTGATTGCAATTTTTTTATTTGATTAGTACTTACTTCATCGATAGGAACAATTACTGTCTCCATATTGTTATCAATTAATTTAAATAGACGATCTACGTCTTTAAAAGGAAAAGACAAACTGTGGATACCCTCATTTAATCGACCTATTATGTTTTCAGAGTCTGTCCGATCTTGTAGGGCAGCTGTTTGATAAAAGTACAGTTCCGAATAGTAATCTTTCATTGCTGACAAGGATAAGCCTTGTTCTCTATATTTATGTAATATTCTTTTCGCAATTGAGCCTGTTAATTGGAACCACCCAGGGGGAAATCCTTGTTCTGTTTCAAACACAAAAACATCACCTGTACTAAGTCGCCCATTTCGATTACAACGACCAGCTGCTTGAGCAATAGAATCTAGCCCAGCTAACTCTCGATATACAACTGGGAAGTCAATATCTACTCCAGCTTCGATTAGTGGTGTACTAATAACACAGCATCGAAGCCTTTTATCTAAACGCTGCCGAATCATAGCAAGTACCTTTATACGATGCTTCCCACACATCCGAGCACTTAAATGGAACAAAAATGGGTCCTTCTCATCAACTTTTACACTAAGATACTGATATAGCTCTCTTGCTTCTTTTCTTGTATTCACGATACACATGACTTGGTGGTGTGTTTGTATTTGACTAGCAACTTCTTCTAATGATTGCACTCCAAGTTGATGAAGACATGTACGTTGAAATTGTTTATGACGCAGAGGAACATCATGAACAACTTCTTTGATTTGGATGGATGGAGGAAAAAAACGATCAATTCCAGGTTGTGTACCTGTACAAAATAAGGAGGTTACTTTGTAATGACGTGCTAATTCTTCCATGGCATACAGCGATGGTTTTAAAAAATTACCATTCATAATTTGAGCTTCATCAAAAATTACAACACTATTTGCGATGCGATGAAGCTTTCTGCATTTGGATCTTTTATTAGAAAAAAGAGATTCAAAGAATTGAACATTTGTTGTTACTATTACAGGAACATCCCAGTTTTCTTCAGCTAAATCCATTTTTTGATGTAAAGTCTTAATCTTTTCTTCTTTTTCATCTAGACCCACTTCTTTTTGAATATTAGAATGATGCTCCAATACTACTTCATTCCCTAATATTTCACGAAGGATAGTAGCGTTTTGTTCAATGATTGACGTAAACGGTATCACATAAATAATCCTTGCTAGTTGATGTACCTGGGCGTGTTTTAAGGCAAATCCTAAAGAAGACAATGTTTTGCCACTACCTGTGGGCATATTAATCGTATAGAGTCCTTGTGGGCCTTCTGCTGCCATTAAACATTCGTGCATTAATTCATTTCGATATTGTTCAATTTCTGTTTTTGAAGAGCTAAATTTTCTCATATATTGCATATAACGATTTAACGTAGTTAAAATGTCTAACGTTATACCACGTAATGTAGAAAGTTCCTTATTACAAAATTCTTCTGTATCAAGTGAATCAGCATCTACTAAGCAAGAATATAACATCCTGATAAACATGGAATATCTCATACCAAGGTTAAATCCCTCACTTATAGGGAGCCAGCTTGGTATGTCAGGTTTAGCAATCTCATGAAATGCATGTTGAAACTCTTCAATCTTTCTCTGGAGTCTTCTAACTAAACAAGAATCTGATCCTGCAATTGTCCCCCCATTAGGTAAACCAGAATGATGGCCAGCAATCGCATAAGCAGGAATCTTACCTACTATTGATCCCCAATGTTTTTCTATTACCTGAGCACCGGCAGTAGAATGATCTACTGGCAATAAACTTCCTTTAAGTCGTTTCTGAAACATATCTGAGTATTTACCAATGTCGTGAAGTAATCCAATAGCATACCCCCATTCACCTGCTCCAAAGACATCTGCAAACTTAGATGTTCGTTCCGCAACACCTCTCAGATGATTACTTAATAGCTGCCAGTCATCTTCGTTTTCAGTTGCCGTTCGATGTGCAAAGTACATATAGAAACACTCCTTACTTCTGGAGAATGTTATCTACTTAACATGCACTTTGACACTCATTATTATTAAGATATTTAGTAGTAGTATTGCCAGTATTTTAAGAAAAATATACCTTTGTCTAATGATTATGAGGAAATGAGAACGGCACTATGTGACAAATCGTGGATATATTACTCCTTAGGCTACACCCTCCATCTTTAAATACCTAAATCAATGTTCTATGAATACTATAAAATTGGATATAGATATCTAATATTTAATGAAATAAAATGAATGGGCAACTCTACATTGAATACTGTAAAGTCACCCATTCTGACTAGTTAAGTTAACCGCATTTTCCTGACGGTACCCAAAATATAATATTTAAGAATCTAATGATATTTATTACAAAATATCATTAATATTTACATAATTATACATTTAAGTTAAAATGTTAACAAATATCATGTTTTATTAATTTAGGAAGGGGATTTGTATGGATGACAGTCTAACTTTTACAACACTGGGGGAACTGATAAAAAAGAAAAGAGAAAAAATAGGCATAAGTTTATCGGAAGTATCTAGAAGAACTGGGGTAAGCAAAGGGGTAATATCCAAAATAGAATGTGGTGACACAAAAAGTCCAGAGCTGAGGACTTTGAAGCCTATCGCAGATGTTTTAGACATTCCTTACGAAGATATCATTGAATATAGCATCGAGATAGAACGTCGCTATGGATTATACGATGACTTTTTATCAGAGGCTATTGAAATTTCCAATCCTTTTTTGATTAATAAAGTAGCAATCAAATTTCTAGAAAACATTAAGAAAGAAACATGCTCATCGTTAGACCATTTGTATACACTTGCAAACACTAGTACAAACAACGATGCAAAGGTAACTCTTTACACCGCTATTGTTACTTACGCCAGAGTGCATGGACTACCACATTACATAGCCAAAGGGTTATTGCAGAAATACTTGATTGAGAGAAAAGACTTAAAACGGATGGAAGAATCGTTTAAAGATGGCGAAGAAATCATTCATTATGTCGATTTTTTAAGTCATGAGGAGAAGATAAACTATTACTATAGAATGGCTCTACAAGCATTTGCTATAAAGAAATACGATAGATGTATTGAAATAGGAAATAAAGGTCATACCGAAGATGGTACAATAAATGAATTGAAAGAACGTGTTGCTTTAGCTATCTTGAATTCTAACTCACGGATGGGCAATTTTACAGAATTAGAAAAATGTCTTGATATGTATGTTGCACTAGACTACCGTCTAATAATAGAAAAGGTGAAGTATTTTCGTGCAATTATCCTTTTCAAAACTGGACAACATTATGAAGCAATCCCACTGCTGAAAGATTGTGTAGAAGAAGCAACAAAAGACAATCGCTTGCACAGAATAAATGACTTAATAGAGGTCTTTTTGAAAATTGATGACTTGGATTCACTCCAACATATCTTCGAGCAAGAGGAGAAAAATACCGTAGTTAAGATATATACTCCCTATAAATATTCTGAATTAGGTAAATACTACAGGTACAAAGGGACATTTCTAGTAGAGCGCGGTTTGTTTAATGAGGGAATGGAAGCATACCTACAAAGTATGTACTTCTACAGTAAAATTAATGACCACAACGGTATTATGGGGTGTCAAGAAGATATATACAAGTATCACTGTGAGAAAGCAAAACAAATGGAATTACCCCTTCTGAAAAAGCTAACGGAAGTATATAATATGGTAAATAAAGGTGATTCAAAGGAGGACTAATTGATGAAGAAATATTTGACCATTATCACAACTGTATCGCTGGTACTGTTTACTCTTTTAGCTGTTACCAATTACAATAATTTAGGGAATAACGTAGTGCACAAAGCAATAAAGCAATATCATGATGATCCAGGCTATTAATTCATAAGGTTAATTTTTTCAGAACGCTACTAAACTATAGCGTTCTTTTTTTTTTGAAAAATTTCGTAATATTTTGTCGGTATTCAAAGAGCGTTTCTTCGAGAAAAAATTGCAGATAGTCCCAGTAACGCATGGTAAAATAATACATAAAAGGAAGAAGGGAGGTGTTTGTAATTAGTGTATGCTTTCTATTAATACAAAGGGGCGTTCCCTCCGCCGCTAAACTTACGGGAACGCCCCCACCTTGAGCAACAAAAAAAGTTTCTCAAGGATATTCTACCACTCATTTACAGAAGCTTATTGAAGTCCTCCGTAAAGAGTTAGAGCATCGGTTTTTCAAGAAAGGATCATTTTTACATCCAGAAGTATTGCAGATGAGCCAACAACTAGATAAGTACATTGTTGCCTTTCAAAAGCTTACAAAACACTAAACTGGTTGTCGATGAGAATACGCTGTAAGGAAACCTTACGAAACCCTTTGGGGCATATAAACAGCCGTTTTTCAGCTATTCCTTTAAGACAATTAGAATGTCCATTATGTTGGTATGGGGTGACTCCTATCAAGAAATTGAAATTGATAGAGCCAGAGGAAATATTACGAAAACAAGAATTAAAACAAGAATGGTCTGAACGCCGACTTGATCTTAAAGATGAAGCTAAAAAGATTTTGCTAGAAAAAAAACGATGAACTAACCTTAAATTTGTAAATATTTACATCATTTTCATAAGGATACAATGTAAATATTTAATTAATTTTCAAAAGAATTGTTTGAGCAATTCTATATCGAAAAGTAGAAAGGTGATAAATGATGAAAAAAGGATTCGCACTACTGACTGCAATAGCAATTCTAACCTCATCCACTACAGCATTAGCCGCAACATGGCCTGTTCCCGACTCTACTAGAGTGACACAAAAGTACGGAAATGGTCATAAGGGACTAGATATTGGAGCTAAGAAAGCAGGGAAAGCTGGAGATTCTATAGTTTCAGCTTTTGGTGGTAAAGTTGCTTTTTCTGGATACCATGAAAGCAAGAAAGGTAAAAAGAGTAGTTATGGATATTTGGTGGTAATTAACCATACTGTCGATAAAAAAAATGTGCAAACTTGGTATGCTCATCTAAATAAAGAACCCTTGGTTTCGGATGATGAGAAAGTTTCTGAAGGAGAACAGATCGGGGAAATGGGAGAAACAGGTGGCGCCGATGGTGTTCACTTACACTTTGAAACAAGAAATGGTACAAAATATGATTTTGGAAACGTACCTTTTGATCCATTGCCATATTTCCCTAAGATTAAAACCTTTACTACAAAGATACAAGAATTCGATATAGATAGTATTGAGACAGACATGCTACCTCCAGAGCTAACGAATGAAGACTCCATTTTTTATAGCCTTGAAGAAATTCGTGCAATGACACCTGAGCAGCGTACTGAATTAGGAATACCTTTGGAATAAATTGACATATGTCTTGTGCCCCCTTTATAATAAGGGGGTTCTTGCTTTTAAAACAAAAAATTGAATACAGAATGGAGGGTTTGGTGATGAAAAAAATTTTTCTTTTCTTACTGATTTCCATAATTGCTACCACTTCAATTTCAGCGTGTTCTCCAAGTAAAGTTGAAACTACAAGTAGTATACCTTTACAAAGGAATGATTTACTAACAAAAGAAAACATAACTCTCATAGCATCTCTTGTAGAAAAATCGGCTCCTGAGGTACTGAATGATGAAGTCCTTACCAGTAAAGGAGATATACCTAAGTGGATTTGGTTTGAAAAATTGCAAACATGGACAAGCGAATTTTTATGGTTAACAAGATCAAAGCAGTTCATTGATGGCAATTCGAAAGATGTCATTGTTTCAACATTAACAAAATATTTTACCCCTACTAAAGCAGAAGAAATCTTTGCTTTTTATTTTAAAAAGAAAGATGATGGCACTTATGAGTGCATTGAGACAGAACGATTCACAACAAGCTTACAAGGGATTTTGGAAGACCTAAAAGTAGACCTCCAAAAGAAAAGTGAAACAAATACAAGCGTTCTGATAACAGGTATTGGATACGATTCCTCTAATTTCAAAAATAAACAACAAATTATAGTAAAGGTACAATTCAATCTTGTCAAAGATAAGGATCATTACCTTATTGAAGATATAACTGATCTAGATTGAGGCATCATTATGCAAAGAGAAACGTCCGAATCTGTACTGCACCTCGGACGTTTTTTGCTGTTTACAGCGATTAGCTCTTTTTCGATGTTACAAAAAGTCCATCCATGCAATTTAGTTTTAAAAGTATGATCTCTCTCTAGCTTCACTTTTCTACTACGTTCGCTTTTTGACAAGTTGGCCAATAAACCAGGTAAAAAAACGTTCGTCTTTTTCTGCAAAAAACTCCAGGAATTCATCAGCTAAACACGCTATTTTCAATGAAAAACACAAAAAAATAGCTATTTCGTAAAGTAAATATATTATGGGCTAATTCTATATACTCCAAACATAATCTGTTGCGCGTCTAACCAGGTTCCATTTAATAGTTGTTCTATCCTATTCAAAAGTTGCGTTTATTTTTGAATAGATTGATATAACTTGGGTTAATTATATGCTCCTAACAAAAAAGCTCCCCATTATTACGGGAGCTAACCCACAAACCGTACAAAATGAGGAGATCGTAATAATCCTGCCTTAGTATAGCATTGAAACTTCACTTCACATTTTATCAAAGGCTGTACATACATCCATTTGTCAGTTCTTCTGGTGACAATCTGAGAAGAAACATGATAGAAAGCTTTTCGTTCTTTTGGCGGTACAAACTCCATTATACCTAGATGTTTACCATTCTTTGATAATGACCAACCAAATTTGTCTTTTCTTATCCCTGTTATTTCTATTACTTCGTGTAAATAAGCTTTAGTTTTAAGCCAAAAATGGCTTCGTGTGTCAAGTAAATATGGGCTAGAATTGTTTTTTGAAACAATGCCCTCCAGACCTAACTCCTTTGTTTTATTGAATAGCTCAATACCATCATCGAATGACGGGCATATTGAAATTTCATTGGAAGGCAGAATAATAGAGTTTAAAATGGATAGCCTTTCTATTAAAGGAACCTTTGTTATATCTTTATCATTTAGGTAGAGTATGTCAAAGGCTACGAAATGAGCCGGTAGTATTTGTGATAAACGTTTAACTTGTTGATTGTTTTTTGTCATAAATCGTTTCATCACAGATTCAAAACAAGGTTTGGTACCATCCATAACGATCATTTCACCGTCAATTACAGCATTTTTAATTGGTAATGAGGGCCTAATCTCCTCAAATTGAGCTGTACATTCATTTTGATGCCGAGTGAAAAGTCTTATGTTGCCTTCATCGTAAGACAGTAAGCAACGGATACCGTCCATTTTCAACTGATGTACAAAATTACCAGTAGGAGGTATATCAGATTTATAAAGCAGCATAGGCTTAATAGGTTTATTTAACATATTAAAAATCCCTCCCATATATTAAATAGTAGCACAAAGAGGTATGATATTTATTCTTAAATATTGGATAAAAGAGCTTATCAAAAATAGCCGGTTTTCATCACATCAGGGAGTGTAACCGGCTGTTTTTATGTGTTATAGAACTTATTCCTAATGATAAAACACTAGCGAATACTTAGTGCCTACTTTTCACACTTGAGTTTCTATTTTTTCTTTTATTATTTTGGTTATTTTTATTTTCTCTTGATTGACAATAAATTTATCACCATCACTGGTTCCTGATTTGGAATGAACAAAGAATGATTTTGAAACGAATCTATTTCCTTCCTCTTTCGTTTTAATAATACCCAAATGTAAATAATAGTTTGTAATTTGGTTATAGAAGATAATGTCGGCCCTTATTTCAGTTGCTGGATTCACTTTAGAGCCATCAAATTTTATTAGTTCTGGTTTTTCTAATAGGTTTGGAATCAGATGAAAGTTGGTAAATTTTCTTTTGTTTCTACCGAATTGTTCATTATAAGGTGGTTTCTTTAGGATTTCTAGTGTTATGAAACAATTTTTTATCTTATCATAACCGAGTAAACCTCTGTACTCTCTGGCATTTTTAAAGTTTTTTCTGTTAGCTACCATTATTTTCTCGATAGCAAGCAAATGACAAAATTGAGCTGGAGGAAATGTTAGCTCGATAGTAGGCATTCCTTCAACTTCATATTTGAAAATATATGGCGTCAGTGAGAATTCATAATAATTAAGAAGCAACTCTAGTGATATCTCACTTATTTTAACGCCTTCATTGACAGAAGCTAGACTATAAACCGTGTGCATTGTTATCTCCTTTTCCCATAAAAAAGCAGCCCCGAAACTTATCGTATCAGGGCTGCCAGTTCTTTGCAATTGGGTGGATGGATTCACGGATAATCTCGTGAACAGATAAGGGTACAGGATACCAGCCCTCCAGTAGGGATATGAGCCATCCATTACTCATACGGTTCAAAAGAACCCTATTTCATAAATTACCCACAAGATACATTAAATATGCATCGTATATAAAAATCTATAGCAATTAGATTATAAGCTATATTATTTTAAAATTCAATACGTCTAACGTTAAACTACATAATTCTTATTACCAGAATCCATTTTTAAGCAGCATTCTGCATCTGCAAAGTGTTGTTGTGGATGAAGAGCAACCTAATTCCTATCGCAGAGCGTATGGACAACAAAAACAACAGATATACGAAACCCAACAAGTATTTTGTTTGATTGTGACCTTTCCCCAGAAAATAATTATGTTGCGTTATGTATGCTATCTAAGTATTATTTTGTCTGATTAAGTACACAATCTAAGTATTAAATTATGTTGCATTACTAAATTGTATTGCATTAAGTAACGTGCTAAAATGTATTCTAAGCATAACTATATGTGGTCCATGCACTACAAAATAGAGAAAATAAAAAAACCGAAAGATGCTCTAACATCTCTCGGTCACTACAACAGACGAACCTACTAATGGCTTGTCTCGAATATCTCCGTAAGATCGCGATAAGGCCCTGTAAAAGCAAATCGCGATCTTATTTTGCGTTAATGCACACTAAAATGATAGTGGCTACGAGCATGCCAAAATTAATCATTAAATTCAACGCTTCGTGAACCTTCATGTGCATCACCCCCTTTTGTATAACTGGGGATAAGCTAAAAACATCATTAATGTCCGTATCTATTGTAGTTAAAAGCAGTATATCATGTGTTTTAAGTGGTAAGCCAGAGTTTGTGTGAAAAATATATCAAATAATACTGAATGATTTGATATTGAAGGTCTTATACACTTGAAGTTAGTAGAAATAACCTCTTTTTTATTATTAAGCTTTAAGTGATAGAAGCTTTTTAACTACCGGTGTATAAACACAATACTCAATTAAAGTGAGTGATGTTATCTAGACCTAGTACTGTAAGATGCTCCAACATCTCACGATCATTGGTTCAAAACCTAGGGAGTAAAATCGTCATATGCCTGCATAGCTCGACGATTTTACTCCCTTGTCATTTTTATAATCAATGTACTCAAAGTTCGCCTTCCCCATAAAATTAATTTATTCAAATAAATTAGTTATTCTGTATATTCTATAACTGTATTGTTGTAGCCATGGATTATAAATTTTTTCAAAATTAGCAAGTTTACGACATAAATCAAGAACAATCTGCCATCCTGTAGGAATACCCGCGGATCTGGAAACTCCCGATCCAAGTAGCACACCATATACCCCTGGATTCGAATACATTGAAAAGGAAAGCGATATTATACTGTCAATCATTATAAACAACTCCTTTTCTAATCTATGGTAACAACCTTCTGTTGTCCTATTATATCAAAACAAAATAATTATCTTGCTACATAGTAATGCTTATTATTGTTTATAGAAAACAAAAAAAGCCAGCCTTACCGGAAGAACGGCAAGGCTGGCTTTGTATTTACCTATATCATTTTCATCGCGCGTAAATAGGGTCCCAACTTATTTATTGGGGGCTTTTGACTGATACAAGAGTCACAACAACAAAAAGTATACTGATAGGTTTTAGATCTTCCTCCAAAAAAATACTCCAAATCCCAAGTGACTGGAGTAAGGTTCTTACATATAAGCTCACAATAGTCACAGTGATAGTGAGTATACTCTTTATCAATATGTAAACTACTCTGTCCTAAATGATAGTTTGAAATTATAATCATCCTCTCGTCAAACAACAATCTTGTTGTTGTCTCTTAATAACTTACCTATATACTCAATACCCTTAGCAGTGACCAGTGTTTGTGGTATATTCATTATTTTCTCTCCGCGCTTGATTGGTAGTTCACGAACAGAGAAATAATTCGAGTACCTTTGATAGGGAAGGTTATTATGCATAAGTATTTTATGTTTACGTAGAAATGAGAATAACGTATTTCTACCTATATTAAATGATTTTGCAACTATTTCCATAGTCTGCGAATTTCCAGCAGATATCAGTGTTTCAAACATCTCAACTTTTGGTGCCTGAATTATTAACTGCTCTTCCAATTTTTCACGCTGCTCTACTTCAGCAATCAGAGCGAGCAACGCTTCCTTATAGCTCATTGGTAATTGAGGGGGCTGGGGGGATATTTGATTATCGTACATGCCTGTCTTGCGTATTTGTGGTAATACTTCACTAGTCACCCATTTTTTAAACGCCCTTGCTTCCTCTTTCCTGCTCGTGAGGATAACGGAATACATGCCTGATTCGTTTATAACATACGTCTCCTGTTCTCTACCTATTGAATCTATGACTTTACTAGTAGTAAACTCATCATCGTCTAATCGCGATAATGTCTTGGTGATATTACCAATCTCAAGAATTTTACACAGGTCTTTAGCTACAAACCATGGTTCATTCTTAATAACGATAATTCTTACTTCCTGATGATTGTATTTGAATACATTCTCTAAATTCTTCATTTGAAGGACCTCCATAAAAATAATAAGAGGCAAATAGCCTCTTACCAGGATTGATTCAGACAGAAAATAGTGATCTTATTTGATCAATAGCTCTTTCTGTTATTAAACTTTTTCCATACTCATTTAAGACTTCATAAGAAACATCAATTGAGCTCCCATATTCCTCTAAGAAGGGTTTGATATGCATATCTACATTTTCTGAATCAAACATATGATAGAGAATATATACATGGTTATAGTGGTATAAAGAACTCTGTATCGCATTAAACTGGGGGATACGATGAGCAAATCGAATTATATCTTCTATATCCTCAAATTGATAAATTGACTCATAGCATTTACCTTTTACATCTGAATGATTATAAAAGCTGGATATTGGAACTGAAGTCTTAAAATCCATTGTTATCTCCCCTTTTGAAAAAACTACGTCAACATGAGTACCTGGGGGAATTTTGATTTGACATTCCTCTAATTTTTCAAAAACATGGCCTATCAAAATGACGTTTCGCACTCTTTCACTTTCCTCAAAAAAATCAGGAATTTCTGTATATGCTATATAAACTCTAAGGCAGTGAGAATTGATTGGTTTTATCATCATTATAGATAGTCTCCTCTTTACTCCGAAAATATATTTTTAACAGTTCACAGGATGTGAAGGAATATCAACATTTTTAAAACTAAAATGTATGGATACATATACTTTCGTTTCCTCAATAAAAAAGAGGTGTGTCGCTTGCCCTCTATAACCTTTTTCAGGCTCGGAAAAAATAGTATTGCCCAACACTATATCCTCTAAAGTACGAGGAATCTCGATTGAATCCTTATTAAAAAAACTCCGGAATATAGGTAATTGAACTAAAACATTATTATATGGTGCATAGAGTTCTATAATTCTTCTCAACATAAACCATTCAGAAAAGGATATATGATAGACTCCTGCGTATAGCACGTAGTCAACATCTTTAAAACGCTTTAATTTAATAATATGACTTTTATAGTCAATCCCAAAATCCCATAGTATGTCATCTAAAGCTTTACCTTCCCAACGAGTTCCGATTTTCAAATTATAAATAAGTGGAAAAGAGTTACTACGACTGAACGCTTTTTTATAGATATTCATGTGTAAACCCCCTTTAAATATGTAAAGAAGGAGCATAGGCTCCTTCTTTATGTTTCTTAAAAACTTATAAAATCAATCCAAATGATTTTAGTTCTTTTTGTGTATACTTTTTCAGCTGATTTTTGTTACCATGATCTTCGGCATTTATCATAAGATTGGCTATCAGAGTATAATAACCACCTCTTGTGGCCATTCTTTCTAAATATTTTCTTTTGGACATTTCAATCATCCTCTCAATTTTGGTTATTAGTGGAATTTATTCAAAAAGCACTTACTTACTTCTTGATTTAAATGACTTAGTTACCTTTTTTGTTCCATACTCTGCCAATTTCTCATCAGTATATTGAAGTTTTTTAAGATCAGTAGATGTTATCGATAAGAAATCCCAAGGATTTTGTCCAGTTTCAATAAGTATATCTGTTGCAAAAGCCTTGAGTTTATCCGGTGCGAATTTCCAAGATTGACTTGAAGAAAACCCCCAAATACTTGTATCTGTGGATACCTCACCATAAGTTTCTACGATTGTCTTTAACCTATTCTTAGCTTGTTTCAATGCTGCTTCCATTAGCTCAATTTCTTTTGCAAGCTCAGTTCCTTCTATTAATGCATGTTGTAAACGAGCCTCTTCTATGCTAATTGCCATAACGATCGCTCCCTTTGATTGTTCTTTTTTTGATAGCATTCCAATGCCCAAGGGCAATGCTTACATAAACTAGATGGTTTTGGTGGAAACAAATGATCCACTTTAATTTGCGAATCATTGATTAGAAAGCGTTTTTCATCTATTTCCATTGCTGTGTCATAGGCCCAGAGTCGGGCTATCTCAGCTTGATGGTTATCAAATATAGCTGAAACAGGTAATTTATAACGCAAAAAATAAAGGGTTCCCTTTACTTCAGAAACCCCGAATTTTTGCATTAAAGCCCATGCATATAGCAAAACTTGCATAGTATCTTTAATACCATATGTTTTTCTGTTAGTTTTCCAATCTAATAGCCAAGAATGATTGTGTAGATCAATATATCCTTGAATGTTTGGACTAAATGGAGAAGTAGATAAAGGAAGTTTGAAATATTCTTCTACTCGTCCCATTCCTTGGGAAGCACGAGCATTACGTATCAACCATTCCATATCAGATCTCTTTAGTGGAAAGAAATCTGTATTAATCCATCCCTCATATACGGCTTCATCTATTGATAAACCATTTTTAATGATCATCTCTAAGCTATGATGTACTGCTTTACCAAGTGCTAAAGGCTCTGTTATTGGTTCTGATCTTTTCTCGATATACTTCCAATAAAAACGTAATGGACATTGTAGATATAGAGAAAGACGTGAGAAAGAATAAATCATCAATATACTCTAATTCGTTGGAATTCCAAATGGATTTGACTGTGCACTTTGAGGGAAGCCCCATGGGTTTTGAGGGGCTGTAGAAGATTGGTTAAAGGAGTTATTACTTGAACTCAAGCCACTGTTCATTTGAGACGGAAAGTTTTGCTCTGATTGTTCAGCTTGAGCATTTTCTTTTGCTTTTCGCAAAAAATGAATATCTTCTACAAGAAACTCTGTAATGTATTGTTTCACACCATCTTTATTAAAAGATCTTGTTTGTACTCTTGCTTCAACCAGCACCTCGTCTCCCTTATTTCCATGATGAAGAGCTGTAACCTCTGCACGTTTCTCCCATATAACAATATTAAGGAAGTCAGCAGAACTTTCTCCTTCTTTTACATATGTTTTCGGTGTCGCCAGTGTAGCGTTAATGACTGTCTTACCATTTACATTTTTAGTTTCTAATTTATTGGTCCAACGACCAAGTAACATACATTTATTCATATTCTTCCTCCTATACTTGGAACAGATTCTGTAGATTTGTAATCAGGAGTAGCTTCCTCTATGGGCATCTTACAACTGCTCGATGCATTAAGAATTTCAGAAGCAAACTCTTCTGCTTGTATTGTCCATTTAGGTCTCTTTTCTTGTGAATAAATCTCAAGAACTCTATCAACTAATGGTGTCTGAACTTCATTTTCTATTTTTGTAATTTGAGCAATCACCTTTTGATACTTACCAATAGCGATGCCTATAATTAGTAATTGGTATGCCAAATACTGTTTCGAATGGATATAATTCACCCATTCTTTCCAGATCCATTCACGAGTATTTAAATAGTACTCATAGTCTCTCTTTTTTAAATTCCTCCAGTTCGGTTTGTTTAAAAAACCCAATTGGCTTAATTGATGCGTAGTTAATTGTTCAACTGGATGAAGATTACTCTTTGTGTGACCCGAGGAAATTCTATATTTATCATGTATCTCTTTTTCTGGGGTATCTGTTAGAAGAGATTCAAATCTTAAGACCCCACCTTTTATCCCACAGAAGAAGCATTTAAACACATTTTTAGAGACATTTATAGATAGATAGTGCTTATCTTTATTATTTTCGTCAGCATGACAAAAGGGGCATTTTAGTGCCAATTCCTTTTTGCTGTACTGACGTCTTGCAAAAACTAGATTATTTTGTTGAGCAATTTCAACGATACTTGGTAATATGGCTGACATTTAACTCAACACCTTTCACTAGAGAATTTGGGACCATGACGATTGCAATATTACCGGTTTTGCAATCAGATGAACCTCTAAATTTGGCATCCAGGGCATGAACATCCAAGATTTCCACTGCTTAAAATGAAAAACGGCCTGCTCTATTAACTCGGCAGCCGTTTTTGACTTAACAGTACTATGAACTATTAATCTTCTTTCTTTATTTTCGACCCTAATGAGATGAATACCACCTTCAAAGGATGGAAAAACAGATATCATGGCATCCCCATCGGAAAATGCTGATCGAATCATTCAAATATCCCCTTTATGAAACAGATTTTAAAAAGATAAATCCATTTTCCTCAGAAAAGTCTAAAGCAACTGGTTCATTTACAACGATCTTTTCAACAGCTCCAATGAGTTCAGCTGTGGCTACTACATAAAATGGATCTCCGCCTTCTATTTTTCTTACTCGCAATTTTGCAAATGGCTCCTGGTTGTCGCTTCTCCTTGAAAAATCAATTTGATCTACTATAAATCCTTTTTGAATTCTTGGCTCTGACTGTTTACGTTTCATTGCTTCCATACCACCAGAAATACATTCCTTTTCTTCCCATAAATTCACAAGGAATTCAAAATATTGACCAGCCAATAATTGATAATGTTCAATAACTGGATGTCCTTCAGGAATATATATTTTGTGACCAGTTGATAGTGTTATATTGTAGCAAGTTTTCCCTGCTATTAGTTCACTACATCCCTCTAGGTTAAGCACAACACCTTCAATCCAATAAGGATCGGTTTTAATTGGAGATTGGGAAGATTCTTGATGTAATGTAGATTGATTAGTCTGGTTTGATGAATCCATAGTTGGATTATTAAGAGAGGGTTTTGGAGGAGAATCATTAACAGTAGGATAGGTCACATCTGAAATGGTTTCTAGTTCTGTTTCATCTAAAAAACCAAGTCCAGCAATACTTAGAGTAACTCTTCTCTTTGCTTTGGTTTCAGCCTTCATGAACGCATTAGCCAGATGATTGCCTTTTAAATTAGCAATGTTAACTACACCAATGGATTCATCTGTTCGACCTTTTTTTTGTGAAGTTGCTCTTGCCTGGACAACGTATAGATCACCAATACATTCACGACTACTAATCAATATACTGATATCATGAATATTTCTAAGTTGGTCCGTTGCATCACGCTTGGCATACAAGACTAATTTTCCATCTAATTTGATGTAATCAAATGGTTTTGTTAAAGGGTTTAGTCCTATACTTTCACAAACCTTTGTGTAATATAGAATCCTCTCTTCAGCAGTTAGTGCTGATAAATCCCCACTAATTAATACTTTTTCAAGTAATTCTGCTGCTCGAGTCGAATTTATAATATCTGTACTCATATAATTCACTCTCCTTCTAATTTTTGGAATATCGAAATGCCATGGATATTCTTCACTTTAAATGAGTATTTCAAACACTCCTTTCAGTCACATTTATAAAATAAAAAAAGCTACCCTAGGCTGCTCAATAATATCCGAGCAGTAGGATAGCTTCATTATTTATTATGAAATAGTAATCTGGACATAGCTTCGCTAGGGTCCTGTAAAATCCTCGACTGATTTACGCACACCAGTTTTGGAAAGTTCATACCGCGTGGTGGGTATGTCTTGTCTTAACTTCACTCTCAAGGAGTCGTTAAGGGTAGGGTCTGATTAATAATCAGTTGGGCTTATTCTCTTCTCTAGGCTACTATGAGAGCGTAGGAAGTCTATAAGCATAGGTCTGATGCGTTTCCACATTCAGTTATACCGATTGACTCTGCCAATTACGGTATGCCCCTTCATTCTTTAAGTTGTGCTGGCATACAAGAATACTTTGGAGGACTTATTTATGCTATTATTCTAGCAAATTCCCCAATTGTTACAAGGTATTATCCAAAGTATTTTCAACAATAAGTAATCATATATTACGTCTTATATTACATCATATAAATATGTGTATATTATATCTTATTCTTTTACCCAATTGAAACCATTCCAAATATAAAATGAGCGTTCTTTCTCTCTTCTGATTAGTATCCTTAGTCTAGAATTTTGATTTAAATAGTTACTTATCGGTGTTTCTAGAGGCTCTAGATGATCCAAGCTATCTGCTATCAATAAGATATTACGTTTTCGATCGTTAGGTGACCACTTAAAATAATGCTGCCACTCCTGAACATTTTGATAAATGATACCGGTGTATATTTGATTTTTCCCTATCTTAATTACTCCCACAAAAGGAGGCTCGTTAGAATCTTGAATGATTGGCTTGAATTCATCAAATTTCATAACAGTATCAAGAAAAACAAGTCTTTCAATTATTGCACTCACAGCTGTTCTTTTATAGTCGCGAATAACAAGTCCATTGTATTCTTCTATCAATGCTGCTGATAATGTATAAAAGAAGATACTTCGTTCCTCACTTACTAATTCGTGTCTAACTATCATGCCATAGTGTTCCATTTGTTTTACTTTTGATTTCTTACCACGAAAAAACATATTTCTTAATTGATCACCACGTATGACCCCAACCTTAACTAAACATTCAATCACTTTTTCATGTCTTTCCTGAATAACATTAGGATTTAGTTTTGGAAAATAGCGTACCTGAGACCAATTAATCTTCCATTTTTCCATTCCAATCACCTTTTTCTACTTCACTTTTTATGCCCATATTAAAGAAGGCGACTATAGATAATAGTCGCCCTCCACCCATCTTATAATTTACGTACTAAATTTCCTTTCATCTGCTGCTTGGCTACATTTACATTCAATAATCTAACCGTTACACGATCACCCTTTTGTAGTTCTGTGAAAGGCATATGCTTGCATAGAACATCTACACCCGGTTCAAGAGAAACGAACACCCCATATTCAACAACTCCAGTCACCTTACCTATATAAACACCCATTTGCTCAAATCTTTTTGTGCATTCTGGGTAAGGAGATGGTTTTAAAGCTTTGGCACTAATTTTAATTTTTTTACGTTCCTTATCGACTTCCATAATCTTCACTTCTAGAGGATCACCTAGTTGATATTCTTCACTTAGGTCGTCTATCCAGCCATGATCCACATCTACTGCTAATATAGTTACCATTACACCACCAAGGTCAACACGTAGAGCACGAGCAGGACTTATATTTGCTGGAAGCTTTGGATCACGGATGTACCCTCGCACTACAGCTATAGCCGTCTGACCTTCCTCGATGCGCTGCCACGTTAAGGTAGCTCGCACTTCCAAGGCATCAATGCGTGAGGCAACAAATATATTATTTTCACGATCAAGTTGCTTAACTTTAAAGCCAACTCTTTTGCCAATAAATGAATTCATTTGTTCTTTACTAGCAAAACCAGTGTATTCAAACGGGATATAGCCGCGAATGGTGCCAATTCCAACTACTGCACACAGCTTGTTATATTTCGGCTCTACACCTATCATCTCTGCCTCAATGATTTGTCGATTCTGAACAGCCCGATAAATTGCTTTCCAATTCTCATCAATCCGAGAATGCTGTGACTGTTTGGCCTTCATTTCATTGACTTTTTCTTGATCAAGACCTTCTATTAATGTTTTTAAAACTTTATATTTAGGACCCTCCTCATTTTCTACATTACTGGAGTAACTAGCCTCTGTCTCATCTGTTTCAGTTGCAAGTGATAGATCCTCTTCAGGAAGATCAGTAAATTGGTTTTTAACCATTTCATCAATGTTTAAATCCTCATAATCCGCCATTTCTTCATCCTGATAATTTTCATTGATTATCTCTTCTTGTTCAAAAGAATCTTCCATTTCCAAATTCTCCATTTTATCTTGTTCTACCATGAATGTTGCCTCCTTTAATTTTTGGGAATATAAAAAACACCCTTTTATTTGTAAAGAGTGTATCTGTGCAAGTATTTTTAATCTGTTAAATAATGCATTCTAGTCCTCATCATCCTCCCACCAACCATTTGTTACTGGAGATTTAGATTGATAATCATCATTAGTATTCTTTTTATTTTCAGCTATTTGATGATTTTTTATTTTTATTGTTTGTTCAGGTACTTTTCTTGTTATTGGTGTATCAAACTGTACCGAATCTTTCATGACATTATCCCCACGTAAATTAGGTACCTGATTTAGCTGTGTCGTCACCTCATCATTGATAATGGTCTCACCCTTTTGTAGCTCTATAGATGTAACATCAGTTCCAGGCGATTCTTGGTGGTTAGAATCCTTTGATACATCACCTCCTTTCAAAGTAGATGAACTATCTTGAATTGCTCTAGTAAGACTAGCATTGTTACTAAGCCACTCTTCAAACACCCTTTTATTCTCTTCCTCAACTGTTAGAGTACTTTTATTTTCAAATGGATTTTCGGAAAGAAGCTCACTAAAATATTTCTCTTTTTTCTTTTGTTTTGTCATGTGAAAAGGAAGCATAATCCTGTCCCAAACCTCTTGAAGAATGGTTCTGTTATCCATCATTACTGCTTGTTTGTCTATCAATAACTCTTTCCAATCTCGCGGAACAAAACTTCCTTTTGCAATTACGGGTTTTTGAGGAGTAATTCCACTTAAGAGTTTTGCAACGAAATGAAAATCAGGTAGTCCATCCATTAATAAACTTGGAGCGTATCTTGGAATTTCTTCCTCAATATCACGATAAGCCTTAGGAAATAGCTGTGGAACTAAACCACCTTCATACGTTTTTTGTCTAATGATTCTCTCTTTCTTACCGAAGATTTTCGAGAACTCTTCAGCATCTGGATATTCCAATCCTCCAAAAGCAATTTTATTTCTTGTGCTGGCCATAATAGCCTGTTTCATAGCCCTTGCAGACAATTTTCCTGACTCAATTTCAAGTTGATTAAGAGACTGCAAAGCAAAAATACCTGCTACTTTATACTCAGCAGCAATGGATAAGAACATTTCTACTCCTGGATTAATGTACCTTGAATATTCATCGCCAAATAAATAATGTGGAATCCTAGTTTCTTCTGTTCCTTTACGTCTTAAAGTGGCCAGCTGGAGATGCATCATGGAAAATTGCCCAAAAGCATCTCCGGCAGCCTTTAGTTCCCCTAAAGCAGTATTTACTGCCAATACCCCGCCATTTTCAAAATGCGTATCAATGTTAAAGGTACTTTTTCCTGTTGTAATTTTTTGTAACTTGGCATTTGAAATGAGATTCTCTAGCTGAGCGCGTAATCCAATAACAAATTGTTGATATTTTTTTGCTAGATCACCTGAACCTAAAAGTTCATGTTCAAAAAAATTTACTAAGTCAGGTGCTTTACCAGTACTCTTTAGTAAATCTACGTTTCTTTGAAGTAGATCTCTATCCCGTAGGTTTTTTAAAACATCAGTTATATCCATGTTATTTTCATATATCGTTTTGAGTAACTTACAAATACTACGTGATGATAGCTCTTGAACAATGGCAAAAAATGATTCTTGCTTTCCAAATAGACTTTTTAAAACGGCAACCGTCGTTTCTGCTACATCATCAACTTCACCATCCATTACATTCCATTTATCTTTTGTGCTTCTTACTGGATCAAGATGATTACATGGAATTTCCATTGCATCACACATCTCAGCTACCATTAAAGCCATGTCACCTTTTGGTTCTATAACTGACAAACCAACAGGGATTCCCATCCTCTTCTTTAATAAAATTTGATACAGCATTGGTTTTAATAATGATGCTGTTTTTCCACATCTAGTTGGACCCACAATTAGTGTGTGGGTAAAAGCTGATTTCCCTCCCCATAGGAGTGGATTACTTCTTGATAAATTCTGATTCATCAACAATCTCTCCTAATGTGAATGTAACTCCTTCTAAATTGTGTTTCTTCCGTTTTAATAGCCTGGGAAACCACTTAAAGAAGAAATTTCGTTCTTCTGAAGGTTGTTGTGATGGTTTCGATATTTTCCAATGCATAAAAAGAATGACACAACTAATACAGTAACCAATGAAAACTGGCACATTAATAACAAGAGATGCCCATGACTTTTGACCAAACATCTGAAAACTATATGAACCCCAAAAGCCAATGATCGAAAATAGAGTTGCTGCTGAAAACCATACTGCTTTCTTTGTTCGTAAAGTAATGAGTAATAAAATGAGACTGATTATTCCCAAACTATTTGGCATCCATAATGGAATAATAGTTTTTGTTGTTAGAAAGGAAACTCCAAACGAAGTAATTACTAGTAAAAAGCCTGCTCTATTCAAACATAATCACTCCCCAAAATTTAAAAGATGATTTTAAAAAACACAGCCTGATAAATCTGTCCATAACAAAAAGCCCTTCGAATTCGAATGGGCTCTTGTTAAAAAATATATATTATTTATCAAATGTTTTATGA
Organism: Brevibacillus laterosporus; assembly: GCA_007833815.1. Taxonomy (NCBI): domain Bacteria; kingdom Bacillati; phylum Bacillota; class Bacilli; order Caryophanales; family Paenibacillaceae; genus Brevibacillus; species Brevibacillus laterosporus. The sequence goes on along the minus strand of CP033461.1, from coordinate 4,480 downwards.
AAATGGATATAAAAAATAGCTATCCCTAAAATAGGACATAGCTTCGCCATCTGTTTTTATTATATCAAAAGTAATATTTAGTTGCAATGTATCAATCCTTACTTTTGGAATTTGATTTTATAGGGAATTCAAACTCTGTTTTACCACTAGGTATTAGTTTCAATCTGGCTTCGAATTTTTTTCCTTTTGAATTAATGAAATTTAGATAAGGAGTAGTTCCCTTTTCTAATATGTCTAGAAGTATCTTTTCAGTTATTTTTGTTCCTAAAATTTCTCGTCTAATTGTGAACCTACAACCGGTTGAATAGTTTAAACAACTATATATTTTCCCTTTATTCACTATCTTTCCTACTTTACATATTGGGCATGGTCCAATCTCATTATTACTACTTGCTACATTAGATTGTGTAGATTGAGATTTTACTGTACCGACTATATGTTGGGTAATCTTTTTAACCTGATCCATAAATCTTTGCGCTTGATATGAACCTTTAGCAATTTCATTCATTTTCTTCTCCCACTCACCTGTCATTTCACACGAGGTAAGCAAATTTAATCCTATACTACGTAATGTTTCGATCAATAACTGACCTTTGGATGTTACCGATACTCTTTCCCCTTTCCTTTCCAGGTAACCAACTGCAATCGTACTTTCTAAAATGGCTGCACGCGATGCTGGAGTTCCCAACCCACATTCCTTAAACTCTTCCCTGACTTCTGGATCATTACTTTGCTTACCAGCCGTTTGCATGGCTGCAATAAGTGTTCCTTCTGTAAACCACTTTGGAGGATGCGTCTTTTTCTCTACTACCTCTGATTCTAAGCATTTAATTATTCCGTTTGCATCAATGCTAATTTGTTCAACAATGTACTCCTTTTCTTCCTGGTCAAAGAAACCCTGCTTCTTATATACTCTCTTCCACCCTTTCTCCTTTTCTTGTTTAATTGATGTTTTAAAGACCTCTCCTTCAATTTCGGTAAGAATATTATGATTTATGTATGTTGCTGGGGGGAAAAAATGAGATATAAACCTTCTAACGATCATGTCGTACAGCTTAGATTGATCTTCAGACAAAGATACCGGGAATTTTTCCGTTAATAGTATGGCATGATGATCATCAACTTTATCTGGTCTAAACAAATTTTTATTTCTTGTAGAAACAAAAGATGGATCTGCACCCATCGTCATTTTAGAGCCTTTTTTAGTTTTTACGACTAGGTTAAACACGCTATGCATGAATGGAATACTGGTCTCATCTACGTATGAACTGCTTGTCCTAGGATAGGTAATATATTGTGATTCGTATAAGCTTTGAGCAACTAACAAAGTGTGGATTGGTGAATAACCATGTAGTGCATTAGCTTCTTTTTGCAACAAAGTCAAGTCATACAATTTTGGAGCTGATTCTTCGCATTCATTCTGACTGTACTGAACTATTTTACCAGTACTGTTCTTTACTTTTTCTGAAATAACTTGAGCACTAGGTAAATCTATTCTATCGTCTCCTTGCCAAACCCCTTCATAAATTGCATTAGTCTGAGTAAACTCAGCATTTATTATAAAGGAAGTTGTTGACTGAAACTGCTCTATGGCCAACTGACGGTCGTATACCATTCCCACAACCGGAGTTTGCACTCGATCGATCGTTATATCTCCTTGAGATATCGTAAATGCACGAGTTGCATTTAAACCAATCAGCCAATCAGAGACACTTCTTACTTTGGCAGCCTCCAGTAAATCTACATAATGACTTGTATCTTTCATTTTCATAAAAGCAAGGCGTATAGCATCATCGGTTAGGGAACTGGTCCACAGTCGTTTAACAGGCTTTTTTATTTTCAGGTATTCCATAATATAAGAAAAAAAGAGTTCACCATCTCTGGAGCAATCAGTGGCATTTATAATGTCTGTGCAAGCCGTGGCTAACCTTTTAATGACCTCTAATTGGTTTATCGTCTCAGGATTAGGTCGAAGCAGAAACTGATCTGGAATAATAGGCAAATGGTCAAAAGACCATACTTTATAAGTAATATCATAATCTTCTGGGTCTGCTAAACTTAGCAAGTGGCTTATGGCCCATGTAATCATATGTGTAGGTGTTTCGTAATAGCCTTCCTTTTTCTTCGCATGTGGGAACACTGAGTTAACAATAGCCTTTGCTACTAAAGGTTTTTCTGCAATAATCAAGGTAGTCATGAAATTTTCTCCTTTCTACTATGTCAGATGCTTCAGCAGTTTATTTTCAACTAAAATTACAATAGTGTCTTAGTATACAAACCTAGTAAAAATCCAACAACAGCAGAAATTATCACTACAGAAAATTTTACTTTTTTGTATGTTTCAATGTATTTTTGGAATCTATTCATGAGTTGCATAATTTTTATTCTCCTCTATCTTTCAATTCTAATTAATTCCTAACGATCTACATTCTTCTTTTTTCTCTCTATTATTTGTGAGTCATCAATATTCCGAACCTTTTTAGAAAAAGACTTATCCTCTTGTTTTCATTGTAAGGACTAACTAAGAGGTGTCCATGAAACTATACTAATTCCATCATTATAAGTTTAGTTGGAGTATTGTTAAATGTGAGAATTATTCGCTCTATCTCAGATAAGTCATAATTATTATTTACTGACTTTACAAATTCTCTTTCTCTCTCACTATATGCATTAAACAGATCGTCCGTTATCTCGACCAAATTAAGCTCTCTTTGTTGCAACATTACATAAAAATAGGGCTCACCATACTCATCGCTTGGGGGGTCCACCCTGTATTTATCTGGAATTCCAGCACATCCTAACTCAATTATTTCTGTACAATTTTCAAACGGAATCTTTACAGTCATTATTAATGCTTCTCTATCAACAGTGATTTCCTTACCTTCAAAAATCTTATTACTTACCTCAACAAGTCGATTAAAATAAATTTCAATATTAATATGCTTTATACTGAACATAAAATATACACCTTCCATTTCACATAGTAAGTAGCCGAGTAACAGCACTGATTACCGCGCTTCTCCCAGGTTCCATCACACACAATTTATAAAATTATTTATCGTCCATTCCGGCTACTTCTTCGATCAAATCCATTTTTGAAATATCTTTTATGAAGCCACTGCTTCCTTTACTAATTCGATAGCACCTGTGATACCAAAACCATTATCAGTATACAAAATGGTTTTATTAAATTCCTTAGAAAATTCTTTAGCTGCCCACATGGATCTATGCCCACAAGCACCTGAAAGGATTACAACACAATCGGCTTTTTTTATCATGTTCTTAATCTCTTGCATTCCATTTTTTTTACGAAGTTTACCATCGTGAAATAGAATTTTAAATCCATTTTTTAAACCAATCTTCTCAAATGATGACTTCTGTGACCCCCTAAAATTGCTACGGTTAACATTTCAATCATCCTCCCATTCAGAACGTACGTTCCTTTTTAGATTAAATTTAAAACGCAAACCGAAGAATGCGTTTTTGCCAAACTAGTACTTTTTTCTCTTGAGGTACTCTTCTACGGCCAATGGCGTAACTAACCAAGGCGAGCGTGAACCGGTTGTCTTTCTAATTAAACCTTTTTCAATCAAATCATCCAGTTGACCTCTTGTAATAGCATGATTTAGGGTATCGAGCTTTATAGGATACCTTTTGGCGGCTTCTGTAGTAGTCATGACCTCATCTATTGTAAATTTAGGTTTTTCATTAATAGACATGTAGACCACTCCAATTCTTTTACCATGTATTTCATTATAATCCCCAATCAATGACATGTCAATAATTAGGGATTATAACATCACTGTTATTTATTCCAAATCTGATGCAGATAACGATCTATATCATTCCTACGATAAGGACTCTTATTTTTTTTATCATTTTCTTCTTTTTTCAATGCGATCTTGGGTTTACCAGTTGTTGGTTCTAGCAGAATAGTATTTTTGGCAATTGTAGCAATCAATAAGTAATCACGCTTTTTATAAGCAACAATATACTGTTCATCATTAAAATATGATAGTGTAGCTTTCTCAATAAAATCTCGTTTCTTTCTGTCTTTACCCTTTTCTTTTCTTCCCTCTTGATACTTTTTGACTATAGTAGCAACACACTCTTCAAGGTTTAATCCACTCTCTACTCTTTGCTTGTACCTCTTTATCGCATGTTCATGAATTTTTATTCCTGATTCTTCCGATAAAGAATACATGAATCCAAAATCAGCTTGTTCCTTAATTAACATCTATGATTACCCCATCCCTCTTTCATTTTTATACTTGTATATCAAATGGTATTTGTACTATTTCAACGTGTTCATAACCTTTACCTAGTTCTAGCAATTGATTGTCCCAAATAAAAAGTACAACTTTCTTTCCATCTAGCTCATACCGATCCCATGTGTATTTTTTTAAAAATTTAATTGCCATTTCATCACCCAACAAATAATTACAGATATATTTATGCTCACCTGTATGAGTGGTAACTA